>JBBKWX010000134.1:0-33175 GCA_037969175.1 Bacteroidia bacterium | reverse complement strand
CAGTTTGATATCTGTTCCTCTACCTGCCATATTTGTGGCAATGGTAACTGTACCTGCTTTACCTGCTTCAGCTACGATCTCCGCTTCACGTTGGTGAAGCTTAGCATTAAGTACATTATGTTTTATACCTCGCAATTTTAAAGTTCTGCTCAATAATTCAGAGATCTCTACGGATGTCGTACCTACCAAAACAGGTCTGTTAAGATTTACCAGTTTTTCGATCTCTTCAATGATGGCATTGTATTTCTCGCGGTTGCTGCGGAAGACCAGATCTTCCCTGTCATCTCTTGTGATTGGTCTGTTCGTTGGTATCACAACAACATCCAATTTGTAGATCTCCCAGAGTTCTCCTGCTTCAGTTTCTGCAGTTCCTGTCATACCTGCCAGCTTGTGATACATCCTGAAATAATTCTGCAAGGTAACTGTAGCATAGGTCTGCGTGATAGCTTCAACTTTCACATTTTCTTTTGCTTCAATAGCCTGATGCAAGCCATCAGAATATCTTCTGCCATCCAGCACACGACCGGTTTGTTCATCAACGATCTTTACCTTACCATCAGCAAGAATATATTCTACATCGATCTCAAAGAGTGCATACGCTTTCAACAACTGATTGATGGTGTGAATACGTTCAGATTTTATTGCAAAATCACGCATCAACTCATCCTTCTTTGATATCTTATCTTCAGCACTAAGACTTGATTTTTCAATGTCAGCAATTGCAGCGCCTACATCCGGCATCACAAAGAATGCATCATCATCGCCTGATTTTGTGATCAGTTCAATTCCTTTTTCTGTTAGTTCTACTGAGTTACTTTTTTCATCAATGACAAAGAATAATTCAGCATCTACTTTATGCATTTCCTTGTTCTGGTCTTGCATATAAAAGTTTTCTGTTTTTGTCATCTTTGATTTAATTCCTGTTTCTCCCAGAAATTTGATCAATGATTTTGTCTTTGGTAATCCACGGTGAGCCCTTAGTAATGCTAATCCACCTTCTTCATCTTTACCATCTGCGAGTAGTTTTTTCGCATCTGAAATTGAAGTAGTAACGAAAGCTTTTTGCGCACTTACCAATTTCTCAACCCTTGGTTTCATTTCACCAAATTCATGGTGATCCCCACGTGGAGCCGGACCGGATATGATCAATGGTGTACGCGCTTCATCTACCAATACCGAATCGACCTCATCGACGATGGCATAATGATGTTCACGCTGAACCATATCTTCCGGATTCCTTGCCATATTATCGCGCAGATAATCAAAACCAAATTCATTGTTGGTTCCGTAGGTGATATCTGATAAATATCCTTTGCGTCTCTCCGGAGAGTTTGGCTGATGCTTGTCGATACAATCAACACTTAACCCCAGAAATTCAAATAGGGGTCCATTCCATTCCGAGTCACGAATAGCCAGATAATTATTTACAGTTACTACGTGAACTCCTTTACCTGTCAATGCATTCAGATAAATAGGCAAGGTTGCCACAAGTGTTTTTCCCTCACCTGTTGCCATCTCAGCTATTTTTCCCTGATGAAGCACGGTTCCTCCGATCAACTGCACATCATAATGCAACATGTCCCAGGTAACCATATTTCCGGCAGCATCCCAGGTGTTGCTATGAATTGCATATTCCCCTTCGATAACTACATTGGTTTTTGCAGCAGCCAGTTCTCTGTCAAGATCAGTTGCTAGAACTTTCAGTTCAGAATTTTCTTTGAAACGGCGAGCCGTCTCTTTAACTACAGCAAAAGCTTCAGGCAAAATTGTGTTTAAGATCTCTTCGATCTTTTCATTCTCTTGTTTCTTTAACTTATCGATCTCATTATACAGATCTTCTTTGTCATCCATCTCCATGTCAGGATCCGCTTCAATAGCTGCTTCATGTTTATCAACCTGATCTTTGATCTCTTTAAGACCTTCAGCAATAATGGCTTTGAATCTTGCAGTTTCATTTCTAAGTTCATCATGACTCAGCGCAGATAAATTTTTGTATTTATCGTTTACAAGAGGCACAAATGGCTTAAGATCTTTAAGATCTTTATCTGATTTTGAACCGAAAATTCCGGATATGGCTTTATTAATAAATTCTATCATGATATGCTTGCCTTAGGGGCGGGGATTTAGCTGAAAAAGGTTGACAAATGTACAAAAATTTGATGCCGGCTCAATGTTCAAAAGCCTTGCCGAGGAGGATATTTTATTATTTCACGTCATTAAGGCTGAGTCTGCGTAATGAGGGTGCCTTTGTGGCAGTTATACCAACTACCGTTAGTGTTATTATCCCGCCAACCACCACAGAAGTGATCAATCCAAGGAACTTGGCAGCAACACCGGATTCAACAGCTCCGATCTCATTTGATGAACCGATAAAGATCGTATTGACTGCCGAAACTCTCCCCCGCATATGGTCCGGAGTAAGTAGCTGCATGATGGTACTTCGAATCACCACACTTACATTATCAAACATACCCGACAACGCAAGGATGAATAAACTTAGATAAAAACTCGTAGATAATGCAAAAAAGATCATACATAAACCATAAGCAGCAACTGCAATAAGCAGGTTTCTTCCGGCATGCAATGTCGGAGGTTTGAAAGCCAGTATAATCGCCATCAGGATAGCTCCTGCGGCCGGGGCTGCTCTCAGCATACCCAGACCTTCCGGTCCAACTTTTAGAATATCTTCTGCAAAAACAGGAAGCAGTGCTACAGCCCCTCCGAAAAGAACTGCAAACAGATCAAGAGACAGCGCACTTAACATGATCTTATTTGCAAAAACGAATTTGATCCCGGAAGTCAGTCTTTCTTTTAAAGGCTCAATGATAGCACTCTTAGGATAAGGTTTTGGACTGATCTGCAGTACAGCCAGAAATGAAATTAAGATGCACAATGCTGCAATTACATATGTAACTGTGTACCCGGAAGTAGCATAGATCAATCCACCAGCGGCAGGACCGGCTACAGCTCCGGTTTGCCAGACAGTACTATTCCAGGTAGATGAATTTGCATAGATATTTCGGGGTACCAGTTGGGGCATGAATGCTGAAATAGCAGGTCCCAGAAACCCACGAGCTACACCGGTAATGAATATTGAAATATACAATGGAGAAGCCCCTACTGATCTTAGAAGATCCGGATCATAGGCCAGATATACTAACAGGACAGAGGCCAGAATCAGAAGTAAATGAAAATAGAGGATGATGGATCTGCGATCTTTCCGGTCTATCAATTGACCGGCAAAGAAAGCGATACTGATAGCAGGTACAGCTTCGGCAAGTCCTATTAAGCCAAGTGACAATACATCTTTAGTGATCTCGTAGATCTGCCAGCCAACAATAACAGCCTGCATCTGAACCCCGATAGTAAGAAACAACCGAGACAAAATATGAAATCGAAAATCCTTTATTCTTAATGCTGAATAAGGATCGTGGCTATCCGTTTTTTTTTGCGTCACAGCTATGAATGAAAAAAGGCTTATACAGTTTTATCCATATAAGCCTCAGATCGTTATTAGAAGATATTAATATTCGTCTTCGTTAAAAAAGAAATCATCCTTGGTAGGATAATCCGGCCATATTTCTTCAATAGTTTCATATGCTTCGCCTTCGTCTTCAAGTTCCTGAAGGTTTTCTATCACTTCCAACGGAGCGCCTGAGCGTATTGCGTAGTCAATCAATTCGTCCTTGGTTGCAGGCCAGGGAGCATCTTCCAGATGGGAAGCCAGTTCTAAAGTCCAGTACATGGTGCCCTCAGTTTTTTTAGGTTAATTAATTCCCCATAAAAGGGATTCTATAAGGGGCACAAAATTATAAAAATTACAATAGCAAATGTCATTTATTGAAAAAATTCACTAAATAAGCTAAAGACGTGGCTTCCATGGCGTTTCTATAGCTCCAAGCTCCATAGCTAACATTCGCGACAGAACAAATAAATAATCCGATAATCGATTTAAGTAAGGAATGATGAGGGAGTCAACCGGATTCTCTCTTTGCAAATGAATAGTATTCCTTTCAGCTCTGCGGCAAACACAGCGTGCTAAATGACAATATGAAACTGTAGTATGCCCTCCGGGCAAAACAAACGACTTCATTGGAGGCAGGATCGCATCCATTCGGTCTATCTCCTCTTCAAGAAAAGAAATATCCGCCTCCTGAAGGAGTGGCAATACCATTTTGCTCTTTTCGGGGTCAGCCGCAAGTAAGGATCCTATGGTAAATAACCGATCTTGGGTTTCTATTAAAACTGCTTTTGCTTTTTCAGAGATATCCTGATCTCTCAATAATCCGATATAGGAATTAAGCTCATCTATTGTACCGTAGGCTTCGATTCGAATATGATCTTTGGGAACCCGTGTTCCCCCAATCAAAGATGTATTTCCACCATCACCTTTTTTTGTGTAGATCTTCATATTTGTGTCTCATATTTAGACATGGTCATGATATTAGAATTCAACGAATCACTTTCAACCAGCCCATCTCTCAATCGAATAATCCTGTGTGCATGCCTTGCGATGTCTTCTTCATGGGTAACAACAATGATGGTATTTCCCTTTTGATGGATCTCTTCAAACAGTCCCATGATCTCATACGATGTCTTAGTATCCAGATTACCTGTTGGTTCATCAGCAAGGATTATGGAAGGATTATTTACCAATGCCCTAGCCACTGCAACACGTTGTCTTTGTCCGCCGCTGAGTTCGTTAGGTTTATGCGTGATACGGTCGCCCAAGCCTACATCCTCCAAGGACTTTTTGGCTTTCTCAGCACGTTCAGCTTTTCGGAATCCGGCATATACCAACGGTAATTCTACATTTTGTAATGCAGTAGAGCGGGGCAGTAAATTAAAAGTTTGAAATATAAACCCGATCTCCTTGTTCCTGGTTTCCGCCAATTCGTCTTCATTCATCTTGCTTACATTGATACCACTCAACCAATATTCTCCTCCTGAAGGGGTATCCAGACATCCGATGATATTCATCAATGTTGATTTGCCGGATCCCGATGGACCCATCAATGCAACATATTCACCTTTCTTAATATCAAGTGAGACCGATTGTAATGCTTTGATGAGTTCAGTACCCATCTTGTAATGCCTCTTTATGTCTTTGAGTGTAATTACTAAATCCATGATAAAAATAAAAAGAGAGGTTAGACTTATTCTTTCAAAAATAGGAATATTTCATTGATCAGAAGCGAATAGAGAAATCTTCTTTGCTCATTTCTTTTCTGAAAAATAAAATACCCATATCATATACATCTATACTTACACGTACTTTTTCATCTTTCATTATCTCTTTCCAAGCCTGCTCCATTCCTGTCGACCAATGAATATCATCCAGAATAACAACACTGTTGTTATTGAGTTTTGGCAGGATCTTATTGAAGTTTTTTAATACAGCTTCATAACGATGATCACCATCAATAAATACTAGATCCAATGTATCCTGATTCGCTAAAACAGCATCCAGTACATCATCAAATTTACCATCAACAACATCAATATTTTTCAGATCCAATAATGAAATATTTTCTCGAGCTATCTTCGCTATCTCTGGAGCAGCTTCGATCGTGATCACTTTACTTTCATGGCTGACAGCCGCCAGATAACATGAAGTGATGCCCAATGAGGTTCCTAATTCTAAAATATATTTGCATTGAAATTCATTCACGATCTTAAAAAGAAATTCAGCGCGTTTTTGTTTTTTTAACGAAGATCCGGCAATATCAGAAACTTTTCTTTTTTCCTTTTTTCCATGAAGATGTGATCCTGCACCGGCATCAAACACTTCAATTTTCCTTGTATCCGTAAGCATCTTAGATCTCAAGCTTGCCAGCGGACCAAACATATAATATGTAGCGCCATCGGTCATTTTATTATAAAGATCAAAAAGGAAAGGAGAATGTAATCCATGCGCATTCACACTTCTTAGTCGAAATTTGATCCAGGAAAAAATCATTCTCAATTTTTGGATCATCTAGAAAACAATTTTCAATAATCTGGATTTTTTCTTGACGGTTGCAGGCAGGATCACCATATCCGTATCTATCTGCATTCCGCTTTTAGCAACGATCTGGACTTCTTCATTTTCTTTAAAAAGCATGCGTTGATTTTCTGCTCCACGATTAGTTACTTGATATAACATCACTGCATTTCTTTTTCCGGCGAGGGTATTATATATATAAATCATTTGATCCTGTTCAATATAATTCAAATAGGAAGAATAAAAACCACCATCATCTACCGAACTTTGATTCTTTGGAACAATGGATCCCCAATCAATACTGCCATCTTTGTTTATGGAAACAACTAAAACATTATTGTAATTATAGATCACTCTGCGTGTGAAGGTCTGAGTAAAGACATCGTAATATGTATATTCATCACGATAAAAAGCTTCAGCCACGATCACTGCTCCTCCATCATTTCGGAGTATCAATCTGTCAATAGTATAATTGGTTAATTCCTTTCCTTTATTGGCTTTAAATTCGCCTATAAAGCGGGCCAGATAAGTATCAGGAAACCGTTCTGAACGCATTTCTTTTGTGCTTCTTGATTGAGGATCGTAGGAATTAAAAAAAACACCGGCAGTGGAGTAGGTGTTTTTATCGCTAAAAAATCCGGCCATTACTACCTTGTCATTTATCTCATCGATACTAATTCCTACATCAGAAATGAAACGATCTTCAAATCGAATTTCTTCTTCTTTCAATGTTTGAACTGTAGGATCAAAATCAAAAAAACGATATGAACTTTTACCCGGACCTTTCTCTTTTTGTTCTGCATGAAAAGCAAGACCTAAAATAAAAAGTCTGTTTTTGTTTGATATAAGTGTGCTTATCCGGTTCAGATTTTTTTCCTTGTAAGGCAATTCAATTTTCGCAGCCCATGAAACTGCACCGCTGGTATCAACACTTATAGCGCGAATAGCCTGATCCGCTCTGCTGGGTGTTTCCAGATCATAAGTCAATAACATATGAAGATGATCTTTTGAAACGCTTATCTGGCTTGAGTTTACGATAGCTTCTGAATTATCCCATTCATCAATTTTTATCCTCGAACCTTTCCATGCGCCTTTTACTCCGATCTGTCGCAGATATACATATTGTTTTTTAAGATTCCGGTCTTCTTCTGAACTCAACATCCAGATCCGTCCGGCAGCAAAAATGATGTCCTGTAAAACTTCATCTCCGGTTTCAATTTCTTGCTCCCAACTTTTCTTCAGATTATCATCAAAGTAGGCAAGGCCGTATCGCCTTTTTTTGAATCCTACTCTGTCTCTGTCATTGTCCATTCCCAGATTGCTGAGCAAAAGGAAAAATCCTTCATCATCATAGCCCAATACTTTATGATAGGGGAGTTTAGGATTGGTGATGCCCGGCTCTGACCACTGAATTTCCTGACTAAAAACGGCTGTTGAAAACAGCATTGAAAAAAGGCCGAAAAATAGTTTTACCCTGAAGCGCATAAACAAAGAAACAAAAATAGATGTGTATTTGGAAGATTTCAGATTCAGGATATTAACGGACATACATATCAGAACTTATATGCGGGCATAAAAAAAGCCTCCCGTTAGTATTCCGGGAGGCTTAATTATGTGGTTAAATATTAACCTTCAGTTTTAACTTCAACAAGTTCCATTTTGCAAACAGGACAAACTCCTGCTTCTTCATATTCCTTGCCTTTTTCACAGTCCATTGGACATTTGTAATGTGCATGAGCATGCATTTCTTCAGTTGCAGCAGCTTCTGTTCCGTCAGTAGTAGCTTCTTCTGTAGTAGCTTCTTCAGCCGGCTTATCCGCGCTTGAACATGATGTCATGCTTAATGTAAATGCAAATGCCATGATGGCTGCAAATCCTAAGATGTTTTTCTTCATTTTTCTGTTTGTTTTGTGATTTACAAATATAGGAAATTTCAATGCAATGAGGCGTTGTTATCCATTTCCAACTTTAACAACGTAGAAAATCAAATATATTTTCCTTGAGCATGTGTTTTTTTTAGGGCTGCCCCTCCCATGCATGCGCATGTTTGGGTCGGGCTTTCCGCTGCTATCCCTCAGCCGAGTGTGGTGTCAGGAGTGGTGACAGGAGTTTACTCCTGACACTTTAGAGCCTTCGTGGCAAAGAAAACAGCCCCTCACTTTTTTGACCCCAGGTCAAAAACACTTTTCTTCCGAAATACTTTCGGAAGAAACACGCTCACACTTTTTTCTGGATTGGCTTAGCCGATCCAGGGGTGGGGGAGTTACAAAGCAAAACCGACGCCCGCCTTCGGCGTGCATCCGTTTTTTTCTACTTCATCCTTCACTCGTAAACTACGTTTACGGTTCGGTCTGAAATAGAAAAAACCGACACGTTGTGTATCGGTTTTTGTTTGTGGGGGCTACTGGATTCGAACCAGTGACCCTCTGCTTGTAAGGCAGATGCTCTGAACCAACTGAGCTAAGCCCCCATTCCTTTAGGGCTGCAAATATAGTGCTTTCCTGAAATCTGCAAAAGAAAAAATAATATTTTTTTAGATCACCTCGGCTACCACAAATGTGCTGCCCCCAACCAAGACCAGGTCGTCATGGCCAGCTGCCTCAGTAGCAGCTTGTAAGGCTTCGGGTATGGAGAGATATGCTTTCCCAGACAATCCAAATTCTGTCGCTTTCTCCTGTAGAATAGTTGCACCCAAAGCCCTTGGCAAGTCGGGAGCACAGAAATAATACCTGGCATCTTCAGGCAATAGCTTCAGGATCTTTGCTGCATCTTTATCAGCCATCATTCCAAATACCCAATGCAACTTCGCATGTGGAGTATGCATCAGCATCCGTAAGATCTCTCGTATACCGTCTTCGTTATGCCCCGTATCAGCATATACTCGGGGAGTCTTAGAAATACATTCCCAACGACCTCTCAATCCCGTGCTGCCGGATACATTTGTCAATGCTTCCCGCAAACATTCGTCTGAAATAGCCATACCCATTTCATTCAGCAACTCCACAGCTTTAAATACACCGGGCAAATTTCTAGCCTGATACATTCCGGGTAAATCAAGTTCTATATTTTCAAAAATAAGTTCATTGCGATTGGAATGAAGATCGTAATTAGCTTTGTGTCCTGCTTCATCCCAGCCTTTCCAACTTACATTTAAGCTATCGGTTGCAAAATGTAAAACAGCATTTTTTTGTTTTGCGACTTCTCTGAATACTTGCTCTACTTCAGCTTGTTTTTCGGAGATCACAACCGGAACATTTTTTTTCATGATCCCCGCTTTTTCAGCAGCAATGAGTTGCAATGTATCGCCCAATAAATTGGCATGATCCATACCTATACTAGTGATAATGCAAAGCTTGGGATTCACAATATTGGTTGAATCCAAACGCCCGCCCAGTCCAACTTCCACCACTGCAATGTCAACCTGTTCTTTTCTAAAATGATCGAATGCTAAACCGACGGTCCATTCAAAAAATGACGGATTGATCTTTTCAAATTCAATCTTATGATCCTCTACAAATGAGATAACATCTGCTTCCGGAATCATGGCTCCATTCACACGTATTCGTTCACGAAAATCCTTGAGATGCGGTGATGTATATAATCCTGTTTTGTAGCCGGCTCTTTGCAGAATAGCAGCCATCATATGCGATGTACTTCCCTTTCCATTCGTACCCGCAACATGGATGGCAGGAAAGGCATTCTCCGGATTTTTTAAGAGTTTAGCGATGGCATAGGTATTATCCAGATCAGCTTTATAGGCAGCAGGACCGATGCGATGAAACATAGGTAATGCAGCAAAAAGATAATCAAGTGTTGCCTTGTATTTTGCATCCATAATTGGACACAAAGCTATGACTATTTAGGGGAGAAGCGGAAAGTAATCGTGCCTTTTCTTTCTTCCAGATCATTTAGATCCTGATTGAATTTTGCACGTAATGCAGCTTCTTTGGCTTTGCTTAATAAATTCTGACTGGTTGTTGTAGATCCTCGTCCGGGGCCGGTAGCAGAAACAACACTTCCATATTTATCTACAATTATATCGATCACAACGATACCAAAATCCTGACTGTTATCCTGAATGGTAGGTTTAGATTTAATGGTCCGTCCTCCCAGATCATAGGATACGCCGGCGCTTCCTTTTCCTTTTCCGTCACCGGGATTATTACTGTTCACAGAACCGTTGTTACTTCCCTGATCTCCGGGTTGTCCATTGTTACCTTGTCCTGCAGAGTTATTAGTGGCATTATCCTTTTTCCCTGGATACAATGCATTAGGGTTTACCCTAGGCTCTTCTTTTACGGGTGTAGGATTTTCTTTTGGTTGCACAGTTGGTTTCTCAACTGGCTTAACTACAACCGGTTTTACCTTTGGTTTTACTTTTTCAATCTTGGGTAAAGCAACGGCTTCTTCCATAGTTTGCGTTGCAGTTTCGGTCTCTGAGGCAGTGGTTGAACTTGCTTTTTGGGGCTGGGTCAATGGCATATTATCAGCCATATTCTGCAAAGGTTGAATCTCGCCACTACCATCGTTTGAAGTACCAAAATTTACAACGATCCCTTCTTCCTCAGGTAACGGAAGAGGAGTGCTCAATCCAAAAAGAATGAACAAAATCAGCAAGATCCCATGAAAAAGGATAGTGCCGATAAGGCCGGATCTATTATCTGAATTTTGAACCAGTGTAATCATTATAAAGGCTTAGTTGCAAGTACAACGCGTATCTTCTGATTATTTGCAATATCCATCACTTTCACGGCATATTCGATAGGAACAGTCTTATCTACATGCAATACAATCGATGGATCTGTTTCTCCAACGATCTTAGCTTGCAAAATGTTGCTCATATCATCAATAGATACAGGATCTGTTCCCACAAAATATTGCAGGTCCTGTGTGATGGAAACACTGATTGTTTGCTTGGCCAATGTTCTGGAATTACTGTTTGGCAAAAGTAATTTCAACGCATTCGGACTTACCAAAGTTGAGGTAAGCATAAAGAATATCAGGAGCAGGAATACGATGTCAGTCATAGACGACATACTGAAATTCACACTTACCTTATTTCTGGTTTTAATTCCCATGATTTTCTTTATTTAGCAGGCTCTTGAAGCAGGTCAATGAATTCGATAGATCTTGCTTCCATCTTGTAAACTACTTTCTCAACCATGGCCACAAGCATATTGTAAGCAATGTAAGCGATGATACCGACGATAAGTCCAGCCACTGTAGTTACCATTGCTTCATAGATTCCTCCGGAAAGTAATGAGATATCAATGTTGTTTCCTGCTTTTGACATATTGTAAAAGGCGCGGATCATACCGGTAACAGTACCAAGAAATCCTATCATAGGAGCAGCTCCGGCAATGGTAGCCAGTGTAGCAAGATTTGTTTCCAGCTTATATAATTCCAGCTTAGCCACATTTTCTACCGAAGTATTAATGTCTTTCAAAGGCTTACCAATTCTGGATACTCCTTTTTCGATCATTCTTGCGATTGGACTGTCTGTATTTTTTGCAAGAGAACGCGCTGCATCAATATTTCCATTGTGAATAAAATCACGAATATTATTCATGAAATTATTTTCTTCCTTACTTGCTTTCTTGATCGCCAGATATCTTTCAATGAAAATATAAACTGCCATAACCGATAATACCGCGATGGGTATCATGATCAAGCCACCTTTCATCGTCATTTCCAGCAAAGAAAGTTTTTCAACTGTTGGTGCTGCTGCCGGTGATAGTGAATCAACAGGGATTCCGGTTTGTGTGATCTGAAGGAGAATGCTCATTTCTTGTAGGTGTAATTTCAGTTTGCGTTCAAAGTTACCCATAGCTTTGCACATGCAGTGCAGCCCAAGTTTCACTTATGAACATAGCGGTGTTAGTATCAACAAGCTTTTGTTGCTGATATTATCCAAACAAGAAAAAAAATAAAATTAAATGAAGAATCGCTCCATGAGCAAATATAGTCCTGCTCCGGAGAAATAACCGATCAGAGCGAAGGCTGTTATTTTCTTCATGTACCAGATAAAATCTATTCTCTCCATACCCATGACTGCAACACCTGCAGCTGAACCAATGATCAAAGCTGAACCTCCGGTACCGGCGCAATAAGCCAGAAACTCCCAGAAAGGATGATCTGTCGGGAAATCATACATACCAATAGCTGCGGCTACCAATGGAACATTATCCACAATTGCAGAAAGTAATCCGATTGAAATAACAATGATATCCTGATTGCCAATTGTAGAATCCAACACTCCGGCAAGTTTAACCAATTGTCCGGTTGATTGCAGGGCAGAAATCGCTATAAGAATACCGAGGAAGAATAGAACACTTGAAATATCGGCCTTTTTTAAGGCATGTATTACTGAATAAGAGCCTTTGTCTTCGTCATTCTTACTCTTGTGTAAGAGTTCTGTTACCGCCCACATTACGCCCAATCCAAATAACATTCCCATAAAAGGAGGTAAATGAGTCCAGGTCTTAAATATTGGAACAAATACCAGAGAACCAACTCCCAAAAAGAACACAAGATTCCTCTCGAATTCTGTAGTGGGTTCAAGAGAAGTATTTTCTTTTATATCGGGTCTCTGGAAATTTCCTTTGATCCTGAATGTCAGAAATAACAAGGGAACGATCATACAAAGCAAACTTGGTAACAACAATCTTTCGATGATGCTTAAAACTGTGATCTTGTTATGTATCCACAACATAGTTGTTGTAACATCTCCAATAGGAGACCAGGCTCCACCTGCATTGGCAGCAATGATCACCATACCTGCATAGAGCATTCTTCCTTTTGTAGATTTTATCAGCTTTCTGAGAAGCGATACCATAACAATGGAAGTGGTAAGATTATCTAAAACTGCAGACATAAAGAATGTCAACACAGAAATGATCCACAATAATTTGCGTTTATCTGTTGTTTTTATTCTGTTTGTAATTACATTAAAACCATCATGAGCATCGATCAGTTCAACAATGGTCATTGCACCTAAAAGAAAGAAAAGGATCCCTGAAACATCTCCCAGATGCTCTAATAACTGATGAGAAACATAATGTAAGGGTGTGAAATCTCTTATGAATTGCAAATTGCCTAAAGAGTCTTTTACGACCTTACCAAATGTTTCAAAACCAACCTGATCAATTACAAGACTTTCAGCATTAAGGATATAGATTGTCCAGCACAAAACACCTGTCAATAATGCAGTTGCAGCTTTATTTATTTTTATAGTATGTTCGAAAGCAATAGCTGCATATCCTAAAACAAATACGATTACAATGAGAGTGAGAGCCAGCATGTTGGGTTATAATATTTGGGGCATTACTATTAGGGCGCGCAAAGAAAGAACTTTAATTCGTCTTTTCCAAATGAATGGTCTGTGTTGGAAATGCGAAGCTTGAGTCATGCGACTCAACGATCTCGATTATCTTGTAATTGATTTCTTCTCTGATCTTCAGGTATACATCCCAGTCCATTGTATCAACGAAATATTGAACCATTATATCCAGGCTGCTTGCTCCGAATTCATAAAAATGAACTACACCATCCTGATTCGTATTGGGATGTCCCTGAATAAAATCATTGATATCCTTAACGATTGCTTTGATCTGAGAAGCTGAGGTAGAGTAGGTGAGGCCAACATTAAACCGGGCTCTCCTAAATGTTCTCAGACTTAAATTATCCAATTCAACATCGATCATTTTTTTATTTGGAACGGTCACATAACTTTTATCCAATGTTCGCAAACGGGTACTTCTGAAACCTATACTTTCCACGTTTCCTATGACCGGTCCTGCCTGAACGAGATCGCCAACTACAAAGGGTTTATCCAGAAAAATAGTAAATGAGCCAAATAAATTTTCAAGAGATTCTTTTGCTGCAAGCGCAATTGCCAGACCTCCAATTCCCAGACCAGCAACCAATGAGGTGATATTTAAACTAAATACAGCTCCTAAAACAAAGAAAAATGAAAATATGACAACAAATACTTTGATTCCGTCACGTATAAAAGGAACAAGTTGATCGTCTGATTTACCTTCAGTTAGAGCAGCTCTGTTAACCATAACAACACCCAAAAAATCAACTATCCTGAGGAAGATCCAGGTAAAAGATAGGGTCAAAGCTATCATATAGCTTTTCTCTGTGATCATCTTCAATCCTATCTTATCGCTATCAACTAAATTCCAGGATGGAGGGAATTGCAATTGCATGAAAGCCAGATACAGATAGATAAGTGTGATAAATATCCCTAATGGTTTTGTGAGTAAACCAATGAATTGTTCTACTCCTACACCTGAGGAATATTTCTTTAATACTTTAAAAAGTAATTTAGATAATAAAACAGAAATATATTTTTTGAATATTATTCCCAAAAGAATGATACCAAAAAATAAGGCAATATTTATTAACTCATTTTCAAGAAATGTTTTTGTGAAAAAATCGTTCATTTCCATTTATACCAATTGCTTTAATGAAATTGTGAAAGCAGATGCTGTTATATTTTTTTTACCCGGATTTGTCTTGTGAATTTTTATCATTGCATTTCTGATGATATCTGAAACATCTTTAAAAATAGCCTCATCCGTTACTTCTACGCCTCTGCCCATAAGATAAGCAAACACCCGGGCCATACCACAATTTGAAACAAAATCAGGAATTACACTCATCAATGTATCTGCCTTTTCAGCAATGGGACCAAAGAAGATCTCTTTATCAGCAAAAGGTACATTTGCTCCACAAGCTATTACTTCTACACCTGCTTTGGCAAGTTTTTCAACATGGTCATCAGTTAACATTCTTGAAGCCGCCGCAGGAATAAATACATCGTGTTTTGTATTCCAAATGCTTTCCATTATTTTTTCATAGGGAATAAGATCAGGATGAACCAATGCATTGTTTACTCTGGATAAGAACAGATCTTTGATTTCCTGATGACTAAATCCATTTTCATTTATTAAACCACCATTACGATCAATTATTCCAACTATTTTGGCTCCAAGAAAACTTAAATAATAACCAGCTGCAGCACCTACATTGCCCCAGCCTTGAATTATTACTCGCTTGTTTACAAGATCTCCACCCCATATATCATAAAAATGTCTGACAGATTCTGAAACACCAAAACCTGTGATCATGTCGGCAATTTTATATTTTCTGCTCAGATCCGGACTGAATGAATTATCTTCAATAACCTTGCTGACACCAATTCTAAGTTGCCCGATCTTATGGATCTTTTCATTTTCTGCAGGATTAAAGTGACCATTTACTACGCCTTCTTGGGGATGCCAAAGCCCAAATCCTTCTGTGATCGGAATAACTTCATGGATCTCATCAATATTCAAATCGCCTCCTGTCCCATAATAGTTTTTAAGTAATGGCATTACCGCCTTGTACCAACGTTGCAGAACACCTGTTTTTCTAGGGTCAGCAGGATCGAAATCAATTCCTGATTTAGCACCTCCTATGGCAGGACCTGAAACTGTAAATTTTATTTCCATCGTTTTCGCAAGCGATTCAACTTCATGTCGGTCGAGGCCTATGCGCATACGTGTTCCGCCACCGGCAGCTCCTCCTCGCAAAGAATTGATAACCACCCAGCCACGAGCTTCAGTTTCAGAATCATTCCATTCAAATACAATTTGCGGTGATTTATTTTCAAACTTGGATAAAAGGTCTTTCATAATTATTCAAAATTCTCTGCAAAGGTAAAAAATCAATTCACCCATCAATTTTAATAGATTTTTTTTTAGGATTTTTGTTAATTCAGTATATTTCTGTGTTAAATTTGTAAGCCCACCCTATGAAAACATGTTTAAATTAAATGACATAAAAACTGTAGGAAATGAATATTAAAAAAACAGTGAAGTCAACAGCAAAAACTAAGTCCAAAAAATCAAAAGTTGATTCAAAAGCTGTAGATGCTGAAAAAATTGATCGTTTTGGAGAAGCTCCTGATGAAGAGATCGTAATGGAAGATGATCTTGCAATTTTTAATAATGAAGAGGATGAAGATTTGGATGATGAATATTATAATGAAGAAGACGATTATTAATTTAAGGTAGGTATATTGCTCCTGAACTGCTGTCTTTTGCAGCTCCAGTGACAGAGGCAAGTACATTAATTTTTTCCTTAAATCTAAGGTAGCCTAAATAGGCAAATATCAGAGCTTCTTTAAAATCTATAATATTAGTTTCCGGAATTGATATTATTGTATCACTAGCCAGACGTAATTCCGATATTAGATGTTGGTTTCTTGCTCCACCTCCGGATACAAGAACTTGACTTAATGAATTTTTACTGAATTCTATATTCAGTTTCTCAACAATATGTAAGCTGACAGTCGCTAAAGCAATTTCAGGTGGAACAGTTTCAATATGTGGAATAAAATTAGCTTCAAACCATTCTCTTCCAAGAGATTTGGCTCCTTCTAAATTATAAAATTCAAGTTTGTTTAAAGTATTAAGCAGCTCTTTATCCGGTTTTGCAGATGCTGCGATCTTGCCATCTTCATCAAAAGCAAAACCCAATTTTGAAGATAAATAGTTTAATGGCAAGTTGACAGGGCAGATATCATAAGCGATTCGACTGCCTTTTTTTTCATAAGAAATATTGGCTATCCCTCCTAAATTCAAACAAGCTTCATATTGTGGAAAAAGATCCCTGTCACCAACAGGAACAAGAGGCGCCCCCTGCCCACCCAATACCAGGTCGGTACTTCTGAAATCACACACCGTCGGGATCCCTGTAATAGCTGCAATACTTGAACCTGAACCAAGTTGAAACGTGTATTGCGGTGGTTGATGGAACAAAGTATGCCCGTGACTTGCAATAAGATCAGGTTTCTGCATACTCGTTTCCTGCAGGAATTCTTGTATCTTTTCAGCAAGGAAAATACCATATTTATTGTGAAGTGAGATTAAGGTGCCGGCGTCGCAAGTTAGAGCCTTGGAAAGAAGTTCCCTGATCTCATCCGGATAAGGGTAAGTATGACATGCATTAATTGCAAATAAAGGTTGATCCTTAGTCAGTTCCGTGAATGTGCAAAAAGCAATATCAAGCCCATCCAACGATGTTCCTGACATGAGACCTATAACAGAGAAGGAGTTATTCAATTCCAATAATATTTAGACATAGCAAGGAGGCGAATTTAATTGGTTTTATTGGGTCTAAAAAATTACTTTTGCACACTACCTCACGAAAACTACGCTAGATGATGATGTTTAAGTTGACAGAAGAGCACGAGATGATAAGACAGGCTGCAAGAGATTTCGCACAGACAGAGCTTTTACCAGGTGTTATTGAAAGGGATGAAAAACAGATCTTTCCTGCTGAACAGGTGAAGAAAATGGGTGAACTTGGGTTCCTTGGCATGATGGTCAGTCCGGAATATGGAGGGGGAGGAATGGATACCATTTCATATGTTTTAGCTATGGAAGAGATCTCAAAGATAGATGCTTCTGCTTCCGTTGTGATGTCTGTTAATAATTCATTGGTTTGTTGGGGCTTAGAGGCATTTGGCACAGAAGAACAAAAACAGAAGTATTTGATTCCATTGGCTAAAGGTGAGATATTAGGTGCTTTTTGTTTGTCAGAGCCGGAAGCTGGTTCTGATGCAACTTCTCAGCGAACAACTGCTGAAGACAAAGGCGATCATTATTTAGTAAATGGAACCAAGAACTGGATCACTAATGGGAATTCGGCTTCTGTATATCTTGTAATGGCACAAACCAATGTTTCCAAAGGCCATAGAGGTATTAACACCCTGATAATTGAAAAAGGCATGCCCGGCTTCAGTGTAGGGCCAAAAGAAAACAAAATGGGAATCAGAGGATCCGATACCCATTCATTGATGTTCACAGATGTAAAGGTCCCTAAGGAAAATAGAATTGGTGCAGATGGCTTCGGGTTCAAGTTTGCAATGCAAACCCTTAGTGGTGGAAGAATAGGTATCGCTTCACAAGCACTTGGTATCGCCTCAGGAGCTTTTGAATTGGCTCTTGAATATTCAAAACAACGTAAGGCTTTTGGTAAAGAGATCTCTCAACATCAGGCTATCCAGTTCAAATTAGCAGATATGGCAACTGAAATTGAAGCTTCCAGATTGCTATGTTACAAGGCTGCATGGTTGAAAGATAATAATCAGGATTACAGCAACGCCAGTGCTATGGCTAAGTTATATGCATCTACAACTGCTATGAAAATTGCAACGGAGGCTGTGCAGATTCACGGAGGATATGGATATGTAAAAGAATATCATGTTGAACGCCTGATGAGAGACGCTAAGATCACCCAGATCTACGAAGGAACCAGCGAAGTTCAGAAAATAGTGATTTCTCGAAATGTACTTACAAAAGACTAAGCTTCAGGCTTCTCTTTCATATTATTTGATATTCATGAAAAATTATATTTTTTACTTACTTGCTTTTACACTTGTCTTTGCATCATGTACACCTCAACGTAAAATAGTTTATTTCCAGGATCAATTACCCGGGAAGTCAGATAAAGATTCATTGGCTATTCTGCAGAATATGGAATTGAAGATCAATTCCGGAGATCTGTTAGCTATTCTTGTTCAGAGTGTTAACGCTGAAGCACTTCCATTTCTTACACCTTCAGAGGACAGCAGATCCTTGAACGACAATCGTTCACCCTACGAAAAAGGATATCTGGTTGATAAATTTGGGAATATTGAAATGTTACTTATCGGCAAGATCCAAGTATCAGGCTTAACCTTACAGGAAGTACGCGAATTACTCAGGACAAAGTTCAAGGAATATATAGATAATCCTTTGGTAAGTGTTAAGAGATATGAATTCAAGTTCACGGTTTTAGGTGAATTCAATAAACCCGGTACTTACAGTCTCACCCAGGAGCGGGTAACATTGACAGATGCTATTGGTTTGGCAGGTGATCTCACCAGTTATGGGAACAGAACAAATATCAAGATCATGCGGGTTAACGAAAGAGAAAGCAAAACCATCATGGTAGATATGACTTCGAATGATGCCTTTGATCCGGAAAAAATGTTTTTAAAGCCGGGAGATGTGATCTATGTTGAACCTATTCGTCGCAAAGCACTTGCAAATATAAGCCCTGCATTAACTACGATTACTTCCATCGTTTCCGTCACCATATTAATGATAACAGTAGCGGTTAATCTTAGCAAATAAATTATGAATTACCGTCCAGATATTGAAAATTCGACAGGAGATGAGGTAGAATTGAGAACGCTGATAACTCAGTTCAAACGACGTTGGTATTATTTTCTGATTTCGATCGTAGTAGCCATTATTATTGGATTTACGATCATCCGGGTTACACTTCCGGTTTACGAAGCACGTATCAGTATTTTATTAAAAGATTCCAAAGCTAAAGGAGCCAATATTGAGGATTATTTGGCTGGTGATTTATTTGGTGCGCAACGAAACATGGCTACGGAAATTGGGATACTGCAAAGCAGATCTCTAATTGAAGAGACGTTGAACCACCTTCCGCTAGAGATCAGTTATTTTAAGACCACTACATTTTTTCGTACTCCTATGTACAAAAATCTCCCCTTCACTGTGGAAGCAATGGAGACTCAGGCGAGATTTTATGATATCCCGTTTCAGGTATCTATCCTTGATGATAATACTTACAGACTCAGTGTAGAAGCTGACACAAAGAGACTCATAGATTACTCATATTCCAATGAGCATAAATTTGGATCTGTTGTAGAAGATGGAGGATGGAAATTTGTCATTAATAAGAATGATACTATCCTGCAACGTATCAATCAAAAAGAGTTTATGTTCAAGTTAAATTCAACCTCTAAATTGGTTGATAATTATCTTGGCAGATTGCAAATTGAACCCTTAAACAGAGAAGCTTCAATTATTCAATTGATTTTCCGTGATAATATTCCGGTAAGGGCAAAAGATTTCCTGAATGAACATGCTAATTCATATATCAATCTTGATGTAAGGGATAAAACCAGTATTGCTACACTTACCTTACAGTTTGTTGAAGAGCAATTGGGAGATATAAGTTCCACTTTGAATACAACCGAGCTGGAACTTCAAAAGTTCAAAGAAGAAAAAGGAACTGTAGATCTGAGTGCTGAATCTATTAATTATTTGCAGCGTGTAAATACACTTGATATTGATCGTGCAAAAACTGAAATAGAGATAAAGACCCTGGATTATTTGTTCGATTATGTAAATGATAACAAAGATCTGACTGAACTGGCTCCTTCTGCAATGGGGCTTCCGGATCCATTGCTGATCCAGCTTATACAGAGTTACCAAAGCTTGCAAAGCAAGCGCAAAAGCTTGACCTATGGCTCAAATAGTAAGTCTCCTTCGATTCAGATCCTGGATTCTCAAATTAATGAAGTTCGAAATTCTATTTTAGAAAATATTTCAAGTATAAAAGGGAAATTGAATGTCGCATTAAAGAGCTACAAAAATCAAATTCTGGATTACGAAAATAGTATCAAGAAGATTCCTTTAATGGAAAGAGAGTTGCTGGCAATCCAGAGAAATGCAGAAGTAAACCAGAATATTTACGTATATCTTTTACAGAAAAAAGCTGAAACAAGTATTGCAAAAGCAACTGCTGTATCTGATAATAAAATACTTGATCCAGCCAGTTTTGCTTCTACTGCTGTTAAACCAAATATCAGAGTGATACTTGGATTAGCTCTAGTTATTGGATTGATATTTCCTATCATAATTGTCATTCTGCAAAATATGTTGAAGCAGACGATTAGCAGTAGGGAAGAAGTAAGCAGAACTTCTAAGGTTCCATTGATTGGTGTTGTAGGGCATTTACATAAAGCAGATAACCTGATCGTGCACCACAGACCAAAATCTTCTATCGCTGAAGCATTTAGATCGATCAGGACAAATCTTCAATTCTTTGGTATGACCAAGGAAAAAAATGTTGTTCTGATCACAAGCAGTATCAGTGCTGAAGGCAAATCGTTTTCTACTATTAACCTGGCTACCGTATTGGCACTTCAGGGTCATAAAGTGATCATTGTAGGTCTGGATCTTAGAAAACCTAAATTGTATGATGATCTGAATCTATCGAATGCTCAGGGTGTCAGTAATTATTTGATAGGAAAT
Organism: Bacteroidia bacterium; assembly: GCA_037969175.1. Lineage (GTDB taxonomy): Bacteria > Bacteroidota > Bacteroidia > AKYH767-A > JBBKVM01 > JBBKWX01. The sequence goes on along the minus strand of JBBKWX010000134.1, from coordinate 12,082 downwards.
GCCACTCTTGAGCAAGTTATTCAGCGGACAGAAGTTGAAAATCTGGATCTCTTAAGTGCGGGACCAATTCCTCCAAATCCAGCTGAATTGCTTACCAGGCCTGAGATTGAAGAAATGTTCAAAACATTGAAATCTACCTATGATTATGTAGTAGTCGATACGCCGCCTATGGGACTTGTAACAGATGCTTTGTTACTCATGAAGTTCAGCGATATAAACATCTATATCCTTAGAGAAAATTATAGTAGAAAAGACCATATTAAAGTGATCAACGATCTCTATTCAGAAGGTAAGCTGGAGAATGTCGGTATCATTTTAAATGATACTAAATTTACAGGTGCCTACGGGTATTCTTATGGATATGGTTACGGATATGGTTACGGATATGGTTACGGCCAGGGAAATTCAGGATATGGCTATTACGATGATGATAATACGGAAAAAGGATTCTTAGGTAAAATATTTTCCCGTAAAAAATAGATGATCAGGATTTGAAAACATGCATTATGTTTTCCATCTTGATTCCTCTTGATCCTTTTATCAGAACCAATGCTGCATTGGGTTTGTTTTGGATCAACCAGTTTGCAACCTCCTCCGAAGTTCTAAAGTGAGTAAAATTACTTCCGGAACAGCAGCCCATAAATTCTGGGCCAACAAAAATGACATTTTGTAAACCACTTATTTCCATTTTGGTGACGATTGCTTGATGTTCAACTCGACTTTCATCACCTAATTCCAACATATCCCCCAGGAATAACCATTTGTTCTCGCCTTTCAGATTCATGAAAGCATCAATGGATGCAGACATAGAAGTGGGATTGGCATTATAATAATCCGCTATGATCTGATAGTTACCCAGATCAATCAGCTGTGATCTATTATTATCAGGGATATAAGATTCAATGCCATTCTTGATAGACAGGGCATCGATCTTAAAATGCAAGCCTATACATATTGCAGCCAGTATATTGTCCAGGTTATATGCTCCTGTCAAATTACTTTGAATACTATGAGTTTGGTTTGAGATATGGCTTTTCCATTCTAGTTTCAGATAAGGGTTAGAGCTAATAAGTTTGCCCATCACCGAACAATTATCAGAATATCCATAAAGGGTCGAAGTAGAGTAGCCATTCAACAATTCCATCAATGCTTCACTTTCTTTGTTTGCAAAGATATGGCCTCTGTTTTTTTTAAGATGAGCAAAGAGTTCACCCTTGCCTTTTTTCACCCCTGCGATACCTCCAAATCCTTCCAGATGTGCTTTACCAATATTAGTTATCATCCCATGGTCCGGATCAGCAATATCAGATAGCAACTCGATCTCTTTTTGATGATTTGCTCCCATCTCGATGATCGCCATTTCATAAGAATCATCAATAGATAATATACTCAATGGAACACCGATATGATTGTTTAGATTCCCGTAGGTGGCGAAGGTTTTGAAATGTGTCGCGAGAACGGAACGCAACAATTCTTTGGTGGTAGTTTTACCATTGCTGCCGGTAATTCCAATAACAGGAATACTAAGTTGTTTACGATGTTCTCGGGAAAGATCCTGTAATGCTTTCAATCCATTCTCAACAAGCAGGAAGCGATCATCAATACAATAGTGTTTTTCATCAACAACTGCATAGGTCGCACCAGCTTCTATTGCATTTAATGCAAAAGCATTTCCGTTGAAATTATCTCCTTTTAAAGCAAAGAAAATACTCCCTTTTCGAATATTGCGTGTGTCTGTGTCAACTAAGCCACATTTCTTAAAGTAGGGGTAAAGATCAGCTCCTGAAAACATAGCACAAGGATAAAAAAAAACCCCGGAATACCGGGGTCATTTTATATAATTTTAAGATTACTTCTTTTTAGAAGATCGGCCTAATCCTGTAGGACTTCCAACTCTTGCCATAGCGCAACGGAATCCTATATAGTCGGTGCTTTGACGCTCATCAAGGAATCTGCGGGTACCTGGTGAAAGGTAATATGCGCGATCTTTCCATGAACCACCTTTAATTACTCTTGCCTTATCATCAACCATGCTATTTACACCATAAGCGTAATTAATATATTCCGGCTCATCACCATCCAAATAATTAATGTTATCCGACTTGGTATAATTTCTTCTGCCGTCATTTTCTTCCTCAGTAACTTCACGATACTGAACACGACCTAAACTATCTTTTTCAACCAATTGTCCTTCTTCATCACGAATTTGTGTTTTGAAGACGTTACCACGATAAGGATTGAAATCTGATTTATCTTCATGAGACAGTGGACGATATACATCAGCTACCCATTCAGCCACGTTACCACCCATGTTATACAAACCATAATCATTAGGCCAATACGAGAAAACCGGAGCCGGGATATCTGCGTTGTCATTAAGTTTTCCGGCTACACCCATATTATCACCACGACCACGTTTGAAGTTGGCCATCATTTCTCCTTTAAACTTCTCATCACCGTTACGCGTTATAGATCCGTTCCAGGGATAGATTCTACGGTCAGTTACTCTTTCATAAACTGTATTTCCAATCAAACCAAGAGCTGCATATTCCCATTCTGCTTCAGTAGGTAAGCGGAAACGTGGTAAAAGTATACCATCTTCCATTCTTACTTTACGTGTATCACGGTTTGGATTAAGATCACGAAGCGGGCTTCTTACAAGACCTTCGTATTGACCTGCCAGATATGCATCTGTAGCGAAATTATCTTCATTGACCTGAGCAGGGTTAACATTTAAGATCCCTTCTCTGACCAGAATTTGTTCGTTAACACGATCTGTACGCCAAGCGCAAAAATCGGAAGCCTGAAGCCAGTTAACACCAACTACCGGGTATTGCTGATAAGCCGGGTGACGTAAATAAAGTTCAACCAAAGGCTCATTATATGCAAGTCTGGTACGCCAAACCAATGTATCCGGTAGGGCCTTGCGGTATACTTCCGGATAATCAGCTCCAAAAACACGGTCTATCCAATACAGATATTCCAAATAATGGATATTTGCTACTTCTGTTTCATCCATATAAAATGAAGAAACAGTAGCACGTCTTGGAATATTATTCCAATCCATAAGTACGTCCTGTTCGGTACGTCCCATTACAAATGTTCCACCTTCGATCAGAACCAGACCCGGGCCTGTTTCCTGCTCTACGTAGGCAACTGCTTCAAATCCTCCGTTCTTGGGATCATTGTATGCCCAGCCTGTTACAGAAGATTTTTCCTTGTAGCAAGAGCTAAGTGAAGCTATGGCAGCGATTGCGATAACGCTGATTTTTGAATTGAATGTGTTGCGATTCATGTGCGATTGAATTGCTTTTAGGTCTATTATTAAGTGGCCGAAGATAGCAAATATTAAATTCTAAACTAAAAAGTTGGGCAACTTATTGTGCGGAACCTTTTTCGTTTTGGTGAACACTCGAACTGAAGCCCAAAGGAAAGTTCGTGAGATCCACCTGTAGCATTACCAAGTTTAGATATTGTTAAGTCATAAGAATAACCAAATTTGAACATGCCTTGTTGTATACCCAGCAAGGCAATAATAGATTCTTTTGATAGTCCTCCATCACCAAGATTACCCCTGAACCAAAGTCCACCGACAATGGGTTGTTTAGTAACATAAACACCAAGATTCAATTGGTTGAAGTCACGTTGTTGTTGATACAATATGTTGGGAGAAATAAAAGAAGTACTGTTTCTGCTGTCATCAAGTGGGATCAAAGCACCTGCATGGGCAGTGATCTTCATGGGCAGTGCACTGGAACCTGAAACGATAAATGCCTCATCCGGTTCTGTTAAATGGTGTACTGCAACACCCGCATAATATTTACTGCTATATCCAAGCAAACCTGCAGAAAGATCGACATAGTTTCTTGTTTCATTAGGTCTTACTTCTTGTGTTTCATAAACGTATCCATATCTCGGATCGATCATGTCACCAAAGGTAAGTTTATCCCAATCCAGTTTCTTCTGAACATAAGTTCCTTGAAAACCCGCTCTGATACTAAATTCACGACTTACATTAAGTAAGTAAGAATACATTCCACTTATATTGGTTGTATTTATAGTTCCTTCACCTGCCTTATCATTCATTACCATTAAACCTAAACCACCTTGTAATGCATCCACATGTTGATCATACGACGCTGCATATGTAACAAAGGTACCCGGTAAAGAAGGCCATTGATTACGATAATTCATAATGAGCCTGGGGCATTTTGAGCTACCTGCAAAAGCTGGATTCAGATAAAGCGGTGCAGCATAAAATTGCGTAAATTGCGGATCCTGAGCTTTTAACAAAGCAGGAAAGGCAAGAAAACTTATAAATAATAAAGTAATACGATTCAATGTGTTCCGGTTTTCAAATGGTTACAGATTCACTCATACGCCCAACTTGTCTTAAAGTTTCAGGTAATTTACAATATGAACTTATGAGTCTCGTTAATAAACGGAATTCCGCATATTTGGAACAAAGGTATCTTTTTTAGTGTTTATTTTCAAAATTAGCTTCATAGCGAGTATTCCTTTATTTTTGCTTTTGTAAATGATGAATAAAAACAATATTTTTTCTTGCATTTTGATGCTTCTGGCATGGATACCGGCAACTATTCATGCTCAATCCAGAATTGAAACGAATCCAATTGCTGCTGAGTTTATACTCAAATGGGATGGTTTCACTGATACTAAACTGGCTGATGAATCTCAGATCACTTTTTTAAAACTTGAGGGAGCTTCTTCAGATCCGGAAAGGGCTTTTTTGCCTGTCTGGTTCGCTTTGAAACCTTTGAACGGGATCAATGAGGTAAATGCAAAGATCATCAATCCAGTATTTACTGACCTAGAAGATCAAAGCAAATTAAATGGAATTGAATTTCTCAACAATGATATTCAGTTTGAATATGGTCTTGCTGTAGATAAGAAAAAGGGAAATCTTGCCATGCGCATTCTTCCTTTGAGGATCAATGCCAGCAATGGCAGAATTCAGAAACTTGTTTCATTTGATATTGAAATTACTCCTAATATACTTACTGATAGAAATTCAAGCTCACCGCGTATTTATGCAGCCAACTCTGTTTTGAATACAGGAGACTGGTATCGGGTAGGCGTAGCAAATGATGGTGTTTATAAAATAACACATGAACTTCTGGTAAGTATGGGTATCAAACCCGATCAGATTGATCCTAGAAATATTCGAATTTATGGTAATGGAGGATATAAATTACCTCACTCAAATGCTGTCCCAAGAGCAGATGATCTGATTGAAAATTCAATCATTGTTAAGGGTGAGTCAGATGGCGTTTTTGATGTTAATGATGTCGTAATATTTTATGGACAAGGTACTACCAAATGGAATTATACAACCGCTGATCAACGTTTTCATCATGAGTTGAATGCATTTTGTGATACTTCGTATTACTTTCTCACTACTGATCTCGGACCGGGTAAAAGAGTTACACTGCGAAACAGTTCAACGAATACTTCAAATATTAACATTAATACATTTGATGATCATCTTGTGCATCATATAGATCGGGTAAATCTGATCAAGTCCGGTCGTGAATGGTATGGTGAAATTTTTGAAGGGCAATTGGTTCAGCAATTTAGTTTCTCTTTTCCAAACATTGTCAGCAATGTTCCTGTTTATGTTAAGAGTGATGTCATTGCCAGATCTTTTTCAAATAGCAGTTTTACACTTTCGGGTAATTCTCAGCAATTACTTACTCAAATTGTACCCAGTGTTCCTGATTGTTACTACTGCACATTTGCCAATCCTGCGAATTCTCCTAATTTCACAACCTTCAACTCAGGGGTTTCGGATATTAATATTACCCTAACATATAACCCTTCAACTACCAACGCTGCAGGATGGCTCAATTACATTGAACTCAATGCGAAAAGAGCTTTAACCATGGTGGGATCCGTTATGCCATTCAGATCAGTGGCTTCCGTTGGTCCTGGAAACGTGTCTCAATTCAGCATTGGTGGAATGAATAGTTCAATCAAGATCTGGGATGTTACATCAGCTCAAAATCCAATTGAACAAAATTTTGATCTTGTTGGGCAAGTAGGAAACTACAAAGTGCATACAGATTCTTTACTTCAATTTATAGCTTATAACGAAAACAACCTCGCTGTTCCAAAGTCATTTGGTAAGATCGGAAATCAAAATCTTCATGCGTTTACACCTGTAGATATGATCATAGTGGCTCATCCCAACTTTATCAGTCAGGCAAACCGACTTTCAGAATTTCATAAACAGCTTAGCAATTTGAAAGTAGAAGTAGTGACACCGCAACAGATCTACAACGAATTTTCTTCAGGAAAACAGGATGTCTCTGCTATCAGAGATTTTATGAAAATGTTTTATGACAAAGCACAGAGTCCTTCAGAGCTTCCAAAATATTTATTGCTTTTCGGTGATGGCTCGTACGATAACAAAAACAGATTAAGTGGAAACACGAATTTTATTCCAACATATCAAAGTCTAAATTCACTTTCGCTAACAAATTCATATGTAGCTGATGACTTTTATGGAAATCTGGATGACAATGAAGGAGAATGGCTGCCAACGGATTTTGATGCTGTTGATCTCGGTATAGGAAGGCTGCCTGTTAAGAACCTGTCAGAAGCAAAAGCAGTGGTTGATAAAATCATTTTGTATGGAAGTCCGGGAGGTACAGCAGTATTACAAAGCGAGCTTTCGAATTCTTCCAATGGGGTTAATACATATGGAGATTGGAGAAATGTAATAAGTTTCGTTGGTGATGATGAAGATGGAAATACACATTTGTATCAAAGTGATGCATTAGCTATATTGTTGGATACGACTCAAAAAGCATATAATATTGAAAAGATATATTTTGATGCTTATAAGCAAGAGAGCACTCCCGGCGGCCAAAGATATCCCGGTGTAAAGGATGCTATTAACAATCGATTACAAAGAGGCGCATTGATCGTCAATTACACAGGTCATGGAGGAGAATCAGGATGGGCACATGAAAGAGTTCTGGAGGTTTCCGATGTCAACGCCTGGTCAAATAATACTGCATTTCCTGTATTTATGACAGCAACTTGTGAATTCAGCAGGTTTGATGATCCTGCAAGAACATCGGCCGGTGAGTTGGTAATGTTAAATCCTTCCGGAGGAGGAATAGCTTTGGCTACTACGGTCAGACTAGTGTTTTCAACTTCAAATTTTGAATTGAACAAAGCATTTTATAACAATCTTTTCAAGCCGGTAAATGGACAAATGCCCACGATTGGTGATGTGTTCAGGGCTACAAAAGTGGCTACTTCAAATATTTCAAATACAAGAAACTTTACATTGATAGGTGATCCTGCATTGCATTGGGCTTTTCCGGAATTTCATGTAAGAGCTACAAGTATAAACGGAAATCCAATTTCTGTTTCTCCCGACACGATTCAAGGTTTATCAAAAGTTACTATTACCGGTGTGGTGGAAGATCTGAGCGGAAATAAATTGACTTCATTCAATGGAATAGTCTATCCGACTGTTTATGATAAAGCTAGTACTGTGAACACGCTTGGGAATGATGCACAAAGTCCGGTGACGAATTTTAAAGTATACAAGAGTATACTTTATAAAGGAAAAGTGAGTGTTAAAAATGGAGATTTTAGTTTTACATTTCTGGTCCCTAAAGATATTGCTGTACAATACGGCATTGGGAAATTAAGCTTCTATGCTCATAATGGTGTGGTTGATGCAAACGGTTATTCTGATAAGTTGGTGATTGGTGGATTAAATCCCAATGCTACAGTTGATAATTCCGGACCATCGCTTTTGTTGTTTATGAATGATGAAAAGTTTGTATTTGGAGGCATGACAGATAACAAACCATATTTGTATGGGATAGTTTCAGATTCGAGTGGAATAAATACTTCAGGTAATTCCATAGGACATGATATTACTGCCAAATTGGATGATAATAATTCTGACTATTTTATTTTGAATGATTATTACCAGGCTGATCTGGATAGTTATCAAAGTGGTCGGATCAGATATCCATTAAGTAATTTAAGTTCTGGAAGACATAATGCCAGATTGAAATTATGGGACGTATTTAATAATTCATCTGAGGCTTATACAGAATTTGTGGTTGCAGAATCAGCTGATCTTGCTTTGAGTCATGTATTGAATTATCCAAATCCATTTACAACATCCACAAAATTTTATTTTGAACATAACAGACCACGTGTGCCCCTTCAGGTTCAGGTTCAAGTGTATACTGTATCAGGAAAATTGATAAAAAACATTAACTTGATCATGGAAAGTGAAGGGTTCCGATCAGATGCTATTGCCTGGGATGGAAAAGACGACTACGGTGACTCGATAGGCAGGGGTGTCTATCTTTATCGTGTAAGGGTGAGAGATGGAGAAAAAAGTGTTGAACAATTTGAGAAATTGGTAATACTCAAATAGTCACAAAATTCTTCGGAAACCTATAACATCTAATTTACGTATATTTGCCCACTCTAAAATTGACTATGAAAAAACACATGCTGCAAGCAGGTTTTATTCTGCTTAGCCTTGTAGGCGGAACGGCGGAGATTAAAGCTCAAAGCTTATCCGAAGATAGGATAGACCAATTAAATACTATTACAACTGCAGTTCCATTTCTTATCATTGCTCCGGATGCACGTGCAGGCGCAATGGGTGATGTAGGTGTTGCAAGCAGTCCGGATGCAAATTCTATTCACTGGAATGCTTCTAAATTAGCTTTTGCTGAAAAGAATTTTGGATTATCCATATCCTATACTCCCTGGTTGAGAGCTTTGGTACCGGATATTAATCTGGCGTATCTGAGTGGATTCAAAAAAATTGATGAGAATCAAACAATTGCTGCATCACTATTATATTTCTCATTGGGTGATATTACATTCACTGATCAAAATGGAAATGTGATTGGACAATTTAAGCCAAATGAATTTGCGATTGATTTTGCATATGCCAGAAAACTGGGTGAAAATTTATCGGGAGGCTTAGCTCTTCGTTATATTTATTCTAACCTCACCGGTGGTGTTGATGTATTAGGTGCTGCATCACGTGCCGGGAATTCAATAGCAGCAGATCTTTCTGCATATTATGAAAAGCCTGTTGAATTAGGTGGTAAAGACGCTAAGATGTCTTATGGTTTGAACATTTCAAACATAGGAACTAAAATTTCATATACTGAGACCGGGAACAAAGATTTCATTCCGATCAACATGAGATTGGGCGGAGGTTTGAAAATGAATTTGGATGAATATAATGAATTGAGTTTTTTACTTGATTTTAATAAACTGCTTGTTCCAACGCCTCCTATCAGAGATAGCATAGGTGATGTGGTTCTTGGAAAAGATAATGATGTAAGTGTTGTAAGCGGAATGTTGGCATCTTTTGGAGATGCACCCGGTGGAAGCAAAGAAGAGCTTAGAGAAGTAAGTGTTTCTGTAGGTTTTGAATATTGGTATGATAAACAATTTGCAGTTCGTGCAGGTTATTTTTATGAGCATCCTACAAAAGGAAATCGTAAGTATTTTACTGTAGGTGCAGGTTTACGTTACAAGGTATTCGGTCTTGATTTTGCATACCTGATCCCAACGGAACAAAGAAATCCGCTTGAGAACACATTACGTTTTTCACTGTTGTTTGATTTTGATTCTGTGAAAGAAGGAGGCAAATCTCAAGAATGAGTTTTCGCATAGGCTTTGGGTTTGATGTACATGTTCTCGAAGAAGGACAACCTTTTTGGCTGGGCGGGATTCTTGTTCCACATAAAAAAGGAGCCAAGGGGCATTCGGACGCAGATGTAATGATACATGCTATTTGCGATGCACTGTTAGGCGCTGCGGCTCTTGGAGATATAGGATATCATTTTCCCGATACATCAAATCAATACAAAGGAATAGACAGTAAGATCTTGCTGGCAGAAGTTGTTCAGTTGCTATCAAGGGAATCATATACAATTGGAAATATTGACGTTACTCTTTGTTTACAACAACCGAAGATCGCTCTCTATATTCAGGAAATGAGACAGACACTTTCAAGTGTAATGAAGATACACGAAAATCAATTATCAATTAAAGCTACAACAAGTGAAAAGCTGGGATTTGTTGGGAGAGAAGAAGGGGTTACTTCGTATGCTGTGGCTTTGATTGAGAAATCAACTTCCTGACGATCACTTAATTTTCAATCAGGTTAATGAAAAAAATAGAAATTAAGTCTGAGTTTTTCCGCTACGATAGCGAATCAGAACTGGAACCTAACGATTTGATTCTGTTGCAAAAAGCAAGAGAAGCTGCAAAAAGTGCTTATGCACCTTATTCAGGATTCTATGTGGGAGCTGCCTTAATGCTTGAGGATGGTACCATCATCACCGGCAATAATCAGGAGAATGTTGCTTACCCAAGCGGACTTTGTGCAGAAAGAGTAGCTATATTTTCAGCCGGAGCATTATATCCCGATAAAAAAATAACATCGCTTGCAGTATCAGCTTTCAGTGAACATTTTAAACTGGACAAATCAGTGAGTCCTTGCGGAGCTTGCCGGCAATCGGTCATTGAGTATGAATTCCGTCATAATGTTGGAATCAAACTGATCATGGATGGATACGATGGCTCAGTTCTTATCGCGCCAACAATGCAGGATCTGCTTCCTTTAGTGTTTAGTCCTGAACATTTAAAAGGAAGTTAATTATCTTTATTCCCAATGGAACTAAATATCATTCGGGAAAATCTTCAAAAATTTCAAGAGATCAAATCACTTGCTGATAAGTCCATTTCAAGACTCAGCATGGATGAACTGGTTTATATTCCCGGACCCGGAAGCCTGAGTATGCTTGCTATCATGCATCACATGGCCGGGAACATGATCTCACGCTGGACCGGATTCCCTGAAGCTGATGGAGAAAAAACAAACCGAAACAGAGATCAGGAATTTGAAGAAGGCGTATATTCTGTTGAGCAGATCAATGAGCTATGGGACAAAGGATGGCAAACCTTATTCGATAGTATCGGTAAATTGAATGATAAGAATCTTCAAGATTCTACTTTTATCCGTTCTCAGGAATTGAATATCCATCAAGCCATTCTAAGACAAATGAGTCATCTTTCATATCATGTCGGTCAACTTGTTTTTCTGGCAAAGCTGATAAAAGGAGAAACCTGGGAAAGCTTAAGTATTCCAAAAGGACAGTCTGAAACATTCAACACTTCTATGAAAGCCAAATTCAAGTAGGGTTCAGGTAACCATGAATGAATTTTTCTGTTAAATTTGCATCACTATTTAAAAAACGATGTCGAAAACAAAGTTCAGTAAAGAAACTTATTTGGAGTGGTATGAGTCAATGCTCCTGATGCGTAAGTTTGAAGAGAAAGCAGGACAACTCTATGGAATGCAGAAGATCAAAGGATTCTGCCATTTATATATTGGTCAGGAAGCTGTAGTAGCAGGAGCTATGTCAAATCTTAGGCTGGAAGATGGAATGATCACTGCTTACCGCGATCATGCACATGCTTTGGGTAAAGGCGTTTCTGCAAGAGCTGTGATGGCCGAATTATATGGAAAGATCACAGGCTGCTCAAAAGGAAAAGGCGGATCCATGCATATGTTCAGCAAGGAACATGGTTTTTATGGTGGTCACGGAATCGTAGGTGGTCAAATACCTTTGGGTGCAGGGATAGCATTTGCTGAAAAATTCAAGAGAACAGATAATGTTTGTGTATGCTATATGGGCGACGGAGCTGTAAGGCAAGGTGCTTTTCACGAGGCATTTAATATGGCCATGTTGTGGAAATTACCTGTAGTCTTTGTTGTAGAGAATAATTTCTATGCGATGGGTACCTCTGTAGAACGAACAAGCAATGTAACCGATCTGTATAAATTGGGATCAGCGTATGATATGCCATCATTTGCTGTTGATGGGATGACGGTTGAAACGGTGCACGATGCAATGGCAAGTGCAGTTGAACGCGCTAGAAAAGGAGACGGCCCTACATTTCTTGAAATGTTGACTTACAGATATAAAGGGCATTCAATGTCTGATCCTGCAAAATACAGATCTAAGGATGAAGTTGAAAAATACAAAGG
>JBBKWX010000133.1:0-30105 GCA_037969175.1 Bacteroidia bacterium | reverse complement strand
GCATTATTGTTTGCAAGTTTATTTGCTGTTTTTGCAAACCTCGATTATTTCATTCGATTTATAAAAGGGAAATTAAGTGTATCCGGCGCACCTATTGCACATATTGGCTTTGCACTTATTCTTCTTGGTTCATTACTTTCTAATGCAAAAAGAGAAGTGATCTCCAGAAACACTTTACAAGTGGATCTTGGAAAAGATTTCCCAAATGATGAGAATATTCTTTTAAGAAAAGGTGATACTTTATCAATGGGTAAATACTTTGTAACATTTACCGGTAAACAGAAAGAAGGGATTAATATCTATTATGAAATAACTTATTTCGAACATGATGATGTAACAAATTCATTAAAAAAATCATTCACATTAAAACCGTTTGTTCAACTTAATGAGAGAATGGGTAATGTCGCAGAACCAAGTACAAAACATTTTTTCAACAAGGATATTTACACACACATAACCTATGCAGATCTTGAAGATCTGACTTCGAAAGCAGATGCTGAAGGTTATAAAGAACCGATAGAGAAATCGTTGGCTGTTGGTGATACGGTGGCAACTTCCGGAAACCTCATTGTCCTAGTTGGTCTGGACCCCAATGTGAATAAGGATTCTCTTGGTCTTGGCAAAGATGATATTGCAGTTGCGGCTCAACTTAAGATAATAAGTATCACAAATGATATTCATTATGCTCGTCCTATTTTCATGATTAGAGATAGAGCTGTATATACCAACGAAACTGAAATTGAAAATTCAGGACTTAAGATCGGATTTGTAAAAGTTGATCCTGAAACCGGGAAGATCGGTCTTGCTATTTCCGAAAAGAAAAATTCAGAGCGGGAATTCATTATCATGAAAGCAATAATTTTTCCCTATATCAACATTTTATGGATCGGATGTATCTTGTTAATTATAGGGACTACTATAGCCATAAGAAACAGAATTAAGAGTTCACAAAGACTCAAGAAATGAAAAACAAATTCGTAATTATTGGAGCTGGGAATACTGCAAATTTTTTTGCTAAAGCTTTGATGAATGCGGGTCATGAAATAAGTCAAGTCATAGCAAGAGACTCGGATAAAGGAAAAGATTTAGCTCAACTTTACAATTGTGTTTTTGAAAATGAAATAAGCGAGATCGATGTAAAAGCAGAATTTTGTATTCTTGCAACTAGTGATGATTCCTTAGGAGAATTAGCTATTGAGGTCCGGAAATATTTTACCGGGATCTTGCTCCATTGCTCCGGTAGTTGCCCATTATCCGTTTTGAATTCAGTCAAAGATTTACCACATGGAGTGATCTATCCATTGCAAACCATCTCTTCGACCGATTTACCAAATAGCGAACTGGTTCCTATGTTGATTGAGGGAAATAGCAAAGACACTTTAGATATTATTGAACAGATCTCTATAGAACTAGGTTCTCAAATTCATAAGATAAACTCAGCACAAAGACTCAAACTTCATTTGGCTGCGGTTATGGTTTCAAATTTTTGTAATCATCTTTATCTGAAAGCTGAAGAATTGATCAAGTCAACAAATCTTGATTTTGAATTGCTCCATCCACTTATGCAAGAAACGCTAAGAAAGGCAATTCAAAATGGCCCTTACAATTCACAGACTGGTCCGGCAAGGCGGAATGACCTGCACACTATGCAAAAGCATTTAGGTATCTTACATGATGATATGGAATTGGCAAATCTTTATAAATTGATCTCTGATTCAATCGTTAAAACTTATTCCTGACCACATTCTAAAACGATATGGAAAAAAATTTCAAAGCTTTACTTAGGAATGTCAAAGCAATAATTTTGGATATGGATGGTGTACTTACTGATGGTACATTGTTACTTATCCCCGGATCTGACCCGGTACGAAATATGAATATTAAGGATGGTTACGCCATGCAGTTAGCAATTAAAAAAGGATATTTGTTAGCAGTGATCAGTGGTGGAAAGTCTGCAGAAGCAGCGGACAGACTAAAAAAACTTGGAATTACAGAAATTAAAATGGCTGTTAATGACAAGATGGAAGCCTTAAGCGAAATCATGCATTTATATGACCTGAAGGAGGAGCAAATAATGTACATGGGAGATGATCTACCCGACATGGAAGTAATGATGAAGATTGGAGTTCCTGTTTGTCCTTCCGATGCAGCATTTGAAGTAAAACAAATATCGAAATATGTTTCTCCGATAAAAGGTGGTAAAGGTTGTGTTAGAGATGTGATACAACAAGTATTAATGGTAAATAAACACTGGGAATAAATTAACACTACTATGATCGCTTTTCTAAAGTTGATACGACTTCCTAATCTATTGATTATAGCGTTGACACAATACCTGGTGAGGTATTGTCTTCTGGTTGAATATTTTTATGATGGCTCCATCTATATTAAACAGCAGATCCCTCCTACACTGGGTGATATCGAATTTGCATTTTTAGTAATCAGTACCATGCTTGTGGCTGCCGGAGGTTATGTGATCAATGATTATTTTGATACCCGTGCAGATCGAATAAACAAGCCGGAAAAAATGGTTGTTGATAAATCAATAAGTAGACAAAAAGCAATGATGTGGCATGTTGTTTTAAGCCTGTTATCTATTGCAATTGGAATCATTCTCGCATATAGAATTGGAAATATAAAATTAAGTTCAGTTCATGTATTTTCTGCCGCTCTGCTTTGGTTCTATTCAACTAATTTCAAAAAAACATTTTTGATTGGTAATCTTGTTGTTGGAATCCTCACTGCAATGGTTCCTTTGACTGTAGCACTTTTTGAACCCCAGATCTATGGACAGGTTTCAAGTACTTTTGGATTTGTGGTTGCATATGCAGTTTTCGCACTGGTGATCACACTAGCCAGAGAGATTATTAAAGATATAGAAGATGTTCCCGGAGATCTTGAAATGAATTGTAAAACGTTACCGATAGTTTGGGGCGTTACAACATCAAAAACTATTGTTGCAATTATACTTTTAGGGATAATGACTCTTATTGGATATGTACAAAAAGGACAATGGGTATCTGGAGATATGATCTCATTCTGGTATTTTTGTCTGGCTATCCAGCTTCCAATTTTTGGTGTTATGATTACGACCATACTTGCAAAAGAGAAAGCTCAATATCACAGAGCCAGCAGACTTACAAAGATTGCGATGCTTGGTGGTGTACTATCCATGTTGATATTTTATTACAGTTTATAATGCAGGGAACCAAAGATCCTTTACTACTGAGGTCCTTGGATCTGGTTTTAGCGTCTCGCTCACCCAGAAGACAAGAGATCCTTAAAAACCTGGGTTTAGAATTCAAGATACGGATCCTTGAAACAGATGAAAGTATACCGGAAGACATGGATCGTATACAAGCTGCTGAATTCTTAGCATTGAAGAAAGCTAAGGCCGTTGCAGAAATAAGTTCAAGTGAAGAACTCATTATCGGGGCTGATACTATCGTTTATTTCAATGGCAGTATGCTGGGTAAACCCAATGATAAAAAGGAAGCCAAGAGCATGCTCAGGACCTTATCCGGGAAGACACATGAAGTTGTAACGGGTGTCTGTTTGATTCAAGGCGAAAAGTCAATTGTATTTCATTCTATCTCCATGGTGAGTTTCAAAGAACTTACAGATGCCGAGATCGATTTTTATATTGAGAACTTCCATCCATTTGATAAGGCGGGTTCTTATGGTGTTCAGGATTGGATGGGATTGGCGGGAGTTATAGAAATTACCGGTTCGTTTTTTAATGTAATGGGATTACCTGCAAAGGAACTCTATGAGCAGCTCTACAACTTCTGCTAACATCCAAAAAAATGATTTGAAAACTGCGTATTTTCAAATGCATCTAGCTATTTTTCTGTGGGGTTTCACAGGGATCCTGGGCAAAGCAATACATATGCATGAAGGTTGGATCGTGTGGTATCGTTTATTGTTGACATCTATTTCATTGTTCCTGATCTACTATAAAAGCAAAGACCTTTTGAGTATTAAATTTACCGATCTGAAAAAACTTTTTGGAGTTGGGTTTGTGGTTACTCTACACTGGATGACTTTTTATGCTGCGATCAAAGCTTCCAATGTTTCAATTACTTTGGCATGTTTTGCTTCTACAGCTTTATTTACAAGTTTCCTGGAACCATTACTGGGAAAGAAAAAACCCGTCTGGTCAGAAGTATTTTTTGGATTACTGGTGATCATTGGTATTGGCCTCATATTTTCTGTCCAATGGGATTATGCATGGGGAATAACTTTGGCATTGATAAGTGCTTTTCTAGGAGCTTTATTTACGGTATTCAACAAAAGTCTGGTAAACTCTTACACACCTGAAAAAGTTGTTTTTTATGAATTAACAGGAGGTTTCCTATTTTTAACGATCTTACTCCCTTTCTGGCCGGGATTAGATCTCAATAATTTTCTTCCAGGTCCGGTTGATGGAATTTATTTGTTGATTCTAAGTCTGGCATGTACAACACTGGCATTTACCATTAGCTTGAAAGCTTTACAAGTGGTAAGCGCCTTCACGATGAATCTATCTGTAAATTTGGAGCCCATATACAGCATAATTCTGGCTATAATCATTTTTAATGAGCAAGATGAACTTGCCAAAGGCTTTTACTGGGGTGCTATCATAATTCTACTTTCAGTAACCCTCCATGCTTTGCTTTCGTACCGTAAAAGAAAAAAGAATAACAAATTAAAGATCATTCCATTTGAATGATCTTTAATTCTTTCCTATATTCAACCGAATATATTAATTAATAGGATAATGCGAATTAAGTTATTATTTGTGTCCATGTTGTTACTGTTCCTGAATTTTTCAGTTGAAGGTCAACGGTACAATTTTAACTATTACAGCATTACTGATGCATATGATAACGCACAGATCACTTCAGTAATTCAAGATCGAAGGGGGCCATTATGGGTAGGTACTCTAGGCGGTGTTTTGGAATTTGACGGAAAACGTTTTCAATCCCGCGACAGAGAATTGGGGTTTGAGAACACTCCCATTCAATCTCTTTTTCAAGATTCTAATAATAATATTTGGTTTGGATCTATCAGAAAAGGAATTTATAAATGGGATGGTTTAAAAATTCAATCCATTCCTTTATTGAATCTTCAAACTTCAACAACAATAAATGGGTTCGCAGAAACTGACAGTAAAATTTGGGTTGCAACTTCTACAGGATTAATAAAAATAGAAAAAGGTAAACTCGTTAATATTAATAGTTCAAATGGTCTAAAAGAAAATAATATAATTGATATCAAATCTGATTTAAATGGGAATATTTGGTTCGCCTCTCATAATTACGTAGGAAAGTTTGATGGAAAAAAGTATTATTTTTTTGAAAATAAAAATCCGAGAATAAAAGAGATCAATACAACAATATATCCCCATCCGAATGGGCAGGTTTACGTTGGATCTACATCAGGAGTGTATATAATTTATCCCAATGATAGTGTAGCAAGAATCGACAATGAATTAATTCAGGGTAGAAGAGTAACCCGGATCCAATCTGATCCTGCCGGTAATATTTGGTGTTTTACATTTGGCTCTGGTGTTTTTATGATTAAGAGCTCATCAACTCTTCATTTTACTCAGAATAATGGATTACAGAGCAATATTATTCAAGACGGAATAATTGACAGTGAGGGCAATGTTTGGATGGCAAGTCCCACTGCATTGATAAGATTCGGCGGAGACATGTTCGTAACATATACGATGGAACATGGCTTGAGTAGCAATAACATTCTTGCATCCTATACATCCGCCGATAGTTCAGTTTGGTTTGGAACTTTAGGTGGGGGACTCATCAATATAAAAGACAATGATATAAAATTGTATGATGCAATTTCAGGTTTTGTTGCAGCAAATGTTTGGTCAGTACATGAAGGGAAAAGTGGAAAATTGTATGCAGGAACCAATGATGGGATATTAAGTCTTGATACCAAACGAGATGTATTTCGGCCTTTACCGATTTCATTGAAAGGGAATGTGGTGTACACCATATTGGAAGATCCGGATGGGAGTATATGGGCAGGTACCGACAGGGGGATTTTTCATATTAATGGAAATAAAATTACAAAATTAAATAGTGGAGAAACCCGATATTCAGAGAATATACGAGTACTTTTTCTTGACAGCAGATCACGTATATGGGTTGGTACTATCAAGGGTTTATATTATATCCAAGAAGGGAAGATTATCCCATATCTAAGATCCAGTACTTTTTCAGAAGCAAATATTACTTCCATATTAGAGGATAAAAATGGAAGCATCATAATTGGAACTTATGACTCCGGAATTTTAATCATCAAGAAAAATAAAGGTGCCTCAGATGTTATTTCTCAGATCAACGCTATTAACGGATTATACCAAGACAATGTATTAAGTCTTTCCATGGACAATTTTGAAAATCTATGGGTAGGAACATCATCGGATCTCGAATCAATAGATTGGAAAACTTATTATGATTCTGGGAGGATAAACGTTAAAAAATATGATCGAAGTAAAGGGTATCATGGCACGGAATGTAATTCAATAACAATTGGTAAGAACAATACGCTTTGGCTTGGTACAGTGAATGGAATTATTGAAACTCATCCGGAAAAGAAACCAACGCCCAACAATCTTCCAAAAACCATCATAAAAGGAATCAATCTTTTTCTCAATGAAGTAAATTGGGTAGAGAGAGGTTTTTCACTTGATCCATTTTCAGGATTACCCGATAACTTAAGTTTAAAATACAACGATAATTATTTAAGTTTCAATTACAATGCTGTTTTCCTGAGTAGTCCGGGCGATATTCGATATCAATACCGGCTTGACGGGCATGAAAATAATTGGTCGCAACCCACCAGTGCATCATCAGTAGCTTATGCTAAGCTTCCTGCCGGTGAATATACATTTATGGTAAAAGCCAGGGTTGTAAATAGTGAAAATTGGTCTGTACCTGCAACATTCTCCTTTAAGATTCTGAAGCCAATATGGTTAACACCAGTATTCATTATTGCTTACATAATCATACTGATCACATTAATTTTCGCGTATATAAGATTGAGAACATACAGGCTTCAGCAAAACCAGAAAGTACTCAGTAAAAGAGTTGATGAACGGACCCGTCAATTAAACTTGAAAAATCAAGAACTGGAAAAACTTTCAATTGTAGCGCAGGAAACGGATAATGCTGTTTTGATATTTGACAAAGATCAGGATTTGGAATGGGTCAATGAAGGATTTACAAGATTGACAGGATATTCGATTCAGGAAATGTTTGAAAAGTACGGCAAAACTCTTACTACATTGAGTTTTAATCTGGATATTGATAAGCATATGCAGCAGGCCATTTCGTCAAAGTCATCAGTGATTTTTGAAGCTTTAATAAGCAGGAAAGATGGAAGGGAAATCTGTATACAAAGTACACTTACTCCTATTTTCAATAAAGATCAAACACTCAAGAAAATTGTTGTCATCAATACAGATATCAGTACCCACAAAGCACTTGAGGATACCATAAAGAAGTCACTTGAAGAACAGCAAAAACTATTAAGGGAAATTCATCACAGGGTAAAGAATAATCTTCAAATCATCATTTCATTATTAAATCTTCAAGCATCTTATGTCTATGATGAAGAAGCATTAAAAGCATTAAAAGAAGGACAGGATAGAGTAAAATCATTGGCATTGATCCATGAAAAGATCTATCAAAGTGATGAATTGACTGATCTGGATTTTCAATCTTATATTCGGAAACTTGTAGATCATTTGATGCTGTCTTACAACATTCGTCAAGGGGTGATCACATTAGATGTTCATGCAGATGATATAATACTTGATATTGATACAGCCGTTCCGTCCGGTCTGATCATAACTGAGCTTGTCAGTAATTCCCTCAAATATGCTTTTGTTGGTCGGGAGAAAGGTGCTATCTCTATCAGCTTAAAAGAGGAAGACGACAGGATGTTAAGATTAACCGTTTCTGATAATGGGATTGGATTGCCTGAGAATTTTGATGTATATCAAAGCGACAGCCTGGGAATGCAATTGGTAACAGCACTAACGGATCAGCTAGAAGGCAGGATAGAGCTGGACAGAAAAAATGGGATTTCATTTCAAATAATTTTTCAACGAGTACCTAATATCCACTGATAATCATTAATTTGCTGCTAAATGGAAAAGACAAAAATCATAGTTGTAGAAGATGAGATAATTGTTGCAAAAGACATTCAACAAACGCTCATCAAATTAGGGTATGATGTTCCGGCTACTGCTTCGAACCATGCCGCAGCTTTAGAAAAGATTGAAGAGAATCTTCCGGACCTGATATTCATGGATATCAAACTTAAAGGTGAAACTGACGGCGTTGAGATTGCAGGTGAAATAAAAGAAAAATACGATATCCCTGTCATTTTCCTAACCTCTTTCGTTGATAAAGCCACGCTTGATAGAGCGAAAGTGACTGAGCCTTACGGGTATATTGTAAAACCGTTCAATGAAACAGATCTTCGAACTGCTGTTGAACTTGCACTTTACAAACATTCCAGAGATAAGGAAATTAAGAAAAACAGACAATTCTATATCAGGACATTGCAAAGTCTGGAAGATGCATTTGTAATCACGGATGCGAACTGGAATATTACTTTCGTAAATCCAAAATCAATTAAATTTGCATCGAGTTCAAATGCCATTCTTGGAAGGGATTTCCTGGATGCATTTACCGTTGAACATGAGCAAGGGCAGATGTTGAATAGAACCCAAATAAAGGACCTGCTTTTTTCTGCTCAAGAGAATGAAGAAGACACTTCGCATCTGCTTTACATCGCACAGGAGGGATCCAAAGTTGCAGAAATTAGTATTAGCAAGATCATGCAGGAAGATGGAAGTCTTTCCGGTATTGCAATATTATTAAGACCGAAGGATGAGAATTCAAAATCACAGGGTACCCCTAAAACTTCTGCAGCAAATCTGGATACTGTTTTTCTACCTAATTCATTTTTTGTTAAGAAAGGATCCTTATTAGTGAAGGTATCACTTGATAATGTGCTTTGGGTTCAGGCTATGGATAATTATGTGATCATTAAAACTGAATCTGATCAGTTTATTATTCACTCCACCATGAAAGATATTGAAGCTAAACTACCAAGCAGTTCATTTGTGAGAGTACACAGATCTTATATCATTTCACTTGACAAGATCAATTTACTTGATGAAAATACTGTTGTACTGGCAGATAAAACTATCCCTATCGGGAAGTCTTATAAGGACAATCTCATGAACAGACTTAACTTTTTATAAAAAGAAAAACCGGAGAGATTCTCCGGTTTTTCTTTTTTAATGATGACATTAATTATTTCTTATCATCTTTCACTTCTTCAAAGTCTACATCAGTAACTTCAGCATCCGGGCTTCCGCCGCCATCCTGTCCTGGTTCTGCACCCGAAGCTTGAGGTTCTCCATTCTCCTGTGTCGCTTTGTACATTTCTTCAGAAGCAGCTTGCCAAGCTCCGTTCAATGCTTCAAGAGCTGCGTCAATAGCCGGTAAATCCTTGATCTTATGAGCTTCTTTTAATGTTGCAAGAGAAGATTCAATAGCGGTCTTATTGCTTTCACTCAATTTATCTCCGTATTCTTTCAATTGCTTTTCAGTTGAGAATATCATCGCATCAGCAGAATTAATTTTCTCTACTTCCTCTTTCACTTTACGATCTGAATCTGCGTTTGCTTCAGCTTCATTCTTCATCTTTTGGATTTCTTCATCACTCAGACCTGAACTTGCTTCAATTCTGATGTTCTGAGATTTACCGGTAGCTTTATCCTTAGCTGTAACATGGAGTATACCATTCGCATCAATATCAAAGATCACTTCAACTTGTGGAATACCGCGTGGAGCCGGTGGAATACCGTCCAAATGGAACCTTCCGATAGTGCGATTATCTTTCGCCATTGGTCTTTCTCCCTGTAGAATATGAATCTCAACCGAAGGCTGATTATCCGAAGCAGTAGAAAACGTTTCTGTCTTCTTGGTAGGGATCGTAGTGTTTGCTTCTAAAAGCTTTGTCATGACTCCACCCATAGTTTCAATACCTAATGAAAGTGGTGTAACATCAAGCAGTAAAACATCCTTTACTTCACCTGTTAAAACTGCACCTTGAATTGCAGCACCAACTGCTACTACTTCATCCGGATTTACACCTTTAGAAGGCTTACGTCCAAAGAATTTTTCAACTAATTCCTGAATGGCAGGAATACGTGTCGAACCGCCAACCAGAATAATTTCATCAATCTGAGATGCGGATAGCTTTGCATCAGAAAGCGCTTTTTTACAAGGCTCAAGTGTAGCCTGGATCAGTTTATCAGCAAGCTGTTCAAAATTTGCTCTGCTTAATGATTTTACAAGGTGTTTTGGTATTCCGTCAACAGGCATGATATATGGCAAATTGATCTCTGTAGCTGTAGAACTACTTAATTCAACTTTTGCCTTCTCTGCAGCTTCCTTCAAACGCTGTAAGGCCATAGGATCTCTACGAAGATCAATTCCTTCATCTTTTAAAAACCCTTCTGCAAGCCAATCAATGATCACCTGATCGAAATCATCTCCACCCAAATGAGTATCACCATTTGTAGACTTAACTTCAAACACGCCATCACCCAATTCAAGAATTGAAATGTCAAATGTACCTCCACCCAAATCAAAAACAGCGATCTTGGTATCTGTATGTTTTTTGTCAAGGCCGTAAGCAAGTGCCGCTGCGGTTGGTTCATTGATGATTCTAAGAACCTTTAAACCGGCAATTTCTCCTGCCTCTTTTGTAGCCTGACGTTGTGAATCATTGAAATAAGCAGGAACTGTGATCACAGCTTCTGAAACCTCATATCCCAAATAATCTTCAGCTGTCTTTTTCATCTTCTGAAGGATGATAGCCGAGATCTCTTGTGGAGAATACTGTCTGTCGTTAATGTTTACGCGAGGGACATTATTTTCACCCCTTTCTACCTTATAAGGTACTCTTCCTGCTTCTTTTTTAACTTCATCAAAAGTTTCACCCATGAAACGTTTGATAGAAGATATTGTGTTCACCGGATTGGTAATGGCCTGACGTTTTGCAGGATCACCTACTTTACGTTCTCCATTGTCGACAAATGCAACAATTGATGGAGTTGTACGCCTTCCCTCTGAGTTTGGAATAACTACAGGTTCATTACCTTCCATAACGGCAACACATGAGTTAGTGGTTCCTAAGTCAATGCCAATTACTTTTCTCATTTTGTTATGTTTTACTAATTAAATATTCTTGTTAATGACCCCAGAAAGTCAATGACTATGCCAGTAGCGACTTTCTGCACTAAAGTCAGAAAATGCCATCTGCAGTTTAGAATTCAAAAAAAATCCTGCCAAAAAGGCAGGATCAATTATATTCGTTATACAGATACTAGTTGCAGAGACTATTGTCCGTCTTTCTAAATCTCAATTTCTTGGTCAATGATCCGCAAGCTAATTCATCTTTTGAAGGTCCATGCAAAGCCTTATCTAAGACTCCCATATTAAATCTGGAAGAGAACAGACCAATACCCCCCTCAATATTTGAATACAATGGTTTTTCCTGAACAATACCTGTAGGAGCTTTGTTAGCCTCAACGTAAGTATTCAAATCATTACCACCAATGGTAAACAAAAAATCAACACTCAATGCTATTCGTTCAACATCATTATTCACCGGGATAGTATTGGCACAAAACTCATAAAATTTTTCACCGGCAACATCAAATCTCAATTCCTGATTGCCTGTTATAGTAGAAGATTTTATTTCCGGGAACACCCAATCCACATATTTATGAGTAGGAATAGTATCTCCATTTAAATATTCATTATAATGAAAACGTATGGTCATCCCGTAGATCTTACCATCAGGAGCTGATCTCCATTTTATCACTAATGGAGTTTGTTGTGTAAAAGATATTGTAAAAGAGGAGTTAACAGAAATTGAAGAAGTTTCTATCGGATCAACAATTTCAGTCTTGGAAGTAACCTGAGATCCTGTTGCAGAGTTGGTAACGATCAGGTTGTATCTGCTATCAGCAAATATTTTTTCTGTAGTAGTATACAAAGTCTGCCCAGGGTAAGAGAATTGTCCCGGGTTTTTGGGAATGGTCTTATCAGCTACAAGTTGTATGGTTTGGATAACAGACCCACTTTTAAATCTTTGTAATATCACATTAATCTCATCTCCATAATTAATTGAATCACCAACTGTTGCCATAGTCAATGCATTTCCTTCACCAAGAAAGGCTTTATTAACCTTAACATATTGTATAGAATCTGCAGGATTCAGAAGAGCATATACAACTGTGGTTTCCTCATAGGGAGCTAAAACGTCAAAATCTGTTGAACATGAGCTTAGAAAAATGCTCATCACAAACAAAATAGCTGGAAAAATCTTATTCATAAAGCAAAGATAATGAAATTCATCTATCTACTTTAATATTTTGTAGCTTTGAAGGGTTGTAAAAAGGCTACAAATGAAGATATTGCACTTGCCTATTCTTAGAGCCTCAGGGCTTTTGTTTTTTTTGATTTTCTACACATTTACTGTAGAAGCACAACTTGTAAGAGAAGAATTCAATCAGATCAGTTTTATAGAGGATTTTCAATCTAATTCAGGCAGGTGGCCTAATGCCAATAATGCCGACAATTTATTAGTGATTCAAAAGGGCGCCTATTATATGGACAGGATGAATAATAAAACATCCTACACCATCTTACCTGCATTAGATAACGAACTTAATTCATTCAGATTACTTGCTGCGGTCAGTGTAGATCAAAGTCTGAATAATGAAAGCGCTATTGGCATCATGTTCATGATCCAACCCAATGGCAAAGGCGCTTTTGTTATCGAAGTGAATAATAAAAGAGAATTTAGGATCAAACAATTAAAAGGCAACGCCTATGTCAATATTAGCGGTGATGTAAAATCAAACGGTTGGGTGAAAAGTAATTCTCTTATTCCGGGAGATGCATATAATACTATTGAAGTCAGGACCCATCTGAAGAATTACGATGTTTATTTGAATACCGAATTTGTATTTTCATTTAGTGAACTTACCTATAAATCCGGAAACATAGGAGTAATATTAGGCCCTGGAACTAAAGGGAAAATGAAAACTTTTGAGATCTATTTACTGAATAAAATTGGAGAACCATTGGTAATAAATACCAAGCCCGGAGAATCAAGCCTGGAGCTCGGAACGGAAGCAGAAAAAACTATTGTTTCCCTAAAAAAACAAATGAAAATTCTGGTTCAGGAAAACGATAAACTTAAAGCTGAATTGGAAAAAAAATCTAATGCATTTGATTCAAATAAACCCAGTGATATTCAAAAAGCAATGAGGATATTGGAAGATCAATTGGTCCTGTCTAACAAGCGAATCGATTCTCTTGAAAAAGCAGGTGTTTTTTGTAAAGAATTAATTGAAATTGGAGGTGGGAAAGAATCAAATCAATTATTGATTCAAATTAGTGATTCATTCAAAAATGAAATTATGATCTCCGAAGCATTAAGAAGAAAAAACCAGGAGTATGAACAACAATTAAAAGCTGTTCTGCTTGAAAATGAAAAGTTGAGAAAAAAATAGATTATGTCAATTCACAGCGATATCAAAAGAGTTACAACCAATACCTTACAGGAGATGAAACGGGATGGTGAAAAGATCGCCATGCTTACAGCATATGATTATTCTTTAGCAAAGATCCTTGATGCTGCTCATATTGATGTTATACTGGTTGGCGATAGTGCTTCCAATGTTATGGCAGGACATCAAACTACATTGCCTATTACATTAGATCAGATGATCTATCATGCTGCATCTGTTGTGAGAGCTGTTGAACGTGCATTGGTTGTAGTGGATCTTCCTTTTGGTTCTTATCAGGGAAATTCAAAAGAAGCACTGAATTCTTCGATACGAATCATGAAAGAAAGTGGTGCCCATGCTGTTAAATTGGAAGGTGGAAGAGAAGTAAAAGAATCTGTTGAACGGATCCTTACTGC
Organism: Bacteroidia bacterium; assembly: GCA_037969175.1. GTDB lineage: Bacteria > Bacteroidota > Bacteroidia > AKYH767-A > JBBKVM01 > JBBKWX01. The sequence goes on along the minus strand of JBBKWX010000133.1, from coordinate 16,071 downwards.
CGGAGTTCCTGTAATGGGACATCTCGGACTTACTCCACAATCTATTTACAAATTTGGAACTTATGTTGTTCGGGCTAAAGAGGAAATTGAAGCACAAAAACTGATTGATGATGCGCATCTTTTACAAGAAGCAGGGTGTTTTTCACTGGTACTTGAAAAAATTCCTGCAGCATTGGCACAACGGGTGGCTTCTGAATTAAGCATTCCTGTAATAGGCATAGGTGCAGGTGGTGGTGTGGATGGTCAAGTTTTAGTACTCCATGACATGATCGGGATTACCCATGAATTTCATCCCCGATTTTTAAGAAGATACCTGAGTTTATATGATGATATTCTTGGGGCAACCAAAGAATATATAAAAGATATAAAGTCAAAAGATTTTCCTAACGAAAAAGAACAATATTGATCATGGATGAAATCCATGTTATATATGAAGACAATCATTTACTTGCGGTAAACAAAAGAGCGTCTGACATAGTGCAAGGCGACAAGACCGGAGACACTCCTCTTAGCGATCATGTAAAAGCCTACATCAAAAAAAAGTATAACAAGCCGGGTGAAGTTTTTACCGGGGTAATTCACAGATTAGACAGACCTGTGAGCGGAGTGGTGATATTCGCCAGAACCAGTAAAGCACTTGCAAGGATGAATGCTTTATTCAGGGATAAATTGGTTCAAAAAACGTATTGGGCAGTTGTAAAGAAAAGTCCACCACAGGAATCAGGAGTATTGATAAATTACCTTATCAAAGATGAAAGTAAAAATAAGAGCCGAGCTTATGATCATGAAGTAAAAGGTTCATCCAGATCTGAATTAACCTATAAACTAATAGGGAAATCAGATACTTATTTTTTACTTGAAATAAAACCACTTACTGGCCGACATCATCAGATCAGGGTACAGTTATCAGCCATGGGATGTCCAATAAAAGGTGATCTGAAATACGGGGCCGATCGCAGCAATAAAGATGCAAGTATACATTTACATTCATTGCGGGCGGAATTTTTACATCCGGTTGGAGGGCAAGAAATGTTGATTGTTGCAGAACCTCCCAATGACCCGGTTTGGAATTATTTTAGACAGTTAATTTAAAATACTTATATCATGAAAAATAAATTCTCAACTATCATTTTATGCGGAGTGTTTAGTTTCTCCCTGTTTTCTTGTTCAGGTAATAAGAATGATGATGCAAGTTCTGAAACCGATGTTCAAGCTGAGGAAGAAAAAGCAGAAGCTGCTTCTACGAATGTTATAGATCCGGATGCTAAGATCATAGAAATTACAATTCAGGCAAACGGAAATACAATGGCAGATATTAGTTATGACAAATCTGAAATAACTGTTCCTGCAGGTTGTGCAGTAAGGATAAAATTTCAAAACAATTCAACTGATGCAGCAATGCCACACAATATACTTTTCATTGAAAGAGGAAGTGCGCAAGCTGTGGTTGATGCCGGAATGAAAGTTGGACAAAGCGGCGGATTTAAACCAGATCTACCTGAGGTCTTAGCTGGAAGTAAACTGCTTGGTCCGGGAGAAATAGATGAATTTATCTTTATGGCCCCTGCTCCGGGTGAATATCAATATATATGTTCTTTTCCCGGTCATCTCCAGGCAATGCATGGAAGATTCTTTGTTGAAGAATAGTTAAACAGGATCCACATCAATATGGATCTGTACCGGGCGTAGTTCAGGATCTGATTTGAACATTTGTTGAACGATCCCGATGATCTCTTTTACTTTTGCAAAGGAATGTTCTTTCTCAGCTTTGATAAGAACATTTCTGATGTAATAATTTTTCACTCTTGGTACCATTGGAATTTCCGGACCAAGCACACGTTCATTTCCCAGATAATGTCTCAGATAGGATACGAACTTATTCGCACCCAATGAAGCTGTATGTTCTTTTTTATGTTTCAAACTTATCCTGATCAAGCGATAAAATGGAGGATATCGAAACGTCATTCTTTCATTTAATTCTTGTTCATAGAAGGATTCATAATCATGCTCTACCACTTTTCGTATGACATGATGATTTGGATCTCCTGTTTGAATGATCACCCTCCCCTGCTTTGCTCTCCTTCCTGCTCTACCGCTGACTTGAGCCATAAGCTGGAAAGCCCTTTCATGTGATCTGAAATCCGGAAAATTGATCATATTATCTGCATTTAATATGCCGACGATATTCACATTATCAAAATCAAGCCCCTTGGTAACCATTTGAGTACCTACCAAAATATTCACACGATTTTCCGCAAAATCTTCCAATATTTTACTGAGAGATTTTTTTGATCTCGTAGTATCATGATCCATACGAGAAACTTTTATGGCCGGGAATGCTGCTGATATTTCTTCCTCTACTTTTTCAGTTCCAAATCCCTTCACTTTTAAATCAGTGCTACCACATGCTGAACATGTTTGAAAAACATTATAAACAGAACCACAATAATGACATTTTAAATTATTGGATTGCTTATGATACGTAAGACTTACATCGCAGTGTTTACATTGTGGAACCCAGCCACAGGAACGACATTCGAGCATGTTAGAAAAACCTCTTCTGTTTTGAAAAAGAATAATCTGTTCTCCATTTTTAAGTGTTTCTGTGATCTTCTCTTTCAAATAAGAAGAGAACAAACCGCTGAGTAATTTTTTGCGTGTCTCCTCCCGAATATTTACAACTTCAATCAGCGGCATTTTCACTCCTCCATAACGCTCACTTAATTTTATAAAACCATATTTCCCTTCCTTCGCATTATGCCAGCTTTCCAAAGATGGAGTTGCCGAACCAAGCAAGGTCTTTGCACCCAGCATATGTGCCAGCATGATAGCAGAATCTCTTGCATGGTAACGAGGTGAAGGATCATGTTGTTTAAAAGAAGAATCATGTTCTTCATCAACGATGATCAATCCCAATTTTCTAAATGGAAGAAAAAGTGAAGATCGTGCACCTAAGATCAGATCATAACTTTCAGCCGGATCCGGATTCCCTGATTTCTGCCATACTTCATACCTTACAGCACTGTTCAAACCACTGTGATACACGCCTACCCTACCACCAAAAACTTTGTTTAACCGATCGATAAGTTGATTTGTAAGTGCGATCTCCGGAAGTAAGTATAAAACTTGTTCGCCTCTATCAATAACATCCTGTATCAAATGTGTATAAACTTCCGTCTTTCCACTTGATGTTACTCCAAACAATAAACTAACCCCTGAAACTTTCCAGGATGCTCTTATCTCATCGTAAGATTGTTGCTGAGCGGGGTTTAACGTTTTTAGTTTAATTTCATTTTTATCTGCATCATTTAGCCTGCTCACTTCCACAGACTCTTCAGCTAATATTGATTTTTGTATTAAGGTTCGAAATGCTGCATCAGAAAACTCCTTTTCAGATTTAAGAATATCCTTAGAAATATTCCCATTTGCTTTTCCGGAAGCAGAATAAAAATGTTTGAGGAATAGCATCATCAATTCGAACTGCTTTGGAGCTCTTCGCTCTAGTTCATCCAGAACCAACTTTAATTTTGATTCATCAACATCCTGATGTAAAGAAATATAACTCTTCAGACGTGGCTTATATTTGTCTTTAATTTCTTCGTGCAATATTACCCAACCTTTTTCAATCAAGTTCTTGATCAGATGCATGACAGACTTTTGTCCTAAGATCGCAGCGATAGAATTTATTGTCAAACCAGAATCAACACTTAATGAACTAAGAATTTTATATTCCTTTTCATTTAGATCTTCAATCCCTTCATCATCTTTATCTTCATTTCTGATAAGCAAAGTCTCACTTTGAAGTTTTAATGCTGGCGGTAATGCAGCATTCATCACATCACCCAAATTGCACATATAATAGTCGCAGACCCAATCCCATAAACGGAATTGCATCTCTGTAACCATGGGTTCTGAATCTAAAACTTCAAGGATTTCTTTGGGTTTATAATGATCAGGCTTTATCGAATGTAATTTCCTTACAAGAGCTGAATATATTTTCTGTTTTCCAAATTGCACAATTACTCTTTTTCCAATAGCCACAGAGTCGATATACTCTTCAGGTATCTCATAGGTATATAATCCCTCTACAGATAAGGGTAATATTACATCGGCGTATACATTTTCTGCTTGCATAAAGCTCAAATATAGTCAATCTGCTTTCTTTGTTTTAATTGTATTTTACTATATTGACAAAACAAAAGACGCTATATTATGGACATGGACATGATCATTGTTCTGATTACTTTGATCCTGGCTGTGGTACTGTTTGCCACTGAAAAGTTAAGGGTAGACATGGTATCAGTGCTCATAATGGCGATCCTGATGATCACCGGAGTGCTTACTCCGGCCGAAGGGCTGGCAGGTTTCAGTAATGCAGCTACAATAACTGTTGCAGCCATGTTCATCATTTCTTCAGCATTATATAGAACCGGCGCACTTAACGCCATTGGTTATAAACTTACCAAGCTTTTTAGAAAAGATTTCACCCAAGCCATATTAGTCTTGATGATCGTAGTTGGATTTTTATCTGCGTTCATGAATAATACCCCTGTCGTTGCGATTTTCATCCCTATCGTCATTCGTGCGGCAAGAAGTTCTGAACAAGATGCGTCTAAAGCACTGATGCCTCTGTCGTTTGCCGCCATGATAGGTGGGATTTGTACGGTGATAGGTACCTCAACAAATATTCTGGTGAGTGGGATAGCTGAAGATAATGGATTGGCTCCAATTGGGATGTTTGAATTAACCAGTTTGGGAATAGTGTTTTTTGCAGTTGGAGTTGCATACATGTTTTTCATAGGACTGAAGCTTATCCCTAAACGTGAAATAGCAAAAGATCTAACTCGAAAATTTGGTATGGGCGAATATCTGACTGATATTGTTTTGTTGCCTGAAGCGAATTCAGTTGGAAAAAGAATTGTACATGCCCCATTGGTCAAAGAACTTGATATGGACATTATTCAGATCTTACGCCAAGGGAAAAAGATCTATAACCCATCGGGAGCAACAACCTTAGAAGCAAACGATGTCCTTAGAGTAAGATCAGATATTGAGAAAATCAGATTAGCACAGGAACGTGTTGGTGTTTCTATAAAAAGTGCTGCAGTTATTTCTGAAAAAGATATCCGGTCAGAAGAAATGACATTGATGGAAGTGATCATCACACCGGGAAGCAGGCTCGAAGGAAAAACATTGAAAGAGGTTGATTTTAAAAGAAGATACGGTGCTACAGCTCTTGCGATCAGAAAACGTGATGAAGTAATGCATGATAGAATAGGTACGATCAAATTACGATCCGGAGATACATTATTAGTTGAATTAAAATCTGATCATATTCAGGATTTCAAACAATACGTACAAGACAATGGTAATCCACTTATCATATCTACTGAAATTGCTCAACCCCGTTATAGAAAAGATAAAATAATACCGGCTGCCTTGATTGTTTTGGCAGTTATATTACTTGCTGCTTTCAATATCATGCCCATCGTAATAGCTGCAGTTTCGGGATGCATAGCATTGATCCTTTTAGGTTGTGTACCCATGGATGAAGCATATCAGGCAATTGAATGGAAGATCATTTTTCTAATTGCCGGAGCATTGAGCCTTGGAGTAGCTCTTGAAAAAACCGGAGTTGCCAAAGAAATTAGTCATTATATCGTATTTGTGGTGGGCGAATATGGACCTGTAGCTGTCTTGTCTTCTATTTATTTGATCACTACCATACTAACCAATATGATGTCGAATAATGCCGCTGCAGTGCTTATCGCTCCTATTGGAATATCTGCAGCTATAGAGATGGGAATTGATCCCAGACCCATCCTGATAGCAATTACATTTGCAGCATCAGCAAGTTTTATGACACCGGTAGGTTATCAAACAAATACCATGATATATGGTGCAGGAAATTATAAATTTTCGGATTTTATAAAAGTTGGTGGTCCATTAAATCTGCTTTTCTGGATACTTGCCACATTGCTTATTCCATTATTTTTTCCTTTTTAGATCTCATAATGTATCTTTGCATAGCAAGTAGGCTTGTCGCGCAATTTTTTGTGAGGAAAGTCCGGGCAGCACAGAGCATCATACTTCCTAACAGGAAGGCTTCTTTGACAGGGAGACAGCAAGTGCCACAGAAAATAACCGCCTCATTCGTGAGGTAAGGGTGAAAACGTGAGGTAAGAGCTCACGGCGGATGCAGGCAACTGTATCTGCGGGTAAACCTTATGAGTTGAAAGGCCAAATAAGTTACGAATCCGGAGTTGCTCGCTCCGATCCTTTCGGGGATGTCGTAATGGGTAGGCTGATAGAGCCGGATAGCGATATCCGGTCGAGATAAATGACAAGCACCGGGCAACCGGTACAGAACCCGGCTTATACATTTGTTTGTCTATTGCAGACCATCTTTCGGGGTGGTCTGCTTTTTAGCATTTACTTTTATATTATCTTTCGTTTTCACAAAATATTATATGCGTATTCTAACCTTCGTACTTGCTATTTTCATTTTTACCGGTGCGAATTCACAGGTGTTAAAAGTGACATCGAATCATAAGCAATTTTCAATTATAAGCATCAATATTCTAAATACTTGTAGTGGCTCTGCAATGAACATAAAAGCTCCTTATATAGACCTCAATTCAATTGAATGTGATACAATACTTATAAGCAGCTCTTTTTATAAGAGTGTAAAATTTGTTAAAAAGAATTGTTTATCTGATACATGTATCGTGTTGTTGGAACCGATGCTATTTAAACTTCCTGAAATGTCAATCGTAACTGACAGGATAGGAACTGTATCAGATAATGTAATGCCCGGCTTGAAGATCATTGATGGTAACGAACTCAATCTTGGATCAACTGGAAACACAGCAGATGCGCTTGAAGAAAATGGTGTATTTGTTCAAAAGAGTCAGGGTGCAGGAGGAAGCCCAATCTTAAGAGGTTTCGAAGCAAATAAGATCTTACTCACAGTTGATGGAATACGAATGAATAATGCGATCTACAGAGCAGGTCATTTACAAAATGCGATCTCTGTTCCAAAAGCTTTTCTTCAGAAAGTGGAAGTACTTGAAGGGGGTGGAACTGTTGTACATGGCAGCGATGCGCTTGGCGGCGTAATATCATTCAGAACTTTGCCTCTCAGCTTTGCAGAAGATGAAAAATCGGAATTAGGAATTGATTATAGTATCAAAGGCAGTGATTCAGACAGTAGTTTATCCGGAGCTTTGATCTTGAGTGGCAGTAAAAAAAATATTGCTTTTTTAACAGGATTTAGTTTTGATGATTTTGATAATGTTAGACAAGGATCTAAACGGAAAAGTAAATACTCAAACTTCGGTGAACGTCCCTGGTATGTTGCAAGAATTAATGACGTTGATACTATATTAATCAATTCAAACAAAGATATTCAACTTGGAAGCGCCTATTCACAATTTGCATTGATGCAGAAGATTGGGATCAATACCAAAGATGGCAGCATACACCAGTTGAATCTGCAATACAGTAAAAGTTCTGATGCTGATTTTTATTCCAGACTCACCGAAACAGATTTAAATGGAAAACCGGTTTATTCAGAATGGTATTATGGTCCTTTGGTAAGAGCACTTGCATCCTATGAATACAGAAAGAAAACAGCGTACTTTTTGGTAGATGAAATCTTGATTGGCTTGAATTCACAATATGTTGAAGAAAGCAGACACAGCAGGAGATATAAGAGTAATAATCTGGATCACAGAACGGAGTCCCTTTATATACAGGGATTAAATATTGATCTCGTGAAAAAGCACGAAGCCACTACTATACATTATGGAACGGATCTGAGATTTGAACAAATCAAATCTAAAGCTAATAGGGAAAATATTTTAACCAAAGAATCTATATTATGGAGCACTAGATATCCCGATGGTGGAAGCGAACTTTTGGATCTTGGAATTTACACATCTTCCGATCATAAGATCAATGAAAACTATACTGCTACCGGAGGCATACGCTTCAATATTTATTCTTTGAATGCAGAATTTAACGACACCACTTTCTTTAATTTTCCATTTACCAAAATAGAAAGTAAAAATTCTTCATTAAGTGGGAATGCAGGTATATCTTATGTAAAATCTGATCATTGGGGAAGTTCGCTCATGATTGAGACAGGCATACGATCTCCAAATTTAGATGATATTGCAAAAGTTTATGACAGCAGAACCGGAGTTGTAGTTATGCCAAATCCGGATCTTCAAGCAGAACGTACACTGGGTCCATCATTGAAATTTTGGAAGAAAATTTCAACCAGTTCAAAAATTGAATTGAATGCATTCTATCTCAATTATGACAATATCATAACCTATTCTCCAGGTACTTTCCTGGGTGCTGACAGTATAATATATCAAGGAGTAAACAGTGCTATACTGACATTACAAAACAAAGGAGAAGCTTATGTAACAGGAGGTTCATTAAATATGAATTTTAAATTAAATGAACTGTTTCAATTTTATCTTTCTTCGACGTATACTTATGGAAGGATAAAAACGGACTCTTCCGAATACCCATTGGATCATATAGCTCCTCTGTTTGGGAAGACCGGAATTCGGTATTCAAAACAAAAAATAAAATTGAATGCGGATGTTAAATTTCAAGCAGCCAAGTTGAAAAAGGATTATAATATTTTCGGAGAAGATAATTTCCAATCTGCAACTCCGGATGGTCTACCTGCATGGATCACCTATAATTTTTCAGCTATATATCTTTTAAGTTCCAAACTAAATTTTGAATTAGGAATAGATAATATTCTGGATACAAATTACCGAACATTTGCTTCCGGAATCAGCAGTCCGGGAAGAACTTTATACTTTGGACTAAAAGGCAAATTTTAAGATCTATAATGAAAGCATTTCTGCTATTCTAAGCAGTGAAGGATTGATCTCAGAATGATGTTTCACTGACTTCTCCAAAGGAGTATATACTACATTGTCATGAATGATCCCTGCCATCACTTCGCGTTTCCCTTCCATGAGTCCTTCAACTGCAGCAACTCCCATCCTGCTTGCCATCACCCTGTCAAGGCAGGTAGGGCTTCCACCACGTTGCAAATGTCCCAAAACTGAAACACGGGTATCGTATTGATTGAATTTCTCTTTTACTCTTTTCGCAATTTCAAATGCTCCTCCGGCATCATCTCCCTCCGCAACAATAATAATGGATGAACTTTTTTGTCTGTTCCATCCTCTTTGTAATGTTGCGATCAATGTATCCAGATTGGTCTTACTTTCCGGAATTAATATTGCCTCTGCTCCCACTCCAATACCTGAACGAAGAGCAATAAAACCTGCATCCCTGCCCATTACTTCTACAAAAAATAAGCGATCATGAGAAGCTGCTGTATCCCTTATTTTATCTACACACTGTATCACAGTATTAATTGCAGTGTCGTATCCTATTGTATAATCGGTACCATACAGATCATTATCAATTGTTCCGGGTAAGCCGATGATAGGAATATCATATTCCTTATTAAACTCCAAAGCACCTCTAAATGTCCCGTCTCCTCCAATGGCGATCAAAGCATCAATATTATGCTTCTTTAAATTTTCAAATGCAATTTTTCTTCCTGATGCTGACATGAATTGATCGGATCTTGCGGTCTTCAGAATCGTACCTCCCCGTTGGATAATATTACTTACCGAACCTGATTCAAGATCTATGATATCATCATCAATCAATCCCTGATATCCACGTAAAATTCCTGAAATTTTTATTCCATGAAAGATCCCTGCTCTAACCACTGCCCGTATTGCTGCATTCATACCCGGGGCATCTCCACCGGAAGTAAACACAGCTATATGTTTGATATTTGTTTTCATTAAAAATAATTCTTCATTAATTCCTCACTCCATTTCGGTTGAATGATTTTTTCCCTGGGAAGAAATTCTTTCATTACCGGTTTTATATCCAGGACAGGGGTTCCATCAAATGCATCAAGTCCCTGAACACGGATTTTATTATCATTTACTGCCAGCAATTTCACATAAGTAGCTCCAATCAAATTTGGTCTTCCACTTCCTCTTTGAGCAAAAATACCTGTAACAGGCCATGCAGGATTATCTTTAGGACGTCGGGTAGCGCTGCAAATATTCTCTTTACTCAGTTTATCGAAATAAAAGAAAATTTCAAGATGTGAAAATTCCAACAATCCGGTAAAAACAGATCCATCAAAATTTTCGGTAAGCACAATTTCTGACTCAATATCTGCCCAAGGACCTTCATAAGAATTCTTGATCTTGTTTTTCACAAAAGCTATAGGTTCCAGCAAAATCATTATTCAGAAATTATTGCGGTAGCTTCAATTTCAACTAACATATCAGGATCGATCAGTGAACTCACCTCTACTAAAGTTGTTGCCGGCATTATTCCCGCAAAATATTCACCATGAACTCGGACTACTTTTTCCCAATCCCGAATATGGGTTACATAGATCCTTGTGCGAATAACATCCTTTAATTCTGCTCCTGAATCTTTGAGAGCTTTCTTTATGATCTCAAGAATAACTTTTGTCTGTGCACTTGCATCGCCGGGGAAACAGATCCTCCCATCTTTTACTGCGGTTGTACCGGCTACTTCTATCAGATCTCCGATCCGAACTGCTCTCGAATAGGATGCAATCTTTTCCCAGGGAGCATTTGAGCTGATATTAGTCCGCTGCTTCTTCATTCTCCTGATTGTATTTTGCTTTCTTACTTCCTTCATACAATTCAAAGCAAAAGAATCTGCATTCTAAAGATCCATTAAACAGTTTCAATTTTTTTGAAGAATGCAAGCCTATTGATTTAGATGCTTCTCGGTTGGATGTTAGCAACCATGCCGTATAGCTTTTAAAATTTCTTTTAAGACCATCCCCTATATCTTTATACAATTCACCCAAAAATTCGGGATCAAGTCGCTCGCCGTAAGGAGGATTAAGCATAACGATACCGGGTCCTTCCAAAGGATTCAGATCCTGGATCTTGCAACGATGTAAAAAGATATGCTCGTCCATTCCTGCTGCTTTCATATTTACACTTGCGATGTCAATTGCATCTCTGCTTTGGTCAGAAGCCCAGATCGGAGGGATCTCATCGATCACTTCTTTGTTGGCAGCTTCGGTTACTTTTCTCCAAAGTGTGATATCAAAATCCTTCCATTTCATGAAGCCAAATTGCTGTCTGAATCTCCCTGAAGGAGTATTGCTTGCATACATTGCAGCTTCAATTGCAATTGTACCTGAACCACACATAGGATCCACAAAGGGACTCTGTCTGTCCCAACCTGAAAGACGAATTAAACCAGCTGCCAATACTTCATTCAAAGGTGCAGTAGTTGCATCTTTTCTGTATCCACGCTTATTAAGTGTATCACCAGATGCATCCAGACTTATCGTACATCTTTCGGCATGAACATGTACATTGATCTTAAATTCAGGATTGTCTTTATCTATGTCCGGACGTTTTCCATATTTCTCTCTGAACTGATCGACGATCGCATCTTTTACTTTTAATCCGGCGAACATTGAATTATCAATAAAAGACTTGATCAAAACTGCATCTACCGCAAACGTATCATGTAGTGAAAGTATATCAAGCCAGTTCACTTTCTGAGTGCCGTCATACAATCCTTTTGCATCTCTGAAACTAAAGGAATGTATCGGTTTAAGTATTCGCAAAGCACAAAAATTCTTGTACATTATTCTGTAAAAAGATTCCGTATCAGCATTAAAAAATACTGCCCTTCCTCCTATTTCTACTTCTGATGCTCCGAGCTGTAATAATTCTTCAGCAAGTACTTCTTCTAACCCCTGAAAGGTTGTAGCGGTGTAAGCAAAATCAAATCCCTTCTTTTCTTCTGTCATATTAATCTTTATTAAGCCAACCCTTTTTATAAAATATTATTAATTGAAATATTACTATTGTTGCCATCAAACCCAAGACTATTGGATAGCCATATGGTGATCTTAGTTCCGGCATATTCATGACATAATTTTCTCCTGACCCATCCGGATTTTCGTACATGAAATTCATCCCATATAAACCGGCTATAAAACCCAATGGAATAAAGATCGAAGAAATGATAGCCAGAACTTTCATGATCTGGTTCATCCGATTACTCAAACTTGAAAGATAAATATCCATCAAACTTGCTGTCATTTCTTTGTAATTCTCCACAAGATCCATGACTTGTACACTATGATCATAAATGTCGCGGAAAAAAACCCGGTTATCTTCTCTCAACAAATCAGATTTACTTCTCAGGATCTCATTGATCTTTTCTCGTTCGGGCCAGATAGCTCTTCTCATGATGATCAAGTCACGCTTTGCCAGTTGAAGTGATTGTAAATTTTCTCTTTTCGGTGCATCAAATAATGCATCTTCAAGATCATCCAGCTCTGTTCCTAATTGTTCCAATAATGGGTAATAATTATCTACTACGGCATCCATCAATGCATAGGCAAGATAATCCGGACCACTGTTTCTAATACGACCTTTTCCATGTCTTACCCTTTCCCTTACCGGATCCAAAATATCATAATAGGATTCTTGTAAAGTGATCAACCAATTTTTACCCATGTACATGGAGAGTTGTTCATTATTCAATTCGTCCTCCAGCTTGTACATCATTCTGCTTACCATAAAATAATGATTAGCATATTCTTCAACTTTTGGTCGTTGGTGAGTATTAACCGTATCCTCTAATTCCAGTTTATGTATCCCGGCTTCTGTATTGAGAGAATCGAAAAGTTCCGGGTCACCAAAACCTTTAATATCCAGCCAATATGTGCTTTCCTGATCCGAATTGATCTGCTTCCAGGCTTGCTTAAAATCCGGTACTTCAACTTCATTATGGTTCTCACCTTTGTATGTATGAAGCCACAGTATGGGTTTCAAGGAATTCTCAGGAATATTTATTGAGCCGGGAGCTGAACCGGGAAAGCTGCGTCTGGGCTTAGCTGACTTACCTGAAGATTGTTTTTTGCGAGCCATAAGTTGAAGATTTCTGAATATTTTCTTTCAGAATTGTAAAAATAGATATAAATGAACAACTTTGAGCACCAAGCAAGACCTATGCATCTCGAACTTATCGACTGGCTCATTGTAGCCGCCTTCCTGATTTTATCATTAGCAATTGGACTTAAATACCGTGCATCCGCCGGAAAGTCTGTAACTGATTACTTTCTCGGTGGTAGAAATTTACCCTGGTACATAGCCGGAATATCCATGGTAGCTACCACTTTTGCTGCAGACACTCCACTTGCAGTAACCGAATTGGTGGGTCTACATGGAATCAGTGGAAACTGGCTTTGGTGGACTTTTCTTTTTGGAGGAATGTTGACCACGTTTTTTTTCGCAAGACTTTGGCGAAGAGCGGAAGTTCTAACAGAAGTAGAATTGATCGAAATAAGATATAGCGGAAAGGCTGCCGCTTTTTTACGTGGATTCAGATCCATCTATCTTGGATTATTTATGAATGTATTGATCATTGGATGGGTCAATGTTGCTTTGATGTCTATACTGAAAGTATTCTTTGATCTTCCGGATGATCAGCTATTGTGGTATGCACTTGCAGCCATGACCATTACTGCGATCTATTCATCTATGTCGGGATTGATGGGAGTAGCGATGACGGATGTGGTGCAATTTATAATTGCAATGACAGGCTGTGTTATTCTTGCAGTGATCGTAGTAAACAGTCCGGAAGTGGGTGGAATTGATGGATTAAAAATGCAATTGCCTTCCTGGAGTCTTGAATTTTTCCCACATATCGGTTCGGCCGGAGATGCGGCCGGTGCTTTAAGTATAACACTTGGCGCCTTTCTCGCTTATACAACCATACAATGGTGGGCAAGTTGGTATCCCGGTGCTGAACCCGGCGGTGGTGGCTATATAGTTCAGCGAATGATGAGTACTAAAAGTGAAAAAGATGCGATTGCAGCTACACTTCTTTTTCAGATCTCTCATTATTGTTTAAGGCCATGGCCCTGGATCCTGGTAGGATTATCTGCAATGATACTATATCCGGAATTGGGTCCTGATGCAAAGCGGGAAGGATTTGTGATGGCAATGAAAGATTATCTGCCGGCCGGATTAAAAGGTCTATTATTAGTTGCATTTCTTGCGGCTTATATGAGCACAATAAGTACTCAGCTAAATTGGGGTGCGTCTTATTTGATTAATGATTTTTATCACCGGTTTGTAGATAAGGCTGCGTCACAGAAAAAATTGGTAGCAGCAAGTCGGATCACAACATTTCTCATCATGCTCATCGCACTGTTCGCCACTTCACAAATAACTACGATCTCCGGAGTATGGACCTTCATTATAGAATGCGGAGCCGGGCTGGGGATGGTTCTGATCTTACGCTGGTATTGGTGGAGGATCAATGCATGGAGTGAGATCTCTGCTACCATTGCCCCTTTCATTGCTTATGGGTTTGGACATTATGGGATGGGATGGGAATTTCCGGATAGTTATTTTTTCACGGTTGGATTTACGACTGTGGTATGGATCTCAGTCACATTTTTAACAAAACCTACTAACAGAGTAACACTTGAAGCATTCTATAAAAAGGTAAGACCTGATGGAGCCTGGGCTCCATTGCGTGCAGCAAATGAAACAGGTAAGAATCTGTGGCCATTGGTTGTTTGCTGGCTGTCAGCTGTCTTATTAACCTATTCTATTTTATTCCTGACAGGTAAATTGATCTTCAAAGAATGGAACGAAGCCATGCTCTCAGCAGCTGTGGCTTTAGTCTCATATCTTGTACTCAGACGATTCCTTGATAAAACAAAAGTCTTCAGTGATTGATTTGTGTATCTTTGCCGCCAACAGGAATTATGGAAAATATTGTAAAAAAAGAGTGGTTTGAAACCTGGTTTGATTCCCGGTATTACGAAATATTATATAGGCATCGTGATGAAGATGAAGCTGCATCTTTTCTTGATAATTTAATTGAACATCTTGCGCTAAAAACGGATGCTAAGATCTACGATGTTGCATGCGGTAAAGGAAGGCATTCACAATATTTGAATAAAAAAGGGTTTGATGTAACCGGAACAGACCTTTCTAAAAGAAATATTAAACACAACCGCACTTTTGAAAATGAAAAACTTAGTTTTTATCAACATGATATGCGGGAGATGTTTATGGTAAATTATTTTGATGCTGTTCTCAATTTATTTACCAGTTTTGGTTATTTCGAAAAGGCATCAGATAATACAAAAGCTATGCGCTCTATGTATTCTGCAATCAAGCCGGGTGGGCATTTGGTAATGGATTATATGAATACGAATAGAGTTATTAGTAAGCTTAGTCCAAAGGAACATAAAGAGATCGATGGGATAGGTTTCGATATAAGACGTGAAGTTGAAGATGGATTTATCTGGAAACATATTGAAGTGAAAGACGGCGAAAACAAATTCCATTTTGTAGAAAAAGTTGAAGCGTTTACCAGCGATATTTTAGTAGAATATTTTACAAAAGCAGGATTGACAGAGATCGAACTATTTGGAGATTACGATCTGAATGAATTCCAGTCCGAAAGCAGCCCCAGACTTATCCTTGTAGGAAAAAAACATTAAAGAGAAGAAATGGATATCGTTCTTTATTTAGCACTTCTGTTCTCAGCAATCCTTAGTGGATTGATCTATTTTATTCTTCCCGGTAAGAATAGTAAACATCGTTTGAAATTACTGCTAGCTTTCAGTGGTGCGTATTTGTTCGGGATCTCTCTGATGCATCTTATTCCGGAAGTGTATGCAAGTGGCGATCAACAAATCGGAGCATATATGTTGATCGGATTTTTTATCCAGATCGTTCTTGAATATGCATCCGAAGGAATTGAGCACGGGCATATCCATGTCCATAAACATAACCATGATCATGCAAAATTTCCGTTTGCAGTAATGGTTGGTTTGTGCGTACACAGTTTGTTGGAAGGCATGCCACTAGGTGTGCCTCATGCTGAAGATTCAACGGTTCATTCACTACTGGGTGGAATTGTTTTACATCATGCACCGGTAGCTTTTGCATTAATGAGCATGTTAATGGATTC
>JBBKWX010000132.1:0-3321 GCA_037969175.1 Bacteroidia bacterium | reverse complement strand
ATATTGCCTTCTTTTGTGTACTCAAATGTATTTGTAAATAACAGCCTGGTCGTTACAGTAACTAATCCAAATGGAGGAACAGATTTCAATGCTGCAAATGATCAGATCACTACATTATTTGATGCAAAGATTGGTTCTCCTAATCTTACGCTGCTTCTCAAGCCGGATAATTATGGTAGTGAGACATCCTGGAACCTGAAAAATTCTACAGGTCAAACATTATATTCGGGTGGTCCTTACACTGACGGAAACACCAATGTGATTACAGTTCCGATGACTGTCAGCACAACTGAGTGTTTTAACTTCAACATTTTCGATGGATACGGTGATGGTATTTGTTGTGCATGGGGATCTGGGTACTACCGCATTCTGGATCATACAGGTCAAATACTTGTAAGTGGTGGAACTTTTGGTTCAACTGAAATAGCAAATTTTGAAGTAGATATGGTATTATCAGTTAGTGATCAAACTGTCATCACTGAAATGTCTGTTTATCCAAACCCTTTCACGAATGAAGCGAATATCAATTTTTATTTGCAAAGTGCAGAGGAAGTGAAAATTAAAATATACAACAATCTTGGCAAGCTGGTTTACAATGCTGCAAATGGCGTTATGGCTGCCGGTAACCACAATATAACTTTCGATTCTTCTGATCTTTCAGCAGGGATTTACTTTGTAAATCTTCAAACCGGAAGTTCATTCCAAAAACAAAAAGTAACCCTTACCCGCTAAGGTTTGCATAATTCTAAACGGCAGCCTGGCTCAATATTTGCGCTTTGGCTGCCGTTTATTTATAATCCAATCCCTTATGAAATTATTTATTAGTACTGTCTTTGCATTTTGTATTCTTTCTCAAGTTCTTGCACAAGAAAATAACCGAACACTTCCCGCAGTAGAACTAAAAACTACGGAAGGTAAATCATTCAACACAAAAGATGTTTCGAATAATGGGAAACCAACGATCATCAGTTTTTGGGCTACCTGGTGTAAGCCTTGTGTGAATGAATTGAATACACTTTCTGAATTATATATTGACTGGAAAGAAGAAACAGGTGTGAATATTATTGCGGTTTCCATTGATGATTCCAGAAACACGGCCAAGGTAGCTCCATTTGTGAATGGCAGAGAATGGGAATTCGATATATTGCTGGATGCGAATGGTGATTTCAAAAGAGCTATGAATGTCAATGTCATTCCACATACCTTCATCATCAATGCCAAGAATGAGATCGTATGGCAGCATAATGGGTACGCTCCCGGAGATGAGAAAAAATTAATCGAAACAGTAAGAGAAGTCATAGCCGGAAAAGAGCCTATGCAATTACTTCAAAAACATTAAAATTGAATAGATCGATACGCGTATTTACAGGCTTGTTTCTCGGATTAATTTCACAAACATCAGCTCAGATTGGTGGTGGAAATATTAGTGGAAATTTTCAGATCGATGCCCAGTATTATAATACAGATTCTACCATAAATGCATTACCTGTTCCTGAAAAAATTCTGAGCAATGGTTTTGCTAATATCAATTATTCCAATGGGGTTTTTAGTGCCGGACTCAGATACGAATCATATCTAAACGCACTTCAGGGCTTTGACCCAAGATGGCAAGGCTCGGGATTAATGTATAGATATGCATCATATATTAAAGATGAACTCGAAGTAACTGTAGGATCTTTTTACGAGCAGTTTGGTTCCGGTCTTATCCTTAGAAGTTATGAGGAACGAGGCTTAGGAATTGACAATGCTTTTGATGGAATAAGAGTAAAATATAAACTTGCGAAAGGCTTAAGTGCAAAAGGATTTATTGCCAGACAGCGTTTATATTTCGACTATGGTCCCGGGCTTGTAAGAGGTGCTGATGTAGATTTTTCTGTCAACGAATTTTTCAGTTCTTTATCAGAGGCAAAGACCCGATTGATGTTAGGAGGAAGTGTAGTTAGCAAATATCAAAAAGACGAAGACCCATTTTTGAAATTGCCTGAGAATGTTGCGGCATTTGCAGGTAGGGTGAATGTAATCCGAAGCAAGGTAAATGTAGGATTGGAATATGCTTATAAGATCAATGACCCGTCTGATGTAAATAATCAAATCTATAAAACCGGCGAAGCTTTGAATATTACAGCAAGCTATTCTAAAAAAGGCCTTGGAGTAAATCTGGGTTTGAAGCGGGTTGACAATATGGATTTCAGATCAGACAGAACACAAACATTAAACAATCTTAACTTAAATTATCTTCCTGCAACTACTCGTCAGCATACCTATAATTTGATGGGTTATTATCCATACGCCACACAACCTAACGGAGAAATGGGTGCTCAGGCAGAGGTATTTTATACGATCAAATCAGGTACAAAACTTGGAGGAAAATATGGCACCAAGATCAATCTTGGTTTCTCACATGCTCAAAGTATAGATACGGTTCAAACCCATGATGGCAAAGGATATACATCCGATTTTTTCGCATTGGGAAATGAAATTTATTTTCAGGATTATAATTTTGAGATCGTAAAAAAGATCAACAAGGATTGGAAGATGAGTTTTATGCACGCCGGAATAACTTACAACAAAGGAGTGATCGAAAAGCCGGGAGAGCCAACAGTTTATGCGCAAATAAGCGTGCTTGATATCAGCCATAAATTATCCGATAGTAAAAATATCAGGGGTGAATTACAACATATGTATACTGAGCAGGATAAAGGATCCTGGGCGATGATGTTGCTTGAATATTCTGTTGCGCCTTCATGGTATGTTTCCGTTTTTGATGAATATAATTACGGGAATGATGTAGCAAAAAAACGACTGCATTTTTACACAGGTCAATTGGTATATGTAAAGAATGCAAATCGTATTTCTCTTGGATATGGTCGTCAGCGTGAAGGGATCTTTTGCGTAGGCGGAGTTTGTCGAACTGTACCTGCATCTAATGGGATCGCGCTTTCAATCACCAGTAGTTTTTAGTATCTTAGTCCATATCAAAATGAAATTTTCTAACTATTTATTCTTTGCTTCGCTGGCTGTCTTCAGCATATCGTCATGTGATGTTATCGAGGCTCCATACAGCGAAGTTGTAGATACACCGCCGGTTATACCTACCGATTCTTTTATACGCAAAGTACTTCTTGAAGATTATACCGGCCATACCTGTGGAAATTGCCCTGCAGCTGCAGAAGCAGCTACCAGCATAGAAACATTGTATGGTGATCAGGTTGTTATCCTTTCTGTACATGCAGGCAACTTTGCCTCTCCCTGTCCTCCTTCTTGTCAGACGGGTGCGCCTACAGGAGCTTATGCAACTGATTTCCGGAATACAAATTCGAC
>JBBKWX010000131.1:0-8558 GCA_037969175.1 Bacteroidia bacterium | reverse complement strand
ACCAGAACATTCTCTACAGGAACTTGCGCTCCACCTGCACAGCCCGGAGCAATAAGCGGCGCTATGATGATCTGTGCAGGAAGTACTAACATGTACAGCATCCCAACCGTAGCAGGTGCCAGTAGCTATACCTGGATACTTCCATCAGGATGGAGCGGCACATCAACAACCACTTCAATCACTGCTACAGCAGGAGGTTCAGGAGGAACAATTTCTGTGTATGCGAATAGTTCATGCGGTTCATCAGCAATACAAACTATTAATATTGGTGTTGGTGGTGCAGTTCCTGCTCAACCTGCAATGATCAACGGGAATGTAAATATTTGTCAGGGAACTGCTAATACATACAACATAGCGGATGTGCCCGGAGCAACAAGTTATTCATGGATATTACCTGCAGGTTGGCTTGGGAATTCATCCTCAACTTTCATTTCTACTGTTGCCGGATTTAATGCAGGAAACATTTCTGTGATTGCTAATAATGCATGCGGATCTTCAATAGCACAAACATTAACTGTGAACATGACAGCAGTAAATATTTCTGTGACACAATCAGGTCCTGAGTTAACTGCAAGTGCCGTTAACGCCGGCTATCAGTGGATCAACTGCGCAGGAAACATTCCAATTACAGGGGATACAAATCAGATTTTCATGGCTACAGTAAGCGGAAATTATGCAGTGATAATTACTGAAAATGGATGTAGTGATACTTCTGCTTGCTTCAATGTTTTGAATGTGAATAATGAAAATAACTATGCTGTAAATTCTATCCGGATCTATCCAAACCCGACATCAGGACTGTTCTATGTTGATGGAATATCTGATTCAGATAAAACAATTGATATTTATAATTTCATTGGAAACAAAATATCACCATCAAAAATAATAAAGGACAACAACCATGTTTTAGATCTGAGTAATTATGCTGATGGAATTTATTTTATCAGGATCTTATCAGGAAACAAAATCAAATCATTCAGTATATCAAAGATGTAACTCAAACAAGGGCCTTAACTGTATTAAGCAATTTTTCTTAAATTTGATTTAACATCTACTAATAGATGTTAAATCAAATTACATGCTTAGAAAGTTTTTAATATCACTCAGCTTCCTGTTTTGTATCGGAAATAATTTAATTGCACAAAATTTTTATTCAATAGATACCATCCAAAAAATTGAGATCACTTTTTCTCAATTTAATTGGGATTATATTCTTGATACAGCAAAGCTGGGTGCGGATACGTATACCTTGGCGCAAAATGTAAAGATCAATGGAACTGTATTCGACAGTGTTGGAGTTAAATACA
Organism: Bacteroidia bacterium; assembly: GCA_037969175.1. GTDB lineage: Bacteria > Bacteroidota > Bacteroidia > AKYH767-A > JBBKVM01 > JBBKWX01. Next base: position 7,251 of record JBBKWX010000131.1, on the reverse strand, counting down.
AAGGCAATAGTTCTTTCAATCCTAACAACACGAAAAATCCTTTCCATATCGAGCTGGATCATTTTAAAAACCACAGCTACCAAGGATTTACAGATATAAAGCTAAGTAATGGATTTAATGATCCTTCATTGATCCGGGAAACATTGACCTATGCATTACTCCGACAATATATGCATGCTTCGGAAGCGAATTTTGCACAAGTATATGTGAATGCACAATACATCGGTGTATATACAAATGTGGAAGCGGTAACAAAAAAGTTTGTCGACAAACATTTCTATTCAAAAGACAATTCATTTTTTTATGCGGATAATGGAGGTTGTAATCTGACCTATAAAGGACCCGACAGTACTGTCTATTTTAACAATTATACACTCAAATCTCAATATGGATGGAATGATCTAAAAAACCTGTGTAATACTTTAAAAAATAATATTCCGGCAATTGAAACCATACTTGATGTTGACAGAGCTTTATGGATGATAGCCTATACAAATACACTCGTGATCCTCGACAGTTATATAGGTTCATCTACACATAACTATTATATATATCGTGATCAGAATGGAAGATTCAATCCCATAATCTGGGATCTCAATGGGGCTTTTGGAGTCTTCAATAGCCCACATCAAGGCCAGTCTTATACGGTAACGCAAATGCAAAACATGTCTCCGTTATTGCATTTAAATGATTCTCTTTGGCCGTTGGTGAACAAGTTGCTTGCAGTTCCACGATACAAGAGAATGTATATAGCTCACATGAAGACCATCGTAAATGAAAACTTTGCAAACGGAAGCTATACCACAACAGGAAATTATATGCAAAGTGTAGCTGATACAGCAGTTCAATCTGATCCGAATAAATTTTTCAGTCATGCACAGTATCTGAACAACATGAATAATAATATTGTCTCAGGACCTAAAACAATTCCCGGCTTAACCTTATTGATGAATGCACGCACTTCATTTCTGAATGCGACACCTGAGTTCCAGCTAGTCGCTCCCACAGTTGCAAACGTGCAGGCCTCTGATACTTTCCCTCCTATCAACAGCAATGTATTTATTACAGCTCAGGTATATAATGCTGTCTCTGTTTTCCTTGGTTATAGATCTAATCTTGCAGATCGTTTTGTGAGAATAAATATGTTTGATGATGGAATGCATGGTGATGCAGCTGCAGGAGATGGTGTATATGGAATTGGTATTCCGGTTAATACTCAGTCATTGCAATACTATATCTACGCAGAAAATAATAATGCAGGGATCTTTGATCCTGTGAGAGCGGAGCATGAATATCATTCATTGAATATTAATTATGCTACAGTGCAAGCAGGGCAAGTTGTAATCAATGAGATCATGGCGCTAAACAATACAACCGTTCAGAATGGAAATGGAACATACAGTGACTGGATAGAAATGTATAATACTACTTCCGGTGCATTGTCACTTGAGTATATGTATTTATCTGATGATGCAGCTAATCTGCAAAAATGGAAATTCCCTGCAGGTGTAAGCATTCCCGCTAATGCATATCAGATAATATGGGCAGATAATGAAACCTATCCGGGTGAGTTGCATTGCGGTTTTAAGTTTGCCGGTAGCGGTGAACAGGTCTATCTTTCTTACCCAAATGGTTATGTGATAGACAGTGTTAGTTATGGTATCCAAACTGCCGACATAACTTATGGCAGATATCCAAATGGAACAGGTGCATTTGTTTTTATGCCTCCCACATTTAATGCTACGAATACCATCACTTCAATTGAAACAAATCTATCCGATAAGGATGAGTTTATCATTTACCCAAATCCTTCCACCGGAATATTTTATTTGCACGATATACCGAAGAAAGATGTTGTAAAAAATATTGAGGTCTTTAATTATCTGGGAGAAAATATTCGAAACTTCCAGATCTCCAACATCGATAATCTGAGCATTGACCTTAGTGATAAACCTGCCGGAATCTATTTAGTAAGGTTAAATTCAGAAAACCATCAAAAAACAATACGTATCATTAAGCAATAATTCCCATTTACCATTCATTATTATAAGGAATCGGGTTTCTAATTCTGTCGAATTGCATCATAAGTACTTATCTACCAGTAGAATCTGTAGTAATTTTACCACAGAGGTCTCAGTCCCGCATGTGCGCATACGTGTCAAGCTAATTTTATCCATTTTGAGCAATTTTATAAGCCTATGGCTTATTGTACTACATTTTTATAGCAGTTATTTTTCTCAAGCATTCTTTTTTTTTACCACTAACACAAGTACACTTAGTTTCACTAAGGAATAAATGCATATTCCACAGCTTTATTGTTTTTTTATTTTGTTTTAAATTTTATCAAAATATAGTGCCTGCCAGATGGTGGACAAGTTCACGCCAAAAATAAAAAACATCGAATTTGAAGTGAAATTCTCTTAGAGATATCTTAGTGAAACTTGTGACCTACGTGCTCTCCGTGGTTTTATTTAATTTTTTAGCTTGATGCGCATGTGCGGGACTGAGGCCCCTGTGGTTAAAAAAAAGCCTTAAATAAAAAATTGAAATTTATACCGGACAACAATGTTTACCATTGACAACGGATATTCTGTGAGAATATATAGATCTGCTTTTTAAATCCCTTTTCATTCAAATCCCTCTAATTCTTAAACAAGATTACAGTAAGCTGACAATATAGAAGTATTTGTTTACTTTTATTATCAGATTTGTTTTATCTTTGAACCGTAAATAAAAACTACAACAAGATGAACAACACATTAGAAAATATCCTGGATGTTACTTTACTCGAACCAAGAGCAAAGCATCCCACAATTTTTATCCGTTTTGATGAGCTCAATAAAGGTGAGGACCTGACCATACACAATGATCATGATCCCAAGCCATTGTATTATCAATTGCTGGGTGAGCGCGGGAATGTATTTACCTGGGAATATCTGCAAGAGGGACCTGAATGGTGGATCGTTAAGATCACAAAGCGAGCTGATGGTGAGATGGATGAAACAATGGGAGAGATTGCCACGAAAGATCTACAGAAAGCACAGATCTTCAAAAAGTATGGTTTGGACTTTTGCTGTGGAGGAAAGAAGACGGTGAAGCAGGCTTGTGAAGACAAAGGAATAGATGTTACTATCATTGAGCAAGAGTTACAGCAGGCTGATAAAATTCAGGCTTCACGCCCACTCCCATACAACGATTGGGAACTTGACTTCCTCTCCGATTATATCGTTAATACACATCATAGCTATGTAAATAAGAATCTACCTGATATCCGGGACTATGCCAACAAAGTGATGCGAGTTCATGGTGATAAACATCCGGAACTAGTACAAGTGAGAGAATTGGTTGAAAAAATCCATGCAGAGTTGACAGCACATATGGAAAAAGAAGAACAAATCTTGTTTCCATTTATCAAAAAATTGGTAGCTGCTAAAACCAGCGGTAATGCATTAAATAATATCAATTCAGGTTCAGTGAGCAGTCCGATTACTGTGATGGAAATGGAACATGAAGAAGTTGGTAAACATCTGGAAGAGATCAGAACACTGACTCAAAACTATACGCTACCGCAGGATGCCTGTTCAAGCTACAGCATGCTATACAGATTACTCGACGAGTTTGAAGATGATATACATTTACACATCCATCTTGAAAACAATATTCTCTTTCCAAAAGCTTTGGATCTTGAAAAACGGTTGTTGAATCTTGAAAATTAAAATATAGAACAACACTTCTGATCTGAAATTATAAGTTAGGATTACTGAAAGATTCTCAAAGTGGATCTCTCAGAATGTCGATAAATAAAACAAGGTAGCATTACCAAAAAATTTATATCACCTCATATAATTCAGGATCAATGATGTATTCTATAAATCCAAGTACGAAGATCGCTAAGATCCTGAAGGTATGCCCGGAAGCTCTCGAGGCCATTATAAGTATAACCCCCGGTTTCGAAAAATTGAGAAACCCTGTGCTTCGAAAAATAATGGCCGGGAGAGTTTCTTTATCTATGGCAAGTAAGATCGGGGGATGCACCGTGAATGATTTTTATGAAAAGCTTTTGCCTTTTGGTTTTACAGCTGATGAAAATATATCGAATGATCCGGAAGCTGACACGAATAAAGTACCTTCTTTTATCATCAATCTCAAAAAAAAGGAGATCGTAGAACTGAATGTGATACCCATCATCAAATCAGGTGATGACCCCCTAAGTTTAATTCTTAAAATCATAAAGGGAATAAAACCCGGACAGACATTAAAGATCATAAACACATTTGCTCCGACTCCTTTGATTCATTTATTAAATAAGAAAGGGTTTGAATCGTATACGGAGAAAATAAATGAAGAACTTATCTATACCTACTTCCATGCTCCTGAACAGCTTAGTGAAAGCGATCCGACTCCGAAAATTAGCGGAGATAAATGGGAAGAGATGCTTGCCCTATATGAAGGCAGGACGCAAAAAATAGATGTGAGAAATCTTGAGATGCCCTTACCTATGCACAAAATATTGGAGGAGTTAAGCACATTACCCGCAGACGAAGCTCTTTTTGTTTATCATAAACGCATTCCCGTTTTTCTATTGCCTGAACTCTCTGATCGCAATTTTGAGTATCAGATAAAAGAGATCGCAGAAGATGAGGTATATTTGCTGATATACAAAGGCAAGTAATGAGCAAAGAGAATGAAAACAATGTGCAAACCAAAACTACATCTCACCGGGTTGTCATTCCCTTCTATCTGTATGCAGCCTTTTCTCTTCTGATCGCAACCATTCTCCTTTTTACATCCACCGATGCGTTTCTTGAACATTATTTTCATCCGCATATTTTAGCCATCACCCATCTGATGGCTTTGGGCTGGGGAACCATGGTCATACTGGGTGCCAGTCACCAGCTCATCCCGGTGCTGATAGATGGCAAACTCTATAGCACAAAACTCGCATACACTTCCTTCATCCTTTCTGCAATCGGAATCCCTTTGCTGGTCTATGGTTTCTATACTTTCAACATGGGACCAATATCCAAATGGGGCGGGCGGTTTGTCGTCTTATCGGTACTTACCTATCTTATCAATTTAGGGATGAGTATATCTAAAAGCAAGAACGATAATATTCATTCCGTATTTATTTTCACTGCTGCTGCCTGGTTGTTTATTACTACATTTTTTGGATTAACATTAGTTTACAATTTCACAACAACCGTACTGCCCGAAAACTCTGTACATTATCTTCCACTTCACGCTCATACCGGAATAATAGGCTGGTTTCTCATGCTGGTGATTGGAGTTTCATCACGTCTTATCCCCATGTTTCAGATCTCAAAGTATACCAATGTCAAATTATTGTGGATCATTTATTCATTATTAAACATTTCATTGCTGTTGTATACGTATATATTCCATTTTTCTTTAGCTACTCCAAATACACTGATACCGGGCATCCTGTTGTTTGCTGCAATTTTGCTATTCATCTATTATTGTTATAATTCATTCAAACAAAGAATAAGAAAACAACTTGACGAACAAATGAAAATTTCATTGCTCTCGGTGGTGATGATTCTGCTTCCGGTGATACTACTTTTAGTTATCATCTTCATATTGGTAAAGACATTGCAAGTGCAAACAAATCTAGCCACCACCTATGGCTTTCTGATCTTCTTTGGATGGCTTACCGCTATCATTTTGGGAATGACATTCAAAACTCTTCCTTTCATAGTATGGAATAAACTCTATCATCAAAGGGTAGGAACTGGAGCAGTTTTGAACCCGAAAGAATTATTCAACAACAAGATCTTTACGATCATGAGTCTTGCATATATTGCAGGTTTCGCCTTGTTCGTTTCAGGAATACTATTGGCTATATCTGCACTACTTTTGGCGGGTGCATCCCTGTTGTTAATCACTGCGGTATTATATAATTGGAATGTTATTTTGATCCTTACGCATAAACCGGAAACAAAATGAATGTCATTACAAACAGCAATATCCAAAGCACACTTGGATTAGCAGCTCTTGAAAGTGTTTTAGACCCCGAGATCGGATTGAATGTAGTGGATCTGGGATTGATCTACCAGCTTAACTTTAATTCAAAAGATCTTGTGCTGACCTGTACCATGACTCTGACCACTCAGTTTTGTCCCATGGGCGAATCGATCACCGATGGCGTGAAACAAGCACTTCAAAAAACTTTTCGGGATCATGCTGTGAATATTGTATTAACCTTCGAACCTGCATGGGATCATGAACGAATATCCGAAGCAGGAAAATCATTTTTAAATCAATAATCATGTTGAGTCTAAGTTGCAAAGCCGCAATAAAATCTGTTGTTTATCTCGGTTCTAAATTTGAGTCGGGCGAAAAAACAGGTATCAAAGAAATTGCAGAATTTATAAATGAGAATGAACACACCGTAGGGAAGCTATTGCAAAAGCTGGTAAAAGATGAAATCATCAACAGCGCAAAAGGACCCAGCGGAGGGTTTTATTTGAATACAAAACAATCGAAACAAAGAGTGATCAGTATTGTTGAAGCTATTGATGGCAAAGGAGTATTCAAGCAATGCGGACTAGGTTTTGCTAAATGTTCAGAAAGCCGACCCTGCCCCTTTCACGACGACTACAAGGTTGTAAGAGATCGCTTCAAAGATCTGTGTGAAAATAATCGTGTTGATGAACTTTATGCAAAGTTTGATAAAGGTCTGGCTTATTTGATCGGTTAAATTATTGTACGATTTTCGTTATAAGATTGGGTTAAAAATTAAAAGTATTCTTAATTTTATATTCAAGCTGAATATATCCTTTTGGAATGTTTAATGATCCAAAACAAACCTGAAAAAAATATAAACCATGGAAACAGGAAACAAAACCGTAATTACTGTTGAAACAGAAGTTAATATCCCAGTAGAAAAAGCCTGGGATGTATGGACCGATCCTGAACATATTACTCATTGGAATTTTGCTTCTGATGACTGGTGTGCACCACATGCAAAAAATGATCTTCGGCTTGACGGAAAATTCAGTTATCGTATGGAAGCAAAAGATGGAAGTATGGGATTTGACTTTTCGGGAAAATATGTAGAGGTCATTAAATTCAAAAGCATAGTTTGTACACTCGATGACGGAAGACAAATGCGTGTTTCATTTAATGATGCCGGAAGCTCGACTAAAATAATAGAACAATTCGAAGCTGAGAGCGAGAATAGTATTGAGTTACAAAAGACCGGCTGGCAAGCAATACTCAACAATTACAAAA
>JBBKWX010000130.1:0-6545 GCA_037969175.1 Bacteroidia bacterium | reverse complement strand
AACAAAAAGCCCGCATTAGCGGGCTTTTTGTTAAACTAAAAAAACAATTATTTTGTTAATTCTGAAAAGGCAGAGCACAAATATTTGTCCCTACTTTTCTACCCTGAGTAACTCCTCGTTCAATTGCTTCTCGATAATGTATTCCACCGTATAAGCGAGAAACAGCAGCCTCATCAGCCATTTCATAGAATGAAGTATAATGTCTTGGACTACCATCGATATCAGTTCTGTTCTGATGCGTTTTATCAGTAAAAGAATAATTATATCCGAAAATTTCTGAGAGAACTCTTGAAGTAGCAGCACCTTGTACTGAATGTCCGGAGGTATATTCAGGAAATGGTGGGGTAGTTAGAATGGTATTCCAATTGTTGTCAATATTATCACGGATATAAGTGATAGGTCTCATGAGTGACATATCATATTTACATTTCCAGCAAGAGATAAATGCATCATGAACAGCCATTCCTACTTTTGCGTAAGCTTCAGCAGCTTTGGCAAGGCTTGAACCCTCTTTTTTTAGAACCTGACCGGTGATAGAAATTGAATGTCCAGGAGGAGTAGCTGTTAATCCCGGATCATCACTCCAGAATTTGGCAATTTTTTCCTGTTCAGGTGTCAGATTACTCACAACAGTATAAACTTCCAGAGCTGCTGAATAGAACGATGAAGTAGAAGAGGTAGAGTAAGTTGTAGGAAAAGCCGGTTGTGTTGCAGTAATATTAGCTGTCAGGAAAGGTCTTACAGCTCCCCAATAAGGCTGGAGTGCACTTTGATAGGCTGGGGGTGTAGGAACCCAAAAACCTGGTCCAACAGGAACAACATAGTTAGTTGGGAAATTGTTTTGATAAGCGAATTCCTGTCCATCTGTTTTAGCATAAGCAAAAACTTGATCGGCGATCGTGTTACCATAAGCAACAGACCTCTCATATACATCAGAAGAAACAAGTGAGATAAATTGGTTGTTATATTGCTGTCTCAAGGATTCAACTCTATTGAGGTTATCACTGGAAGCACTTGAATACATTTTCTTAATAAAAGATGCAAGACAGTTATTTGCTACAAGAGCCCAATCATAACTCTGATCCACATCAGGGAGAGAAAGTTGCGAAGGCTGGAGACCATTTACCAGGCCGCCCATAGAACGATAACCAGGCATTCCGTGTACAACAGATTCATACAGGGCAAGGCCGGTATAACCAAAAGCTCTTGCTGCCACCGGAGGAGTATATCCGGCAGTTTCTTTTGTGATTTTCAGACTAAGATCAAAGTAAGCCTCAGGCACAGCAGCATCATATTGATTAGCTGACTTGAAAATAACTACAGGATCGTCTTTTCTACAACTCCAGATAGTAACCGATAAAATCAGCAACAAAGTTGCGTGGAGTAATCTTTTGTTCATGTGTTGAATGTTTTTTTAGAGATCTATTCCAATCTATAATAACCAGTAACTTCTCATTGATAGGCTAATCCGGTACAAGTAAAGAATAGTTATTGAATTCAATAATTTAAATGCAGGTGATTTTCACATGCAGATCAGTTAAATTATTTAGAAATCGAAGGTAAGCAATATCAAAACCTAATGAAGAGAATTTTGGCGGATATGACTTTTTGATAGACTAATGCCTATTTTTTGTTGATTAATCTGTTTGATATTTAATATCAGTCCAAGATCATTAATTTCCCAAAAGAAGCAGCGTTTTCTGTTTGAACCTGGAATGTATACAAACCGCTTTTAAGATCCTTCTTATCAAAAATTACAGGAATTGCTCCATTGTAATTCTTTTGAAATACTATTTCTCCCAGCGTATTTCTGATGATTAAATTCCAAGTTTCAGGATTGGTATTTCCTGAATCAACCCAATAAAAAGTTGTTACAGAACTCATTGGGTTAGGATAGGGTCTAATAGAATTTATTAGAATTTGAGATGACTCAATCCCGGTTACTGTCCCATTAGCACTCAATTTATGTGCATAAATATCATAATGAGAACCGTTTCTAAGATCATCCCAAACGAAGATCGCACCACCATCTCCGGTACCTACATGCTTCGGACTCTCCTGAATGTTCGCTGCAGTACAAACTGCCGTGCCGGTTGCTCCCCATTGTCTGACACCGGCAGATGTTAATCGCTGTGCATAGATGTTATAATTGCTTGCAGAGATACTTTCATCTTGCCAGGTGACTATTGCACCACCATTAGTATCTCCAATGATGTTAGGATTGATTCCCGGACCTATACCAATTCCATTAGCCGTCCAGGTTGCAACTCCTGATCTGTTTAAGAAAGCAGCATAAACAGCAAAAGATCCGGTCCGCTCATCTTTCCATGAAATGATAGCTCCATTAATACCTTCTGTGGTCATGTCAATAGCACTTTGATTCCCGCTAACCGTACAAACACCTGCACCCGTATTACCCCACAATAATGAACCTGCTCCGTTGACACGTTGTGCATAAACATCATAATCAATATTCGTCCTTTTGTCTTGCCATGTAATGATAGCACCACCTGAATCATCACTGCTCATCTTGGGATTAATCTGAGCTCCTGCTGCTGTGCATATTACAATGCCATTTGCGGCCCATTGAAGAATACCTGCTGCATCAATTCGCTGAGCATAAACAGTATAATCAATTCCATTTCTTCTGTCTTGCCAAACTACAATAACTCCCCCTGAACCATCCATAACCAATCTCGGATTGATCTGTGCATCTGCTGCTGCACAAACAGCTATTCCGGTTGAATTCCAGCTTAAGTTTCCCGATGCATTTACATGCTGCAGATAAATATCATAAGCACCATTGATAGAATCTTCCCATACAATGTAAGCCCCTCCAAGTCCATCATTCAGGATTTTAGGACTTCGTTGATGTGTAACTTTAGCACATATAGCAATGCCATTTGTCATCCATAAAACATTCCCTGAGGAATCAACTTTTTGAGCATAGATATCACGGTCGCCGCTTCGCCAGTCCTGCCAGGTTATGATAGCACCCCCATCTATGGATTCAGTAATTACAGGTGCTGTTTGATCTGCAAGATCATTGCATATTGCTTTCCCATTGGTTGTCCAAAGTGGGATCCCTCTAGAGTTCAATCTTTGTACATAAATATCACCCAGACCTGATGTGACTCTCGCATCTACCCAAGAAATTATGCCCCCTGCTTTTCCGTCTGTTACAATTCTTGCATCATCCTGCTTGTTTGGCATTGCACAAACAGGGGTGTTGATAGTAGTGATAGTATTCCATTGGGCAATGCCTGAAGTGTAAGTGAGAAGTGAAAGAAGTGTAGAGAATAGAAGTTTCATGGATGGTTTATTTGGAGATTCAAAGCTATTAATAATATGCACGATAATAACAGTGATATGGATGATATTAGACGACAAAAGTTTAATCAGCCTTCTCTTTTAAATATGTTTTTTATAAATTTATTTAATCGATTTTTCTAAATGTCTTCTGTTATGAAACACTTTTCAAATTTTTTCTTTTTCACTGCATTTTTGATTTTAATGAATCCCACGATGGTGCAAGCACAGACACCAACAATTACTCCTTCGAATCTGATCCTTTGTCCGAACGAAACAGATACGTTATGGACACAGAACTATGATACCTATCAGTGGTTCAGAAATGGGAATCCCATCAGTGGAGCTAATCAGCAATATTATGTAGTAGATTATTCAAACAGTGCAGGTTTTAATTTTTCGGTCGAAGTAACTTTGGGTGCTAATACATATACTAGTCCTTCAGTACTTGTGGATGGATGGGCTTTCCTTTTTCCATATGCTATTTCAGGTGGTGATTTTTCTATAGGCCAAAACGGAGAAACTTTGGTTTGTCCGGGCGATACTGCATATTTTGTAGCAGGACCTCAGGGATCTGTGAATATTCAATGGACCTTCAATGGTAATCCTATCCCGGGTGCAAATCAGGATACATTATACCTCACTGCTTCTGGCTTTTACAGCTTCAGTGCAGCACCATCTGTTTGTCCGAATTATATTCAGCAATTAGGTTTGAATCTTCAGGTTTTGATCTCAGGACCACCACAGCCGTTGATCAGTTTTTCAAATGGAGATCTTTCAACTGTTAGTGGATATAGCTATGAGTGGTATCAAAACGGGCAGCCCTTAGGGCACAATAATGCTGTTTATCCCGCAGCCCAACCCGGTAGCTATACGGTGATCATAACTGATGCCAATGGATGCAGTGCTACATCAGCAGTTTTTGTAATTACCGGAAGAAGTGAATTGTCTCAGGTCATTCAGGTTTTTCATCACTCAGGAACCGGTCATCTTGAAATAATCCGCGCTGATGCATCAATAGATGATCATATCATCGTTACAGATATTACAGGGCGATTGATCAGCAGACATGCTATATCGGCAGGAAAATTCAGAGCGGAATTTGATCCCGGAAAACTACAATCCGGAATTTATTTAGTGAGTATGAACAAGTCAGGAGTGGCTGTAAAGTTTTTTGTTGATTGAAAATTCTCTCGTGATTATTAGAAACTTCTATTCGATAGTTTCCTAATGATATAAAAACAAAGTTGATAAGATATAGAATTGTTTCAGGGGTGTTGAGAATGTCTTTTACCACTAAGGTCCTTTAGACTTGCATTTGTAAATTTAATGCGCTAAAAATTTGGATAAGTCTTAGAATACACAAGTAAACATAGTTTCACTAAGATGTTTGGGTTTGAGTTCGAAAAAAAAATCACCATGGAGACATAGAAAACACAGAGGTTGTTCATTCTGCATTAATCTGCGAAGTCTGCGGGAAATATTTTACACTCATAGATTGATCGCTAATACGAAGTCTAGGTCTGTTTCATGTAATTAAATGGAAATTAGTGAGTTTTAAACCACAAGAGTTTGCGATTATTTCGTAACTTACCTGAATAAATGAAGAAATCAATTGCCATAATTATTGCCCTTTTTATGCTCATGACCAATGTGGGATTGAATTGGGCAACGCATTATTGTGGTGGAATAGCTGTAAACTCATCACTACATTTTGGCTCGAAGGATCTTGGATGCGGAATGGATAATGATGATGCATCATGTGATAATTCCTCTGATCTGCCAGGATTCAATTCCCAGGCTTGTTGCAACGATGACATTGTACAGATTCAAGTAATCAATGAGTACCAAAATTCTGCTAAAATTACTTTAGCCAACAACATTGTTTTTCTTGATGCCTTCGCGGCAACATCTGATCTTTTAATTGAAGATGCAGATATTCTTCATGCAGAATATCTGGATTATTCTCCTCCATTATTAAAGCAGGATATCCCTATCCTTATTTCTTCATTCCTTATATAATTAACATCAGTGATTATAGGGTGCGAATAATTCGTGCCTAAAAAGACCTCGTGGTCTTGAACTTTTTTGTTCAAATAATCTGATGTTATGTTTAATAAAATAATAAGATATTTTCTTGAAAACAAGTTAGTTACATTCTTGTTTTTGATTTTGATAGTTAGTTGGGGATTGGTTACCTCACCTTTTGATTGGAAGACTTCATTTCTCCCGAATGACCCGGTACCCGTTGATGCGATCCCTGATATTGGAGAGAACCAGCAAATTGTTTTTACTCAATGGCCGGGTCGTTCTCCCCAGGATATTGATGACCAGATCACTTATCCATTAACAACATACTTATTGGGAATTCCCGGTGTGAAATCAATCCGGAGTTCCTCCATGTTTGGCTTCTCAAGCATCTTTGTGATCTTTAAAGAAGAGACAGAATTTTACTGGTCGAGAACACGGATCCTTGAAAAAATCAACTCACTTCCATCCGGACTTTTACCTGATGCCGTTCAGCCAACACTTGGACCGGATGCTACAGCTTTAGGGCAGGTATTCTGGTACACATTGGAAGGAAGAGATTCTGTTGGCAATACTACCGGTGGCTGGGATCTGCATGAGATCCGAACAGTTCAGGACTTCTATGTAAAATATGGATTGAATGGTGTGGATGGAGTTTCTGAAGTTGCATCCATAGGAGGATATATCAGAGAATATCAGGTTGATGTAAATCCGGATGCTTTGAAGGCCTACAACATAGGTCTGGACATGGTCATGATGGCAATAAAAAATGCCAACCTGGATGTAGGAGCTAAGACCATTGAAATAAATCAAGCGGAATATTTGGTAAGAGGCCTTGGCTATATCAAGAGTGTTGAAGATCTTGAAAAGGCAGTGGTAAAGGTCAATGAAAATGTTCCCATCCGGATCAAGGATATTGGAATTGTGAGTTTGGGACCTGCAACCCGAAGAGGAATCTTGGATAAAGGCGGAGCTGAAGTCGTTGGGGGAGTAGTAGTAGCCCGCTTTGGTTCTAACCCTCTTGCTGTCATCAATAATGTAAAGCAAAGGATTGTTGAAGTTGCGCCCGGGTTGCCTAAAAAAGTTTTGGCAGATGGAAGAACAAGTCAGTTAACAATCATTCCTTTCTATGACAGAACCAATTTGATCAAAGAAACAATTGGAACTTTAGAAACGGCACTCTCTCATGAAATTTTAATATCCATCAT
>JBBKWX010000129.1:0-7615 GCA_037969175.1 Bacteroidia bacterium | reverse complement strand
GGATTACGGTCAATATATCGTTTATCCAGTTTACGTGTATCACCGATCACTCTTCCAGGATTTCCTCCAATAATAGAAAAATCAGGGAATTCGCCTTTCACATAGCTATAAGCTGAAACTAGCGATCCTTTCCCAATCACAGTTCCTGCCATGATCACTGAGTTGGGTCCTACAAAGGTGTAGTCACCAATAACTATGCTTCCTTTGATATAAGAAATATGGTTTCTTGTTTTGCTATATTCAGCTCCGTATAATCTTATAGCCATATGACTAGAATGTGAGATCATACTTACATAATTCGTGATCTGGCAACCTGTTCCAATTTTGATCCCATTTGATGCTTCAAGGAAATTAAAATGACCTACAAATACATCATCTGCAATATCCAAATTTTGAGGAGCATCAATAAATGTGCTGCTGCTGATCCTGGTCTTTGCTAAAAAGAAACCATCCCCGCGCATAAATCCACCAACCATTCTGGGTCGGATAGAATTTGCTTTCCATCTCCGATATGGATACAATAATCTTCTTATAATTTGTTTAAGCCCCATATAGAAGTCCTTCCTTGATGCGGGTTATATTTTCTTTTGTATTCGATATAAGATCTCTTTTCCAATGCCTGGGGTGAGTCAGCATTTGTATCACTTTTGGATCATTTTTCAAAGCCTGATCGGGATGCATTGGCTTGAATAGTGCAGGATAATCATCGTCAGAAATATACATCTCGCATTGACCGATCAAATCCGTTTCATAAACTTCGGCATCAATTCCAAGAGCAGTTTTTATCTGATCATCGATCACTATTGAATTTGTCAGTCCTAAAATACGATTTGCAAAATCACCATGTGAAGCTAAGGTTTTTAGAGCATTTCCTGTAGCTTTTTGAATGAGCAAATAGTTATCCCGAAACTCATCTCTTATTTGAGGTAAAGATTTCAAAATATCATCCTTACTCTTTATTCTTTGTTTTTTTGCATAGGTTGCAAGCTCTTCAAAATGGTAACTGGCCTCACTTCCAAATGCTTCGATCTCTTTCATTAAATCGAAATCCAGAGTTGATAACCTAAAATAATATGTCGATTTAATCCCTAATTCCTTTTCCACAGCAAAGAACTCATGCGTGAAATTTAAGCCGGTATCTATATCGTGTCTATTGATGAAATATTTCTGATCTTTTAATAATGCTCCCGTTCTTACTAATTTCTGAAACTCATTCATCGTTATGAACAAATAGCCTTGCTCCAAAGCATTTGTTAATATAGATCTGTATTCATTGATCCGGGAGGGCATCAAATAATCAGCATAAATTCTATTTATGATTCGCCTGGCTACACCCATCACTTTTTCCAATTTACACGATGTGCTTCAAAACCACATCTCTCCTTGAACATTCGTAAGCCAGGAGAAGCTCCCAATATCGTATCATACATCACAAACCGGACACTATCTGAAACTGCAAGTTCAGCACAGAGGCCAGTAACCAGTTTATACATTACTCCTTCTTTCAAATGTTCTGCATGCCCCAATATATTGCTAATGATAGCTAATTCCCCAAAGATCCCAATAAATGCATAAGCTGTCAATTTATCCCCATGATACACCCCACGGCATAAATAATTTCCTGCTAGATTTATTTTTTCTTGTTTAGTTGCATACCATTCAGCCATGCTGTGGCCCTGACGTTCTGAAGCAGAGGTGTTAACAAGATAGATCCCTTCAAGTTCATCATTCACATTAAATGACCTGAATTCATATCCTGCTCTTTCTGCTTTTCGGGCAAAATAAGCTGCAGAATTTTTCCCCCCTACACTTTTCAGGTAATCTTCTTCCGTATTAGAATTTCGCAGGTCCAGAATTGCTACACCCCATACTTTGGCTTTAACTACCGGTAATTTGCTATGTGGACGGGTAAATGAATTATAAAGAGCTGTGCACTCCTCTGTGGTACATTTGAGATCAATATCAACTTTTGGAAGACGTTGGATCTCCTTCCCTAAATTCAATAACGCTTTCACTCTGTCAAGCATCGTAGCCTCCTGCTTTTGGTGCTGCTATCTGATAATACCACCACAAACCAAAAATAGTTATACAACTTGAGAATCCGGTGATGATATAAAATGACAACTTATAATCGCCCTTTATTCCTCCAAATATTAATGCAAATATCCGAACTGTAACATCTAAGATCGTGAAGATCATCGCCATTCCTTGTTTGTTCTTGATCAAAGCCATACAAGAAACAGGAGAGCCTATGAAATTTAAATATAACCAGGGAGTAAGTATGGATGCAATAACTCCGGCTTCCATCCAATTATCCCCGAATACCCAGGCAAACAATTGAGGTCCGAAAAAGAACAGGGTCGCAAAAGGCAAAATTCCCAATAGAGCAAGTCTTGTGTACATTTTAAGCACCATCGGTCTAAGGTCCTTGTTCTCATTATGATATTCACTCGCTGTTTGGTAAAAGACCTGATAAACGGAAGATCCTATAAGAGATAAAGGGGCTTTGAGGATTCGGAAAGCAAAACCGTAAAATCCGGTGATCGATTCCTTGAAATAATAAGTCAATAAAAATACAATGCCATTGTCCTGAAACGAGTCGATAAGCGCATGCGGACTATTTACTCTGGCAAAGCTTCTGTATTTCTTCAAATTCTCCCGCATTCCTGCTTTAGAAACAAGATTCCAATGTGGGCGAATATCTTTCATGCTTCTTGCTGCCAGCACCAATGTTGCAACAAACTGACCTAAGACAGCACCTGTAATTAATCCGCCGGCTGCTGCTCCTGCGTAACCTGTTCCAAGTTGTACACCACTGGTGGTCAAAGATTGAGAGATCCTGCTGGTGGCGTTCCTTCCAAAAGTCTTATGCCGGGTCGACCAATAATTCAAGGTCTGATAAATACCCATAAAAAATACGACAACAGGTATTAGATACAACCAGGCACTCAGTTCAGGCTGTTCAAGCCAACCACCGATCTCACTTCTGAAGATCAGGATCATCAAAAAAGATAAGGTACTTACTCCAATTACAATGATCCAGGAAAGCGCGAGAATATTAATGGCATCCCTGATGTCCTTAGGAAGCATTATCGCTAATTCATAACGCAAACTGGCTATAACGGATAACATGGCTACCAGCGCCATGAAAAGTGCAAAAACACCAAATTCTTCGGGTGTATATAATCGGGTAAGAATGGGTGATATCAATACCGGAATAGCCTGAGCAACAGTAGTACCTGAAGTTAAGGTTGCTACATTTTTGATAAATTCAGACCTGGGTATTAATCTGTCGAACATTCCTGGCATTAAAATAAAACCGGTACTGTATAAGCAGTACCGGAAAAATTAAGAATTGCACTGATGCATAGAAACTATTTAGCAATATTGACTGCCCTTGTTTCTCTGATAACAGTAACTTTTACCTGACCCGGATAGGTCATTTCTGTTTGTATCCTTTGGCTGATATCAAATGAAAGAACTTCTGCCTGTTGATCCGTGATCTTTTCACTTTGAACAATCACTCTCAATTCCCGGCCCGCCTGGATTGCATACGTTTTCTCAACACCCTGATAAGATAATGCAAGTGCTTCAAGATCTTTCAACCGTTTGATATATTGCTCAACAACTTCTCTTCTGGCTCCCGGTCTGGCACCGGATATGGCATCACAAACCTGAATGATCGGCGACAACATACTATTCATCTCTATCTCATCATGGTGAGCACCGATCGCATTACATACTTCAGCATTCTCCTTAAACTTTTCAGCCAACTTCATACCTAATATAGCATGCGGTAATTCAGGCTCATCATCCGGAACTTTTCCAATATCATGCAATAGCCCGGCACGTTTAGCCAACTTTACATTCAGTCCTAACTCAGCGGCCATGATAGCACAAAGGTTTGCTACTTCCCTACTGTGTTGTAACAGATTCTGTCCATAAGAAGAACGATATTTCATTCTGCCTACCATACGGATCAATTCAGGAGCAAGTCCATGAATACCCAGATCGATGGTAGTGCGTTTTCCGGTTTCTATGATCTCTTCTTCGAGTTGCTTTTTTACTTTGGCAACAACCTCCTCAATTCTGGCAGGATGTATTCTGCCATCCGTTACCAATTGATGCAGCGCTAGACGTGCAAGTTCTCTTCTTACCGGATCAAATCCGGATAGAATGATTGCTTCAGGCGTATCATCCACAATGATCTCAATGCCGGTAGCAGCTTCCAATGCACGTATATTTCTTCCTTCACGACCAATGATACGACCTTTGACATCATCATTTTCGATATTGAAAATGGTGACTGAATTTTCAATCGCCGTTTCAGTAGCTACACGTTGTATAGTTTGCAGGACGATCTTCTTAGCTTCTTTATTGGCTGTCATTTTAGCCTCTTCCATGATATCTTTTACATATGACATGGATTCGGTCTTTGCTTCATTCTTGAGAGCTTCTACCAACTGAGACTTAGCCTCTTCTACAGAAAGACCTGAAATTTTTTCGAGAGACAAAACTTGTCTTTGATGGATCTTATCCAGATCATCTTTGCGTTTTTCCAACAATTCGATCTGGTGACTTAGATTTTGTTGAGTGGTATCAAGTTCTGATTGTTTCCTGGTAGCTTGTTCCAGCTTTTGACTCAGCGTAGATTCTTTTTGTTTGACTCTGTTTTCAGCAATATTGATCGCCTTATCTTTCTCAGAAATATGCTTTTCATGTTCACTTTTAAGTTGAAGAAAACGCTCTTTTGCTTCCAGCATTTTATCTTTCTTGACAACTTCAGCCTGTGATTCAGCATCTTTAATGATCTGTGTTGCTTTGGCCAAGGCAATCTCTTCTTTGCCTTTATTTACCTTTTTCATGAATACCGCAGTAGCGCCTGACCCGACAGCCAGAAATAACAATGCGATAATTATGGATTCAATTCCCATTTTGTTTTTCTTAATTAAAGTTCACCTTACGGAAAAAAAAATACCCGCATAAATTCATTCATTTTAAACCCCAAATTGACATGGGTGGAGTTGCCAAGCAGTTCAAGCTTCCAATGTCCGGTTAAGGAACGGTGCGAACACCGATTGAGGCCTGCTTTCATTACTTTTGAGCTTTAACTCCAATGTAATAGTGTTGAGTTTAAAACAAGATCAGAATTTACACGGGTATACTTTTATGGTTTGCTTATAAAAGCACCCTTATATTTTTAAAGAACGTCCTGTGTTATCAGACAGGCCTGTCAACTTCTGCAAGATATGCTCCGAGCATATTGTCTATGGATGTGATCTTTCCATTTAATTCATCTTTCAGATCACCGGAAACCACATTAAGTGATTCCGTTGCCATATGCAATGCACACATTGCCAAAAGATCCTGCTTATCACGAACAGCAAAATTCTGTTCATATTCACTTACCTTCTCATTTATAACACTTGCTGCCCTGCGCACATTCTCTTCATCAGCACGGTTTATCTTGAGGGGATAAGTCCGATTTGCAATGACCACTTTTATTGAAAGTTCATCCATGTGGATGTTAATTTTCAGTTTTCAAGGAGATTAATACTCTTATCGATCTCTTTGATCATTTGGTTAATCTTTAATTTGATATCCTGGGAATTCCGATCAGACCCTGATATCGCACTTGCGAGTTGTTCAACACCGGCTTGCGATTCTGCTTCAGCTAGTTTCTTTTTATAATCTTCGATCTCGATCTTGAGTTCCTGATTATTTTCTGTCAGCTTATTCAGAGCAGCTAGCTGATTACGATGCAAATCTACTAATTTTTGAATTTTTGATTCCAACCCAATAATCAGATCATTTGAATTCGCCATAATCAACTTAAACTGGTGTTGCTCAAATATACTATAAATTTTCCTTCTAAATAAAAATTGAATACTTTCAAGCCATGCATTTATGTAACTTAATGAGATTGAAGAACCATTTTTTGATCGTTTATATCTTTCTAATTGGATTTGTTTATCCGGTCAAATCTCAACAAGCATTATTTCCGCCTTTAAATATCCCACTTGAATCGGGTGGTAGCTTTGCCGAACCCCGATTAAATCATTTTCATTCCGGTATTGATCTGAAAACCCAAGGCAGAGAAGGACTTCCTGTCTTTTGTGCAGAAAATGGAGAGATCGTACGGATCAAGATCTCTCCATACGGCTATGGAAAAGCCTTATATATCAATCACCCCGGAGGAATAACAACAGTTTACGGTCATCTTTCTTCATTTTCATCAACAATTGATTCCCTGTCCCGGATCCAGCAATATGCTCAAAGAAAAAATGAAATTGATTGGCACCCACCATCCGGCAGTTTACAGGTAAAACGGGGCGATCAGATCGCATTAAGCGGTAATAGTGGTGGATCAGGTGGCCCACATCTGCATTTTGAGATCCGGGAAACTGCTTCTGAAAAACCCGTAGATCCATTAGAATTTGGATTGATGATTCAGGATAATGAATTTCCTATAATAAAGTCTATTTACATCTATCCTATGTCGAATGGAAGTCAGGCTGAAGGAAATATGAAACCATTTCTGATACCGGTAACTGGTAACAACGGGATCTATAAAACGGAACTGCCTTCCCCCTTCAGGATATCCGGCACTATCGGATTTGGAATTGAATGTTTCGATCCGCAAAAAAATTCTGATGGTAAGAATGGCGTGAGATCCATAGACCTTCAATTATATGACCGTTCAATATTTTATGCGGATTTCGGAAAGTTCTCATTTGAGGAAACCCGGTTTTCAAATGCTCAGACAGATTACAGTAAACGAATCAAGGAAAAAAAGATCATACACAGAATGTATGTTTTGCCCGGAGATGGATTCTCGGGATACAAACATTTGTTCAATCGTGGAATAATAAATTCTATACCCGGCAATGTGTATAAATTCAAATGTGTTGTAAAAGATGGCTCCGGCAATACTTCTACTTTAGATTTTGACTGTGTTGGAATTGAACCTTTGCAATGGGAAACCAAAGAATTGGAATGCGAATCAGGTATTAAACTCATCCCCGGAGTCAAAAATAGTCTGAGCTTTGAGGGAATCAGTTTAAGTTTTGGACCCAATACCATTTATGATACTACCGGAATATGTTTGATCCCGGTTGTGAAAAATGCATCTTCAAACTTTGAATTTATTATTGGTCAGGATAATATTCCCGTTCATCAATCTTATACTTTAAGCCTGGATCTTAAAAAGCTGGATATCCCCTTTTCCAATAAGTTATGTGTATTTCGGAGATCTGATTCCGGAGAGCTCTTATTTGAAAGTAATAAAGTAAATGAAAAGGAGATCACTGCAAGCCTCAGATCATTTGGAAGATTCATACTTATGAAAGATGAGCAAAGCCCGCTGATCACTTTATTGAAAAATAAAACCCATTCTTTTAAAATATCGGACGGACTTTCAGGAATTGATGATTATACATTGATAATAAACGGTGCCTGGCATCGTGCATATTTTGATGCAAAAAAAGGAATCCTGTTACCCGATCTGTCTTCGTTTAAAAATGGCGAAACCCTCAGCTATGAACTGAAGGTTTCTGATAAAGCCGGTAATTTGAACTCCCTAAGTGGGAAATTCCAAAATTAATTTTATTCTTTA
>JBBKWX010000128.1:0-3390 GCA_037969175.1 Bacteroidia bacterium | reverse complement strand
GTTGTTACTTTGTCAGTATAAAATCTAACAAAATGATCAACGCAGAAGACTTTGACAACTTTGATGACTTCGATGAATATGATGACTTTGATTCTGAAGTGTTTCACCAGATCTATATTCATGCGATCTTGTATACCAAAGACCGGCAAAAAACTATCGATTCTTATCTTGAACATGAGCTTTATGCTCTGATGCAATTTCAATTCGATGGTTTTGAATGCGAAGTAATTGAGATTGGTGGAATGCAAGATCATGTTCATGTATTGTTTAAAATGGGAGTAGACTTTTCTCTAAATGACATACTTGAAGGAGTCATGCAATTCAGTGAGGAAAACGTTCGTGAAAAGAAATTAGCATTACAAAAATTTGAATGGGATTCCGGATTTGCTGCTTTCAGTGAGGATATGAAAAGCCTTCCGATAACTGAAAAATATATTCAACTTCAATATGAGCATCATAAAAATAAAACAACGGATCAAGAATTAAATGAATTTCTGATCATGCACGGACTTGAAAATGATGAAGAAGGATTTAATAAAGTAAGTTTAAATTGATAGCAGAAAACTGGAAAGTTTTTTTCACCATAGAGACATAAAGACATAGATTAATACGGAAAGATTCTTCTTTGCGATCTCGCACTTTAGAATTTAGAATTTTAAATTACTTAGGTGTTAGGTGCTAGATGTTAAGTGTTTGGAGAGAAGTGAGAAGTGAAAATTGATAAGTGTTTTTAATGCTTCTCTGCTATCTCACACTTTAGCATTTAATATTTAGAATTTATCATTTTAATTTCCTTAGTTGTTAGGTGTTAAATGTTAGGTGTTAGGCTTCAGCCTAGGTTTTCTGCTTCTTCTTTTTCGCAGCAGGGAAAAGAACATTGTTCAGGATCAAACGATAGCCCGGGGAATTGGGATGCAGATTCAGATCCGTTGGTGGATCACCAACCATATGCTGATAATCTTCAGGATCGTGGCCTCCATAAAAAGTCCATGTACCGTTACCAAAAGATCCGTGTAGATACTTCACCTCATCCAACGCCTTATTCTCACCCATGATCAGCGCATCGGCTTTTACCAGACTCTTCTGAAATGCTGTGCTCTGTCCCATAAATCCTTTGATCACTGATTCATGATTCTGACAAAGCATGGTTGGGATCGGATCCCACTTAGCTGAAAAATCAAACAAAGTAAAAACATCCTGTTCACGTGGAATAAAGCCACGGGTCTGACTTACATCAATATTCGATTTTCTGTATTCCAAAGGATTTGTGCTGATCTGATAATCCTTGAACGCAAAAGTCTTGCTGTAATCCAGCTTCTTGTTAAAGTTAGATTCGGCCGGATCGCCATCATACATTGATTCACAAATATCATGTCCTTCTGCAGATAGAGCCATATCATAGCTATCAGGAGCTGAACACATGGTAAATAAATACCCGCCTCCGGCTACAAAATCCTTGATGCTTTTCGCAGTCGCCAATTTTAATTGAGAGACCTTTTTATAACCCATCTTCACAGCTAAATTCTCCAGATCTCTAACCTGCTCACGATACCAGGGAGCATTCGCATACGCTGCATAAAACTTTCCATATTGCCCGGTAAAATCCTCATGATGCAAATGCAACCAGTCGTACAAATGTAGTTTCCCGGTCAGGATCTCTTCGTCATAAACAACTTCATAAGGGATCTCTGCATAGGTCATGGCCAGCGTTACAGCATCATCCCAGGGCTGATAGGTTTTGGGAGTGTATACAGCAACTTTCGGAGCTTTTTCAAGCTTCACAATATCCATATTCACTTCCGGATCTGAGATCTCGTTGCGGATACTTTGTGCCTGGACGTCAGCAATGACCTGATATTTCACACCCCGAATGTTGCATTCTTTTTCAAATGAAGCATCCTGACGAAACATAAAACTTCCGCCTCGGTAATTCAATAACCATTCTACATCCACTTCCTTGGCCAAAATCCAATAAGCAATTCCATATGCCTTCAGATGATTGGTCTGAGATTCATCCATGGGAATCAACACATAAGCTGCATCAACTTTAACAATGCTGCAACAAGTAATGATCAAAAAGAGGATGAATTTTTTCATAGTTTAAAAAGGTGAATTTTCGTCATTATCCATATTCATACGTGAAGCTTTTATCAAATTACCACTTCCATATTGTGCATCATCATAAGCTTCTGTGATCAGATCATCTGATACAAGATCAGAGAATTTTGCAAGTTTATCTGTGAATCGGAGATTGACATTTTCCAAAGAACCATTTCTGTGCTTTGCAATTATGATCTCTGCCACACCTCTCAAGTCGCGATGTTCTCCATCCTGAGTCTCTGTAATATTATAATAATCCGGTCTGTAAATGAAAATAACCATATCCGCATCCTGCTCGATCGCTCCCGATTCTCTTAAGTCACTCAACTGTGGACGCTTATCTCCACCTCTCGATTCTACAGCACGACTCAGCTGAGAAAGTGCGATAACGGGTACATTCAATTCCTTTGCAATACTTTTTAAAGAACGTGAAATAGAACTGATTTCTTGTTCACGGTTGCCACTTTTATTATCGCCACCTGTTGTCATCAACTGTAAATAATCGACAATGATGAGTTCAATATCTTTTTGAGCCTTGAGTCGACGACATTTTGCACGCAATTCGAAAATGGATAAAGCCGGCGTATCATCTATATAAATTGGAGCATCAGTTAATGATCTGATCTTGGAATTTAACTGCGCCCATTCATATTCTTCAAGCTGACCTTTTCTTAATTTCTCAGCAGGTAATTCCGTTTCTCCCGAGATCAATCGATTTACCAATTGCACTGCACCCATCTCCAGAGAGAAGAAAGCTACAGGTCGTTTAAACTGTACTGCTGCATTACGCGCAAGTGTAAGTGTAAAGGCGGTCTTTCCCATACCCGGACGAGCTGCCACAATGATCAGATCTGATTTCTGCCATCCTGAAGTGACCCTGTCGAGATGCGTAAATCCACTCTGAACACCGGTAATACCATCGCCTTGTGCTCTGGCTTTCTGTATCCCTTCTATCGCAAGTTTTAAATAATCCTGCATATCCGAGAAATTCCTTTTCAAATTTTTCTCAGCGATCTCAAAAAGGTTTTGTTCTGCTCTATCCAACAATCCCAAAACGTCCGTAGTATCTTCATAAGCATCCGTTACGATCTCGGTTGATACACGGATCAGCTCACGTTGAATATGCTTTTCAAGAATGATATGCGCATGTCTTTTTATATTGGCAGCTGAAGCCACCCGATTAGAAAGTTGAGACACATAATATGCACCTCCTGCCAGCTCCAGCTCTGCAGTACTTTTTAATTCATTGATTACGGTCAGGATATCTACCGGTTCTGATTTACCGAACAA
>JBBKWX010000127.1:0-36882 GCA_037969175.1 Bacteroidia bacterium | reverse complement strand
CTTATCTCCGGACAAAATGATGTAAGTGTAGTTGTAGAAGCCTATAAAAGCGGAGCTCAGGACTATATTGTTAAAGATGATAATGCAGTAATAAATCTTGTCAATTCCGTAAATAATTTAAGTGCAAATGTGAGCCTCAAAAAAGAGGTTGAAGAACTTAAAGAAAAGATCATAGACAGGAATAAATATTCCCAGATCATTGGCACTAGCAAAGAAATATTAAAAACTTTACGACTGATCCAAAAGGTTGAGAACAATAATATCATGGTTCTCATAACCGGTGAAAGTGGAACCGGGAAAGAGTTAGTCGCTAAAGGAATTCATTATAATTCTCCCAGAAAAAAAGAACCTTTTGTTACAGTTAACATGGGTGCTATACCCACAGAATTAATTGAATCCGAATTATTTGGACATGAAAAGGGAGCTTTTACGGATGCCCGAGAAAGAAGAATTGGAAAGTTCGAAGAGGCAAATAACGGAACTATATTTTTGGATGAAATAGGTGAAATGGATCTGAATCTTCAAACAAAGATCCTGAGAACTCTTCAGGAGAAAGAAGTGGTCAGAGTTGGAAGTAATAAGACGATCAAACTTGATGTAAGGGTATTGGCAGCAACCAATAGGAATTTGGCGACAGAAGTAAAAGAAGGTAGATTCAGACAAGATCTGTTTTACAGAATACAAGGTTTTTTAATTCATCTTCCTCCTCTTAAAGATAGAGGGGATGATATATTAATATTGGCTAAAAGTTTCTTGAACGAATTTTGCACTCAAAATAAGCTAGGTAATATCACGCTTTCAAAAGAGGTTATACCTGTACTTTTAAAGTATCCATGGCAGGGAAATGTCCGTGAATTAAAAGCTGTGATTGAACGTGCTGCAATATTATCGGAAAATCAGATCATCACCTCGGAAGACATCGTATTTTCAGAAATGTAAAGATCTTTTCAAAATTAAAAAGGAGCCATTTGGCTCCTTTTTTTTGGTCTAAATTGAAGGATATTAGCATTATTCTTACACTATTTTATCAAGTAAAAAACTATAGTAAAATTCGCAATACTATTCTACAACCCAGGTCCAGAGAAGGAAAACTAAATTAGCCATCATAATCCCTTATCGATAAATAAGATAGAATAGCTAACATCTTACAAGTGTAAGTAAGTTGAGTAATCTTTAAATAATTTGGGTTCAGTCCGACTAATTTTGGTTAATAATTAAACATCAACAACCGATCACAAAAACCTAAAAAAATGGCGATGAAAAATAACGTCAAACTGAAACTAAAAACTACAACTCGAATGATCATTTTCGGGACTTCAGTATTTGTAGTAATGCTTGCTTTGGGCTGGTTATTCTATCTCAATATTGGAACTCCTAAAACGGCAGTTGCTGATGAAGATACGAACGGACCCTACAACGGAAAAGAGTATGTTGAAGAAGAAAACGCAGTGGTATTTGAAGTTCCTGAATACAAACTAAGATCCCCACAGGATCCTGTCATAAGAGGCGAAAAAGTTTCTAAAATGGCAGTGCTGTTAACTAACCAAAACTAATTCCTTTAAGAATAATATTATGAAAAATATTTACAAATCGCAGTTGACCAAACTGCTTGCGATTCTCTTGTTTTTCCTTATGGGAATTAAACAGGAAATATATGCTACTGCAAAGATCGCATTGTCCGGTAACTGGGCTTCAAATGCAACCTGGATACCTTTGGGGATCCCAGGATCAGGTGATGAAGTCACAATTCCTATTGGGGTAACTGTTACAATGAACCAGGACTTATCGGTAAAAAAACTAACCATTGAACAAGGTGGTACTTTGATCTTTACTCCGGGAAAAAAATTAAATATCCTGGATGATTTTATTGTCAAAGGACTTGTCAATATGAATGGTGGTAATATTGATATGCAATTAGACAAGAAATTTGAGATCGGAGCAAATGGAACTTTCATTTTCGATCCGGGAAATAATTCATTAGCCGGAGCAAGTGTTATCACTAAAGGGAAAGAAAGCTTTGATGCTGCATCTACATTGATCATAAAAAAATGGTTTGATTATAATGTTCCCTTGACAAATTACATGAATGGTGATTTTGGGAATTTAACTCTCAATTCTATAGTAGGATCAACCATTTATGAGTGGGACATGAACAATGGCTTCAAAGATTTTCAGGTAAAAGGTACCTTGACTGTAGACCAATGCTGGCTAACATTTGATAAGTCCGGATTATTTGCCAAAACTACTATGGGAAATATCACATTGACTGGATTGAACTCAACACTTTATTTACATAGTGGAAACCATCCGGGAATAGTCGAATTGGAAGTAACAAATATTGTTAATAATGGGACATTCTATGCGTTGTACAATGGGAACGGGAATGTAAAATTAGTTGCCGAAAATTTTACAAATAATGCCAATGTGAAACTTGCTTTTAATGACGGAATTTGGAGTGTTGGAAATAACTTTGTGGAAATGGAGGTCAAAACTTCTTATGTGCAAAATTTTGGAGACTTTAGAGGAATCTATAATTTAAGTAGTTCAAACAGCGGATATTATACCTTCAAATTTAAGAACATAACTCTAAATGGGGGTGTATTTATGGGGTCTTATGGAATAAGCCTATTAAATCTGACTTGCAAATTTGAAGTGACTGAATTTCTAAAGATCAATTACAATTTAGCATCAGATAAGTTTCGTGGAATTGGGCTAAGTACTTTATCCGGATTTGTAAATAATTCAAAACTAAATTTGATTGTTAGAAAATCTATAATCGTCAATGGCAATATCAATTCAGAAATAATAAGTTCCTCTTCAAATGGAACCGAAACTATTGCTGTTGATAATAACATTGAATCAAACGGATGTAATACAAGTTTCAATTATGGTTCATCCATTGCAGCACATACCGTGAATATGGATATTGGTGGGAAAATAAAAATCAATGGTGGAATATTGAATCTATCCAGACTAGCCGGAGACCTTGTAATTAATTTAGCTGATATTGATCTTTTGAGTGGTACCCTAAATCTAAAAAATAATGATGGTCTTTCCACAGTAAATATGGTTGGTAATTACTTACAGACAGGTGGAACATTAAATTTGAAAAATAATACATTAATCGCATCTGTTTCACCGATCACTTTTGTAATTAAGGGAAATTTCACCTTTACAAATGGTACCATAAATTTTGATGATAACTCAAACGGTGTAAATCATATCATTGATGTGAGAGCTCCAATCATCGATATATCCGGAGGTCTATTTTCAGGACCAACACAAAATTTCGGCATCATTAATTATAGTTTGCTTGGTACATTGAAGTTAAAGCGATCTGCGAACAACTCAATACAAAATGTTAAGCAATATATAAAAGCCGGATGTACTCTTGAAATGTTAACCGGGAATTTATTGGTTGCCGGTTTGGTTAATCCAACAGGAGATAATCTTGTGGTTGAAAATGGCGGTGTGTTGAATATTGCAAACAAACAGATCGTTTCAAACGGAGCACCTACAGGTGCTGTAGTACGTGTTGAATCCGGTGGAAGAATAAAAACAACAAATACCATGGGATTATATAATGGTACAATGAATGCGACGATCAGCAGTTCGGGTAATATGGATTATTGGTTGGATGAAAACAGTACCATCGAATATAATGCAATGATGAATCAGAAATTAACTGGATTGAATCCGGGAATAAACGATCTTAATCATCATAAGTATGGTAATTTGGAGATCAACCTGGGTACTACGTTTGGATTAATGAATGCTGCACCCGGCGCTAATAATGTCTATGTCAGAAACAAATTGATACTAAACTCAGG
The DNA here is from genome assembly GCA_037969175.1 of Bacteroidia bacterium. Lineage (GTDB taxonomy): Bacteria > Bacteroidota > Bacteroidia > AKYH767-A > JBBKVM01 > JBBKWX01. The sequence continues at coordinate 33,052 of JBBKWX010000127.1, read as the reverse complement.
AGAATTAAATTTAAATGGATTTGCTTTAACTGTCGAAAATGGTGCAATGGATGCCATTTCAAGAACCAATGGATACATTGTCAGCGAAACAAATCAAAACTTTAATCCAAGTATTCTGGTTTGGGAAAATCTAAGTTTAGGAGCGCATATAATACCCTTTGGAAAAAACTCCTCAACATTTATTCCTGTGACCTTTGATGTAAAAATGGGTGCAGGCAACAATATGACCATCTCTACACGTGCAACTACAATTGACAACCAACCATTCAGTCTAAGTACAATGGGAGCCGCTGCAACTTCAATTATGAATAATGGAATTGACATATCACTGACAGATGTAATTGACAGGTATTGGGTGATCAATGCCAATGGGATCACGGCTGATGTCACTTTCAATTATTCGGGTATAGAGAATACATTGATCAGTGCATTAAGAAGTGGTAATATTTCACCTCTTGTGTTATATAATGGTCAGTGGGATTTACAATCAGGATTCAGAAATGGGACCACAAGTTCCACGGGATATGTGATTGGAAAAGACATAAACAAATGGGGTACATTTATTTTGAGTTCTACAACATCTCCTTTGCCAATACAACTGATCAATTTTAATGCTATTCATAATACAGGTAAAGTATATTTGGATTGGAGCACAGCTACAGAAACGGATAATGATTTCTTTACTATCGAAAAATCTAAAGATGGTCAGGAATTTACATTTGTTTCAAAAGTAAAAGGTGCAGGAAACAGCAACAGCTTAAAGAAATATACATCGGTTGATAATAACCCCTGGACTGGTGTTACCTATTACAGATTGAAGCAGACAGATTTTGATGGCAAGTTTAAATACTCTGAATTAGTATCTGTAAACATCGGTGCAAGCCCCATTACACAATTAGATGTAAAATCTGTTGCACCAAACCCTTTTAGAGATCGTATAGAAACTCGATATAACGTTGTTGAAGCCGGCGAAGTAAAAATTCAACTTTTTTCTTTAAAAGGTCAACTCATGAAAGCTGAAAAATATCAGGCAGAGAAAGGAATGAATGAATCGGTTTTGAATGATCTTGATGAACTGAGTCCCGGGGTATATGTATTGAATGTATTATATAACGGGATTGCAGTCACACATAAAGTAATAAAGAATTAATAGGAGCAGCCATGAGAATTTCAGGCAATATAAGAACGACTATAAAAAGCAGGCAGCGTTTGCTGGTCGTTGTAACAATTTCAGCAATATTCATTTCAACCATTACCGGTCTGCTACTCTATTTCGGCAATACTGAAAGCAGTATTGGCGCTGAAAAAGATGATCCGATCAATCCGGGAAAAATTATTACTCAATTTAACTGGAAAAATGATGATCCTCTGAAAGCTGATATTGGAGAATCTGCAATTAGCATCAATAAGGATGTTTCAGCAGGACATACAGCTGACCCGATCTATGGCGGACTGGCTCCAGCCTCAACTGCTAAAGATATACGCCTTGTTCTCAAAGCCAATGATCAGTATAATAGTTCCGGAATTGACATCTCCATCAATTTCAGAACGGATGAAATACCGGGTGGCAGTTTTTACTCAAGAGGATCTTACTTTAATTTCGGAATAAGAAAAGGAGCATTAGCAGTTACATATACCTTGAAAAATGTTGAAGGAAAGGAAAGAACATTTACCGAAATTAGTAATTATGAAATTCCTTTAGATTCAAAATTCAGAGCATACAGATTTCTGTATACAGAATGGTCAGGAAAACTCGAACTGTTCGTAAATAATGTGAATGTTTGGTCAAAACAACACGCTCCCGGGCAAAATCTGGTTTGGAAAAATTCTGAGGATATTGTTATTGGCAGAAATATTTATGGCTTGCGCAATGGAGGTGCTGTTCTTGATGATCTGGTCATCAAATCAACTTATAAACAACAGGACTTGCCTATGAGCTTATTGGGTTTCCTGACAGAAATCGAAGACCTCCAGGTTAAATTAACTTGGATTACGAGATCTGAATCTGATAATAAAGGTTTTACAATTGAACGATCAATAGATGCGGTCACATTTACTCAAATTGGATTTGTAAAGGGTGCCGGTAACAGCAATGTAGTTCAGGTTTATACTTTCAATGATCTGAAGCCAATTTCCGGTCTGGCATATTACAGATTAAAGCCACTAAATTACAGTGGGGATAATGCGGTATTACCGTTGGTTGCTCAGAAGTATAAAAGCGATGATAAACAAAAAGCTTCTATAAAGTCAAAAGTCACAAATCCTTAAATTAAAATTGCAATTATTAAGATCCGGAAATTATTTTTTCCGGATTTTTTTTGCCTTTCAATTGTGTATCTTCCGTTTTTAAATAATTATGGCCGGATTACACATTTACAGATCTTCCGCAGGATCAGGAAAAACTTACACACTGGTAAAAGAGTACTTGAGGATCGTCCTGAATAAACCTGGCGATCTGCCAAGAACTTTGGCCATTACTTTTACAAACAAGGCTACGGATGAAATGAAATCCAGAATAATATCAGCACTTGTAGAATTAAAAAACGGCGAAAATAGTTCATTAGAAAACGACCTTGCTTCCCTCCTACCCAATGTTGATATTCCGCACAGGGCAACTTTGGTTCTTTCAAAAATATTGCATGATTATTCCGGTTTTGCAGTAACTACCATAGACAGTTTTTTCTACAGGATCTTAAAAGCATTTCCAAGGGAGTTGAATATTTCTACACGATTTGATCTTGAATTAGATTCAAAACATGTAGCAAGTCTGGCTGTAAAAGAAATGATGGAAAAGGTCGGCACAGATGAAGAACTCACTAAATGGCTGGTTGAATATTTGATAAGCAAACTTGATGAGGATAAAAGCAGACAATTAAGCGGGGATCTTCAGGAATTTGCAGCGGAGCTTTTTAAAGATCATGTTCTGGATCCGGAATTATTGCCTGGAAGAGAATCTATTCGCACATTTAAAGAAGAAATACACAATCAAATTTATCCACTTCGAAAAATCATTCGGACAAAAGCAACAGAAATTCTGGAGCTATTAGAAAAAGGTAATATTTCAATAGATGATATTGCTTTTGGAAAGGGTGGTATTGGTTATGCATTTCTCAAATTAGCAGATGGAATGTATCCTGAAAATGTGATGGAAGGGCAGCGGATAAGGAATTGTGGCGGCTCTGCTGAAGTGTGGTTCTCAAAATCAAATCGGGATCGTGATAGAATGATAGCATATGTTGATGCTCATATTCTGCATAAAGCAAATGATATTATCCAATATTTTTTCGAAAATGAATTAAATTATAATACTGCGATTCAAGCCGCAAAACTTATTTATCTCACCGGATTATTATCTGATATCCATACTGAAGTTAAAGAATATTGCAAGGTCAACAGAAAAGTAATGATATCAGATACGGGAAGGATCCTGAGCAAAGCCATTGCTAATGATGATGCACCTTTTATCTATGAAAAAACAGGGAACAGATATAAACACTTTTTGATTGATGAATTCCAGGACACATCCAGCATGCAATGGAACAATATGGTTCCACTACTGACGAATGCTTTGAGTCAGGGCAATTTTGTGATGGTTGTTGGAGATATTAAACAAAGTATTTATCGCTGGCGTGGAGGGAATATGGAATTGTTGCAGAATACGGTTAACGATACTATAGGGACCATCATTAAACCTGAAGAGATCTATCTTGACAAAAACTTCAGAAGTAAAGATGAAGTGATTGGATTCAATAATCAGTTATTCAGTATTCTTTCAACATTAAATGGAGGGAATTCGATCACAGGTATTATTCCAACTGCTTACGGTGAGGAACAGGTAAGTCAAAAACCCGGCAAAGTTCAGGAAGGTAAAGGTTATATTCAAATTGAATTTGAACCCGAGGATGATGAAGTCGAAGATGAATTGGAAGAAATAGGTGGACTTGATTCTCAATGGGCTTTAGAAAGGACTTGGGGAACTATCCAAGAGTTACTTGAAACTGGATACGATAAATCTGACATTGCATTATTGTATCGTAAAAATGACCAGGGAAGTAAGATCGCATCCTTCCTGTTTTCGAAAGGTTTTAGAGATATCGTTTCCGTAGAGTCTTTAAAAATGGGTTCCTCTTTAACCGTGAATTATCTTGTCGACCTACTTCGATTTCTTGAAGATCCAACAGACAGAATAATTATTGCATCCCTGTATCAGGGTATAAAAAAATTTGAAGAGCAAATTGAAATTACAGAAAACAAATACATGGAAGACCCTATTTCCTTTATTGAAAAACTAGGTTTTTTCGATCGAAGGAGAAAATTAGGAAATGGGTTTTACGAAGGTTCATTGCTTGAGCTGACAAACAATGTGATTCGAGTATTCGGTATGCAAAAACATGCAGATACTTATGTTCAAAAATTTCTTGACCTGGTATTGGAATATGAACGTGATAATGGTTCATCACTACCCGCTTTTATTGAATACTGGATGGAAGATGGGGTTAATTCATCCTTATCCATCAGTGACTCTACTGACGCCATAAAGTTAATGACAGTTCATAAAGCGAAAGGCCTTCAATTTCCTGTGGTCATTATGCCTTATGCGAATTGGTCTATGGCTCCAATGCCCAATAGTCATTTCTGGGTAAAGGGGAAAAGTCCTTTTGATAAAGCAGGGACTTTCGCGCTACCTGTGAGTTCCCGGTTAAAAAATAGCTTGTATGAACCTGAATATGTACATGAAGATGAAATGGTTAAGATCGATAGCATCAATATGCTTTATGTAGCATTTACAAGACCTGAGGACAGACTTTATGTTTTTAGTGGAAAAAAGCCTAAGAAAGTAACAGATGAACCTAAAAAAATAAATGCCTTGCTGTATTCAATTTTGGAAAGCAAGAAAATGAATGGGGATTGGGATCCCGAGTCCGGAATATACATGGAAGGTGAAAAATCCTTACCTACAAAGCGAAAGATCAAAGAACTTAAGAGTAAAGAGCTGACTGAATTTATCCTGACAAGTAAAAGAGCTGAATGGAAAGCCAGAGGGGTAAATCATGTTTTAATGAATCTGATGGAAACCAAACCGGAAGATCCTCGCTTATTTGGAATGGCAATACATGAAGTTTTGTCAAAACTTGTAAAGTATGATGACTTGATTCATTTGATCGATAAGATGACTTTGAATGGGGAGATTCCTTCTGATATGAAGGATGAAATTATAATTCAGGTTAAAAATATTCTTGAAATACCACAAGTAAAGGATTGGTTTGAACCCGGAGTTATAAACAAGGCAGAAGCTGATATCCTCTTACCGGGCAACGGTATGATAAGACCAGATAAAGTGATTTTTAACAAAAATGAAGTCATCATTGCAGATTTCAAATCCGGTATGCCTGATAAGGCGCATGAGGTTCAGATGAACCAATATAAAGAGCAATTAGAATTGATGGGCTATGAAAATGTAAAATGCTGTTTATTATACACTTCCCTAAAACGTATTGACTGGTTGAATTAAGCTGATTTCTTATATAAGTTTCTATAAACGTTTCAATTCGAAGATATTTTTCTCTACCTTCGCAGGCTAAGTAACAAATCCTGATAAAATGTCAGGTATTTTTAGTATTTTGATAGAAATGAACTTCCAAACTAAACGTAAATTAAGATGAAAAAACTGAGTGTATTTGCTTTAGCATTTGCTTCTGCTGTTATTATCAGTGGTTGTAACGGCCTCGGTAAAATGGTAAAAAATGCAGAAAAGATCAGCTACGAAGTTAGCCCGAACCCTCTTGAACTGCATGGTGATAGTGTTGCCCTAAACATTAGCGGCAAATATCCTGCTAAGTATTTCAACAAGAAAGCCAGTCTAAACACAGTACCGGTTATTACTTACAGTAATGGTCAAAAAGAGTATGCACCTTACCTTACAATTGGTGAAAGTGTTACTGGTAGCGGAACTAAGATCCGTTACTCAGAAGGTGGATCTTTTGCCTATAACGGTAAAGTGGCTTATGAGCCGGGAATGAAAGTTTCTAAAGTTGAATTAAAGTCAACAGCTACTATCAAGTCAAAATCAAAGGAATTACCCTTGATTAAGATTGCTGATGCAACGGTTGTAACTCCTCTGCTTGTTAAAGCTGATGACAAAGCAATTGTTGGAAAAGATGATTTCCAGAAAGAAGTTCCAGTTAACTATGATGGTAATCTTTATTACCTGATCAACAGTTCACAGTTCAGCTCAAGTTTCAAGATCAAAAATCTTGGAATTGAGAATTCAGTTGAAACCAAAGCTGTTGAAGATTATCTGAAAATGGCAAATGCTAATGGATATGAAATCCGTAGTGTAAATATCAGTGCTTATGCTTCTCCTGATGGCGAAGAAAGACTGAATGCAGGACTTGCTGAAAAGCGTGCTGAAACTTCTTCTAAATACATGATGGGTACTTTCAAGAAATTGAAAATGGACATGGGTACTAAGCCAGAATTTTACAATTTGACTTCTACTCCTGAAGATTGGGTTGGTTTCAAAGATCTGATGATTGCCTCTGATATAAAGGATAAAGATTTGATCTTACGTATTCTTCAAATGCACTCAGATTCTGATGTGCGTGAAAAAGAAATGAAGAATATGGCATTGATATTTGATGAAGTTGCTGAAACCATCATGCCTAAATTACGTCGTTCAAAAGTAACTATTGTTGCTGTGAAAAAAGGACGTAGTGATGAGCAAATTACAGCTTTAGTTGTTTCTTCACCTGACTCTTTGAGCGTTGAAGAAATGCTTTATGCAGCTACTTTGACCACTGATTTATCTGCAAAAGAAAGAATCTACAAAACTTCTGAGCAAAAATATGGTCAGGATTGGAGAACATCAAACAATCTTGGTCACATCTATACTATGCAGGGTAAGGCTTCTGAAGCTATGGTTCAGTTCGAGAAAGCAGATCGTTTGTCTCCGAACAATCCTATCGTTCAGAATAACCTTGGAGTTACTGCTCGTATGATGGGTGACAAGCAGAAAGCTGCTGAATATTATGCAAAAGCAGGTGGTGCAGGTAGTGAAGTTTCTGAGAACATGGGAATCGTAAACATCCTGAAAGGAAACTACAGTGCTGCTGTTGCAAACTACGGTGCTACGAAGTCATTCAATGCTTCATTAGCTAAATTGTTGAACGGTGACAAAGAAGGTGCTTTGAGCACGTTGGAAGCCAGTACAGATGCTAATACAGCTCATGGTAACTACCTTAAAGCTGTTATCGCTGCTCGTATGAACAATATGAGTCTGATGTCATCAAGTCTTGGTAAAGCAATCTCTATGGATAGCAGTTACAAGAAAATGGCTAAAGAAGATATGGAGTTCCTTAAGTACTTCGAAAATGCTGAATTTAAAGCTATGGTTAATTAATCTTTAACCACTATTATATAAAGCCCCTTCGTTTATCGAGGGGGCTTTTTTCATGTCTGAAATTTTATGAATCAGCTGTTTCAATACCTGACCTATTTTGATTGTGCAAACCTGATTTTCAATTTGTACTTTAGCCAATATGAAGCAAACTTTTCTTGAGCAACTGGCTGAGGAACTCATATCTGATACACAAAGAGATATCTCATCTGTTTGTCTGGTATTCCCTACCCGTCGTGCATGTACCATTTTCAGACATACACTGGGTGCGAAATTACAGAAACCGGCATGGGCACCTAAGATCATGTCGATCTCTGATTTTTTTATTTCTGCTTCAGGATATACCATTCCGGATGATCTCCAACTTTTGGCATTACTCTATAAAGTGCATGATAAACTTTTACCCGGAGAAGACTTTGATGCGTTCTATCCCTGGGGACAAATGATCCTGAAAGATTTTGATGACATCGACCGATATCTGGCCGATCCGGATATGCTATTTTCAAATCTGGTTGCCCTTAAAGAAATTGATCTGAGATTTGCAGGTGATGAGGAAACTCAATTGGCTTTACAAAGATTCTGGAATGATCTGAATAAAAAACCTTTGAGCAGCCTGAAGGATGCCTTTCTGCATACCTGGTCACGCCTGGCAGAGATCTACCACGATTTCGATAAAGAATTACGACAAAAGAACTGGCTGTATGAAGGTGCGGCATTCAGAGAAGTATACAATAAGATCACATCCGGAAAATTTGAAAATACTTTTGGTTCCGAAATTTGGTTCTGCGGATTATATGCATTATCAAAAAGTGAAGAATTGAGTATCTCTGCTCTTATCAAGGATGGAAATGCAAAGATCTTCTGGGATATTGATTCCTACTATTATGAAAATAAGGAGATGGAAGCAGGAAATTTGCTTCGATCGAACCAGCTTATCGATCCGGAAAAAACAGATTGGATTCAAGATCATTTTGCTTCTGAAAAGAAAGTGATAAATATTAATGGGATCAGTGGAAAGATAGGACAGGCACAGCTTTTGGGACAAGAACTATCAAAAATAGTTTCTCAAAAAGATTTTGACCCAAGAAAAACAGCTATCGTTTTGCCGGATGAATCTTTGCTCTTGCCCGTGCTTCAATCTCTACCGGATGAAATTGGACAATTGAATATCACGATGGGTTATCCACTTAAATATTCATCTATAAATAATTTAATTATTGCTCTGGAAGCATTACAAAATCAGGGCTTCGACGATAAAGGAAATGTATATCATGACCAGTTCACAGGTATTCTGGAAGACCAAAGTATTCAAAAACTAGATAAGGAATTTTGCAAATCCTGGTTCAAGGACAATGAATTATCCAGGACGATAAGTCGAAAGCAAATTGATTCGATGCCAGATCATATCAAGTTCATACTTAAAAAAGTTTCGAGTACAGATGAAGTGATTATTTGGATCCAGGGCATATTGATCATTTTGTTACGGGAAATCCCAAAAGAAATCCAGGCTCCCCTACTGGCTGAATCGGCTGCCCGCCTGTCTTCCAGACTGAATGTACTCAGATCACTTTTGCAGGAAAACAAACTGGAGATCTCTGAAAAAACTTCCTGGCAATTGATCCGTGAAATTATTTCATCCGAACGTATTCCATTTTCTGGTGAACCTTTGGCCGGAATACAGATCATGGGTTTTTTGGAATCGAGGGTACTCGATTTTGATAAAGTATTTATTCTTTCGTGTAATGAAGGAGTAATGCCAATGTCCTCTTCAACGAATTCTTACATCCCTTATATCCTTCGGAAAAGTTTTGGCTTGCCTACTTTTGAAGAAAATGATGCAATTGCAGCTTATCACTTTTACAGATTATTGCAAAGAGCTTCGGAAGTAAATCTCACATACAATACGGAACCGGGTAAACTTGGTGGGGGTGAAAAAAGCAGATTCTTATTTCAGATCCAACATGAAATGAAAGAAAGATCCGGTGGAAATGTAGATATAAACCTTAACACATATTCTGTCCCCGGTCACAGCAACTCATCAATTCCAATTGAGATACAAAAATCATATTTTGTTTTCGAAAAGTTAAGCCGCTTTACAGATCCGGAAAAGAACGGATACCTAAGCCCCAGCGCGCTCTCAAATTATATCTCATGTAAACTGCGTTTTTATTTCTACAGTGTTCTCGGATTAAAAGAAAAAATAAAATACAGTTCATTTTTAAATCATGCTGATTTCGGAACTGTATTTCATGATGTAGCAAATGAACTTTTCGAAATGGATCCGCCCCCATGGAAATGGATTGATAGTGAAATGAAAGTTAAGCTGACTGATGTTCTGGATAAACAGTTGGCTAAACAAGCCGGATTTAAAAGCGGGAAACCAGCCGGACAAGCCATGTTGGATAAAATCAGCTTGTATGAATTATTATTTCGAAGATTACAAAAAGAAAAATCAGAACTTATAACTGATGATAACACATTGTTATCTCTTCGGATGATCCAACTTGAAAAAGAAATCAAACAAGCAGTAGAGATCAATCCGAAATTGAGTGTGCGATTTGGAGGAAAGATAGACAGGATAGATGAATTAGCAGGACAAAGAAGGATCCTTGATTACAAAACAGGCGGGGGAAAATTGCCTTCAAACATAAATCTGGAAAAGATCTTTTCCGATCCGGAACAACGCTATGTTTTTCAATTATTATTTTACGGTATGTTGATGCTTAATGAAACACCTGAGTTATCTTATAAATTGGGACTTATCCAGGTTGCAAAACCTGCGGCAGATATTCACTTCATTCCGGATGTAGCTATTGATACGGAGTACATGAAACCCTTTACAGAAGGAATGAAAAAAATGATCACAGAGATCTTTGACAAAGATGTACCCTTCAGCCAAACTCCGGATGTGAAAAGATGTGAATGGTGTCCCTACAATGGGATATGTAAACGTTAATTATTCTTTCTTGAACTTTTGTCAGTAGCAATAGATTCAAAAACAGTTTGAATAAAGCTCAATATTAAACTGAATAATAGCGCCCACCAAAATCCTTCTACATGGAAACTGTCAATTAAACTATCCGCGATCATAATGATCAATGCATTTATCACCAACAGAAATAATCCAAAAGTGATAATGGTAAATGGTATGGTCAGGATGATGAGTAAAGGTTTAAGTAAAATATTCAACAGACTCAATACTGCAGCTACGATCACAGCTTCAATATAACCATCAAGATGTACACCTGGCAATAGTCTGGAAGTTAAGATAACTGCCAACGAAGAAATAACTAATCTGGCTAGAAAATTCATATACAAGTAAATTTGAATTGGTAATTTACAACTATTAGATGTATCTTATGATGTAAATATAATGAAAGGATTTCGCTTTATATCTTTTAGTCCGGAAGATGAAGAACTCAGTATTTTCGAAAAACTATTGAAGCTTTTTCTTGAATTGCTGACGTATACATCAGGAGATGTAGAAGAAGCTATTGATTGGCTTCGTGAGTTGGATAAGCAACATAACCTTACCGGACCTGACTATTCTGTTGATCAATTTATTGAAGATATGAGTAAGAAAGGTTATGTAAAGATGGAAAAAGATGTTTTTTTACCCACTGCATTAACTGAACAAAGTCTGCGAAAATTAGCGCTCGAACAGATCTTCGGAAAATTAAAAAAAGGAGGCCCCGGACAGCATGGAACAAAGAATACAGGCATTGGTGATGAATTCAATGCTGACCTCCGCCCCTACTCCTATGGTGACCCTATGCATGCCATAGACTGGACAGAGTCTATACGTAATGCACAAGTCAGATCAAGTGGTTCTGAGTTTAATTTATCAGAAGATGATCTGGTGATACATGAGACAGATTCGAAGACAGAGACATCTACGGTGTTGATGATCGATATATCTCATAGTATGATCCTATATGGTGAAGACAGAATAACACCTGCGAAGAAAGTTGCAATGGCCCTGGCCGAATTGATCAGAACACGGTTTCCAAAAGATCATTTAGACATCATTGTTTTTGGAAATGATGCCTGGCCTATTACCCTTCAGGAACTGCCCTACCTGCAAGTCGGTCCCTTTCACACAAACACGAAAGCAGGTTTGGATCTTGCACTGGAATTACTCAGAAGAAGAAAGTCGAGCAACAAACAAATTTTCATGATCACAGATGGAAAACCATCTTGTTTAAAAGAAGGCAGCGAGTATTACATGAACAGTTTTGGACTTGATCCAAAGATCGTAAACAAAACACTGGAAGCTGCGGCTCATGCAAGAAAACTAAAGATCCCTATCACTACATTCATGATCGCCCGTGATCCCTATCTCAAAGAATTCGTGAGGGATTTTACAAAAGTGAATCATGGTAAAGCATACTTCAGTTCACTGAATGGATTAGGTGAATTTATTTTTGAGGATTATATCCGAAACAGAAAAAAGATCATTAGATGAAAGAAGCAAAAAAACCTGCAATAAAAACATTCGGAGAATTAAAAAAATCAGGATATAAAAGTAGAAGTATCAAACAGGAAATTCGGGAAAATTTAATCGATTCTCTTGCAAAAAAAATAGATCCTTTTCAAGGGATACATGGTTTTGAAGACACTGTAATTCCTGAAATGCAAGCAGCACTTTTAGCCAAGCATAATATATTGTTCCTGGGTTTACGCGGGCAAGCAAAGACCCGGCTGGCAAGACTTACAACGGGATTGCTCGATACCTGGATTCCCTATGTAAAAGACTCTGAGATATTCGAGGATCCTTTTTATCCTTTCACAAAAGATACAATAGATACCCTCGAAAAACTGGGAGATAAAACGCCAATTGAATGGTTGCATAGTGATGAAAGATATACAGAAAAACTGGCTACTCCTGATGTTACAGTTGCCGATCTTATCGGTGATCTTGATCCGATAAAAGCAGCAAATAAAAAGCTTCATTATGGAGATGAAAGAGTGATCCATTTTGGACTGATTCCTCGTTCGCATCGTGGGATTTTTGTGATCAATGAATTGCCGGATCTGCAAGCTCGAATACAAGTTGCATTGTTTAATATTTTGCAGGAAGGTGATGTTCAGATCCGGGGATTCAAATTAAGATTACCCCTGGATATACTTTTTATATTCACTGCCAATCCGGAAGATTACACAAACAGAGGCAGTATTGTAACGCCTTTAAAAGACCGTATAGATAGTCAGATCCTGACTCATTATCCAAAAGATCTTGAAACCGCCATGCGCATCACTACACAAGAAGCAATGGTGAATCCTGATCAGAAAAAAAATATCAAAGTCCCTTCCTTATTGGAACGTTTGATAGAGCGCGTTGCATTTGTGGCCAGACAAAGTGAATTAGTGGATCAAAAAAGCGGTGTAAGCGCACGCCTTACCATTGCAGCCCTTGAAAATCTAATCGCAACAGCTGAAAGACGTATGCTTATCAGTGGACAAAAATCTACCCAGGCAAGAATCTCAGATCTTCAAGGAATACTGCCTGCTATTACCGGAAAAGTGGAACTCGTATATGAAGGTGAACTTGAAGGTTCGGCAACTGTAGCGCAAAACCTTATCAGTAAAGCGATACGGGAAGAGTTTCTGGAGCTGTTTCCGGATCCGGAAAAAGTAAAGAAATTGAAACAAACCAATCCATATCAAGATATCATATCCTGGTTTTCTGAAGGGAATAAAATAGATCTCCTTTTTGAACAATCAGATGCTGCATATTCCAAAATATTGGATGCAGTTCCGGGATTATCAAACGTTATCTCCAGACTTGTTCCCGATGCAGCAAAATCTGAAAGATCCGTTTATATGGAATTTCTACTTTTTGGTTTGGCAGAGTGTTCTCAGCTAAGCAGACAGAAAGTTGACAGATCAACTCACTTCAAGGATCTCATGAGCGGTATGTTCAACTTCAGTTCCGGAGATGAGAATTGATCAGGCCCAAAGTTCCGGTGCATGCGTACGATACGCGCAATGTGTCTTACATTGTGGAAGGAGAATATTTAACACTTGCATGGTGTAACTGTCCAGGGCATCAGAGACCAACCGCTTCAAAGACTTCATTTTGGAAATAGAATTACCCCATTCTCTCACCGGGTTATTACTCATTTGAATCACCTGAAGTTTTTCAAGAAACTCAAGCACGCCAGGATAAGAAACAAATTCATTTCCATCGAGATTTATTTCGCTGAGGTTTTCCATTAAGACAAGCTCTGCTCTTAGTTCAGATAATTTATTATCAGGAATATGTAAGGATACTAAATTTGGTAATTCAGCAAGTTTAAGAAAAGTATCTTCCCAGTCAAGCATAGGATTAGCACCCAGATTGATCACTTTCAGATTTGTAAGACTACTGATCTCCGCAGGAATCGTTTCTAGACGATTAGAATAAAGATCCAGCCTTTCCAAATTTTTCAATTCTGATATTCTGGGTGATAAAGAACGAAGATCATTATAACAAAGACTGAGGTTAACAACACTCATTGGTTCGTTCAATGCTTCAGAAAGCGAGCGATAAATTTTTTCTTGTTTCATAGTATCGTTGTTTTATTGATACTGCAAAACTATTTCGACTGAACGCAACCTATCTGCGTTCATCATTTTAGCTGAAATTATTTTAAATAAAGCGCTGCTGATTCCTTGTGTAAACCAGCTATTTTTTCCTTTAAATCGTTGGGCGACACCACTTTTACATCAGCTCCGTAGGACAAGATCAATGTAATTAATTCATAGGAGATCAATACATTTATTGAGATCTTGAATTCCTGTTCCGTATCTGCAAGGATCTTTTGAGAAGAATGCAAGGGTTGAGTCTTTAAATATTTTCCCTGCATAGTGGTAAAACTAAGTTCGATAATATGAGGTTTCATATCTGAAACTGTAATACCGATTGAATGTTCAAAATATACTGTGGGATCAAAACTTGTGTTCTGTTTATAAACAAGTTCACTCAATGCTACATTTGTTATCCTATCAAGTCCAAAAGTCCGGATCAGGTTTCTTGCATTGTCATTCCCAACCAAATACCATCTGTTCCTGTATTCTTTCAATAAATATGGGTGAATAATATATTCATTCAAATTCTCTGTATCAAAGGACTTATAAGTGATGTCGATAGCTTTTTTATCCCTTAAAGCTTCCATTATCGGACCCAGCCATTCTGTACCTTTTACAAAAGGAGCTTTCTCCACTTGCACCCACTCTCTTTCGGCCCTGTCGCCCATCACATGCTGTATTTGCACAGCATCCAAGATCTTTTGGATAGCTTCAGAGTATTGTTTTAAGGGGCCAAGTCCACTGAACTGAGATAATACAGATGCCGCAAAGCTAATGGCAGAAATATCTCCTTCAGTTAGTGGTATGGATGCTATGGTATAATTTGAGTCTGTATAAAAATATCCTCCTTTTGCTTTATTAAAACTGATGGGAGCCAAAAAACCAAGCCCTTCATCATAACGCATATCATAAAGGTCCTTTTGTATTGTAGATTTACTGAATGCTTTACCCAATGTATCCGTACATGCCTCTATCAGCTCGTCCATAGAGGGAAAAGTCCTTGATCTGTTCCTGAGACAGGTATCCAGGATCCGGTATCTGATATAAGCTTCCTTATTGACGGGCATAAGCCCCGAAGATACTAAAACGCCGACCTCTCTTTATGAAAAGAAGCGTTTTTGGGTTGAACAAAATTTAAACAGGATCTCTTTTATCCTGCAAAATTGAATTCAGCAAACTCATTTCTGAGCTGAGCAAATATTTTCTCGAATTGGGCTAACTCTTCGCGATGCGAAGGATGGCGCTCAATGACTCTGTGCTTCTCAGTATCAGCAGCGGCAGATTCAATGAGGTTTTCATGCTGTTTGAAATCATGGCGCATAATATCCAGAACTTCATTTTGTCGAATAAATTGATTTTGAAAATGTTCTACGGCAGTCATAGTCTCCGTACTTCGGTCTTTTTTTACGATCTCTTCCAAGGAGGAATTAAACGTTTCAATCTCTTCTTTGTAAGACCTGATCCTTGACTGCCATTCATCGTGTTCGGCTTGCAGGTCTGTCAGTTGTGCTGATGTCTCCATGACGAAATATATTAGTGGTTAGAATTATTCTCGGGTTCAATAAATATACGTCTTATCTATGTTCTTTCCAACAATATGCTGGATTTATTCAAACAAAATAAATTGAAATCTTAAGAGAAAGCCCAAAATCTTGAAAGAATCGGTGGTTTCATATCTATTTTAATAAAACCTTACAACTTATTCCTAAAACAAATCGGATTCAGATTAATTCAGAATTGATATATCGATCTTATGTTATGCATATTATGCTTTTTTATAGCCTGAGATCACTAAGATAATTCAGTGAAATATTACAATTGCAATCTCTGCTATAGATTACAATTTTCCAATATTTCAACAGAAGTAATTTCGGTGGAAACTAAATTATTTATGGATAATATAGAAAATCAAATGACAGATTATAGCACTGCTTATGATCATAGTGCTGATGATTTTAACTTTCTCAGAAGAGTTAATCGTATGAAAAGTGTCCTTCATAAAAATGAAATAGTAATAGCTCTCGAACTTGCAATTGCTATCATGCTTGGAGGATTAGCTTATCTATTAATAATCACTTAAATATTAACTACATGCCAAAATCAAAGACAGACATATTCCTATTGATGATGATCATGATGATGTTACTTGTCATCATTGCGGATCATTTTTTCAAATAAACCCTGCATATTTTGGGGTAATAAATTCAATTCAACCCTCATTCTTACATGTTCAAATCAATACACAACATACGAATAGATATATAATACGCTAAATAACAAGCATATGAATAAATACAAGATAATGATCGATTCTATTCTGTATCAGAAAATCAATAAATCTTACAAGTGTAATGATGAATCCAATAATTGAAATATTGCCCTTTCAGTATCCCCTACTTTTGAAAATGAAATTCAGTATAGTCTGAAAATCAAACCAACCACCAAGAAACTAAAGCTCATGCCATTGACCGTGGAAAAGCAAATTAAAAAAGTAAACAACGCCAAAAGACTATTTCTTTTTATAGGAATGATGTTGATGAGCGCTATTTACATGATCTCAGCAGCACAGACATTGCCAACGGCAGGTTTTACTGTTTCGAGCCCTTCAGGATGTGCTCCATTGACTATTCAATTTATTAATAACTCTAGTAATGCGAATTCGTATTTCTGGGATTTTGGAAATGGAAACAGTTCAACCGCCAGTGCTCCAAGCAATGTTTATTTAAATCCGGGTAATTATTCTATCACCCTGATAGCTTCTAATAGTTATGGCTCTGACACCTTGATATTGCAAAATGCAATACAGGTAAATCCAAAACCAAATTCTTCTTTTTCAGCATCCGTTTTGAATGCTTGTGTAAACAACAATCAAATCCAATTTACAAACAGCTCAACAGGAGCTGGATCATATCTATGGGATTTTGGTGATGGAGATACTTCGAATTTGCAAAATCCCAATCATACATTTTCACTCAGTGGAACTTACAGCATTAAATTGATCTCAACAAATACGAATGGCTGCCAGGACATTTTTATTCGTAATCAATACATCACTATTCAAGCAAAGCCACTCGCAAGCTTCAGTTCAACTTCACAATTCTCTTGCAATACAAATCAGGCTTTTCAATTTAACGCCGGTAGTCAAAATAATTCAAACAGTCATTGGAACTTTGGTGATGGAATTACATCTTCCCAAACAAATCCAACACATACATATGCATCATACGGAACTTTTGATGTAACACATATTGTGACCAACACATCAGGTTGCAAAGACACATTGACAAAACCTGCTTACATTGCTATTTCAAACACGGTACAGCCTGCATTCAGTACTACTGATTCATTGGGTTGCCCTCCATTCAACACCACTTTTAGCGGACCTTCAGGGATGATTTCCTATAGTTGGAATTTTGGTGATGGTACTAATTCAACGCTTCAGAATCCGATTAAAGATTATGTTTCAACAGGATCTTATACTGTATCTCTAACAACCGTAAATTCTCAAGGATGTTCAAGCACTGCGACCAAAACAAATTATATTCAGGTAACAGCAAAACCACAATCTAATTTCAGCATAGTAAACGCTGTTGGATGCAGTCCCCTATCCGTTTCATTTAATAACAATTCATTAAATGCTGTATCCTACCTATGGAATTTTGGGGATTATACTACTTCAACACTAGCGAATCCTGTTCACGTTTATACAAATAACGGATCATATTCTGTTTCATTAAAAGCTTATGGAGCGAATGGATGTGAAGATGAAAAGATCATATCCACAGCAGTGAATGTGGGGAATACAAAGGCAGATTTTAATTCGAATACTCCGGTAGGTTGTGCCCCACTGAGTGTTTCATTCAATCACCTTTCCGGAGGTGCTGTTTCATGGGAATGGAATTTTGGTGATGGTACTACTTCAACCGCTCCCTATCCTGTTAAAACCTATTCGACACCCGGAACATTTGATGTGACACTGATTGTTACAAACAACTATGGTTGTAAGGATACTTTAGTGAAACAAAATTATGTGAATGTTGTAGATCCATATGCAAATTATAATTCACCGCAAATAAACACAGGTTGTGTTCCATACACTATTTCTCTTACAGATATTCCTATTGGCAGTTCAACCTGGCTTTGGAATTTTGGTGATGGAAATACATCGACTATACAAAATCCAACGCATACTTATAATACCAGCGGAATATTTGTTGTTTCATTAACAACATCAACTCCGAATGGATGTACCTATACAATAAATAATTTCGCTACCTATGAAGTAAAAGGTGCAGCGGCTTTGTTCAACACTACTTATACTGCTTGTCCTCCATATATTGGAACTTTCCAGGACTCGTCTGCGAATGCTGTTAGTTGGTTTTGGAATTTTGGCGATGGTGTATATTCAACTCAACAAAATCCTACACATATTTTCCCTGGATACGGAAGCTATGATGTCTCTTTGACAATAACTACAGCAGATGGTTGTGCACATACAAACATGCAAACATCGGCGGTGACATTCGTTCCTTTAAGCGCTCAATTTTCTTACGCTACAAATGATACTACATTTCCTGCCACTGTTCAATTCTTGGCAAATTCAGTTGGAGCGAATGATTGGTGGTGGGATTTTGGTGATGGTGGAACAAGCTGGTTAGAAAATCCAACGCATACTTTTATGAGTGCAGGTAACTATACCATTTCTTTATGGATATCAAATGGAGAATGTAATCTGACATTTACGATCCCAAGTTTTGAATTTGGTAGTGGTCTTGATTCAAATGCAGTAAATGTTATTAATGGTCCTTCACATGTCCCGCAAACAGGATGTGCTCCTTTGCAAATTCAATTCACGGATACAACAGATGCAAGCGTTGCCTGGATCTGGCATTTTGGAGATGGCTCTACATCTTCCCTGCAAGATCCTAATCATATCTATTTGAATCCGGGTATCTACAGTCCATATTTGATTTTTACGAATAGCTTCGGTGTGATAGATACTGTCCATTCTGTTGCCAGTATTATAGTATCCGGACCCAAAGCAAATTTTGCGTTAAATCAAAGTTCACTTTGTCAGGGAATCACAATAAGCTTAACTGATTCAAGCACCGGTGCTTCTTTATGGAATTGGAATTTCGGAGACAATACAAGTTCAACTTTGCAGAATCCGACCCACACTTATTCCGGAACCAATACGAATGCAATTGTTCAACTCATGGTAAGAGATACTATTGGTTGTTCTAATTTTAAATCAGTTTATTTGAGTACTGGTTTGTCTAATCCGATCAGTGCTGCCAGCTATAAAATTTGTGCAAATGACAGTATTTCATTTCTAAATAATTCTACGAATGCAGTTTCTTATGCATGGGATTTTGGGGATGGAAATACTTCTACTGATGCGAGTCCAACACATGCTTATTCCAACGGAGGAAACTATACGGTTAATCTAACTGTTGTTGATACATCCGGTTGTTCTGTTACACACATCCTGCCTTCCCAAGTAATTGTTACCAAACATCTGGCAAATTTCTCGGTCAACGGACCGGTTACCGCATGTGGAAGTTTAACTACATGGTTCTTGAATTCCAGCTTGCCAAGTGATTCTTTCTTGTGGAGTTTTGGCGATGGAACTACATCTGCCTCAGCCCATCCTTTTCACCAGTACACTAGTATTGGTAGTTATGACGTAACTCTTACTGCAGTGAAAGATGGTTGTACCAGCACATTCACAATGATCAATGCTGTAAGTGTTGCCAACCCGATAGCTGATTTCACAATGAATACAACATCTACATGTTTACCTATGACAGTGAATTTTGTAGATCAAAGTCAAAATTCGAATACCTGGTTCTGGGATTTTGGAGATGGTACCACCAGTACACTTCAAAATCCATCGCATACTTTTACTTCCAACTCTGCCCAAAATATTACATTAACCGTAACGGATGGTGCTACATGTAATTCTACGAAGAGCTTACCCACTCCACTTATAACTGTTGCCGGATTTTCTCCAAGTGCAGTTTCTGGATGTAATCCTTTCACAGTAACTTTCACTGATTCTTCTTTAAATCCAACTTCCTGGTTCTGGGATTTTGGAGATGGAAACTTAAGCACTTTACAAAACCCTGTTCATACATTTTTGAATGCGGGAAATTATACAATCACCTTGATCACAACTTCTGCAAGTGGCTGTGCAGATACAATGCAAGTGAGTTCTTTGATCAACGTAAATGCGCCGGTTGCTGAATTCGATGTCAACAACAATGCAGCCTGTGCTCCAAGTTTAATACGATTCAATGACCTTTCAACGGATGCTGTATTTTGGCATTGGGATTTTGGTGACAGCACTTACTCTGCAATACAAAATCCTTCGAAGATCTATTCTACGCCGGGAATTTATGATGTAACATTAATTGTTGGTAATACAAATGGATGTACGGATACATTGATAAAGCAATCTTTTGTAACCATCAACGGACCCGTAGCTACATTTACTGTTAGTAATCAAACTTCTTGTACTCCTGCATTGATCCAATTCATGGATCAAAGTTTGAATGCCGTTTCCTGGGCTTGGAATTTTGGAAATGGTTTGTCATCCACACTACAAAATCCAACAATGAGTTATCCGGATACAGGAACTTTCGTTGTATCCCTGATCACGACAGATTCATTGGGTTGTGAATCTTTATTCACTCTTGCACAACCTGTAGAGATCTTTCCTACTCCTATAGCTTCCTTCAGTACCAATCTAACACAAGGTTGTGCTCCATATGCATTAAATGTTACTAACACAACCATTGGTGGAGATAATTATATCTGGGATTTTGGTGATGGAAATGTATCCTATCAGGTGGCACCGAATCATGTGTATACGCAACAAGGACAATATGTAATAACTCTTATTGCTATCAGTCAATATGGTTGTTCGGATACAGCTGTTTCTGTTCTTCCGATTCAAATAGGACTTCAGCCTACTGCGGCATTCAGCAGTATCGGTACTACAGGGTGTGCACCGCATAGTGTCAGCTTCAATAATAATTCACAATTCACTACAACGGCCACATCCTATTTCTGGGATCTTGGTAATGGATCAACTTCGACGTTACAAAACCCATCAGCAGTTTATACTCAAGCAGGATCATATACGATCACACTTATTGTAAGTAATGCAGGAGGTTGTTCGGATACATTGATCATGCATAATTATATCAGTGTATTCGATGATGTCGCACCAAAGAATTCCGAGATCTATACCATCGATGTATTATCAGATACTCAAATCGGAGTGCATTATTCTTATGTTACCGATCTTGACCTTGCAGCATATAGAATTTTCAGAAAGAGCGATGTTGATCCAAACTATACATTGATCTATACGCAAATCAGCAATGGAAATACTTCATTTTCACTGGATACCTTGATCGCTGATTCAGGATTGGATACTAAAAACCGGATCTATACCTACAAGATTCAAACTGTTGATCTATGTGGAAACACAACTGTGTTAACTAACCTTAAAGAATACAGAAGTATTAACCTGAATGCTGCAACTGTTATTAATGGAGTTAGTTTGAATTGGAATTCATATAGTAATTGCACGTTGAGTTCCTATGAAATTCAAAGAGCCGGACTTGGATCTTCTGCTTTCAATACCATTGCCAGTGTGGGTCCGAATGTGACCAGCTATCTGGATGCTGAGCAAACCTGCACTCAAATATTCACCTACAGGATCATCGCAAAAGATCTATGTGGAAGACCATTTGATGCCCGAAGCGATACCAGTGCTGCACTACTTCCGGGGAATACGGATGAACTTAAAGCAGATATCATCCGGACTACTGTCATCGATGATAGAAACACGATTACAGAATGGACAGCCCCTGCATCCGGGATTTCAAATGTGAAAGCATATATGGTTTATCGTTCTGTTGATTTCAATAATTATCAACTTGTAGCCACACTTTCATCACTTGCTACAGAATATCTTGATATGAATACAGAAGTACATGCAAGCAAATATATGTACACAGTTGCTGTAGTAAATAATTGTGATTATGAAGGTAACAAAGGCAAAATTGGATCTACGGTATTATTAAAAGCTGCAATGAATAATGGAGTACCTGTTCTTACCTGGAGTAATTATATGGGTTGGGATTCAGGTGTTGAGCAATACAAAATAGAAAGACAAAATGCCGATGGTTCATGGAGTATAGTTGGAAAAACAGATGGTGGAACCAATATGTTTATTGACAGATAATCTTTTGTTCATATTTAATTTTAAAACTAAATTTTTTAATCAAAAAAAAGCCCTCTCAATTGAAAGGGCTTTTTTAGATTTATGAAGGATAAAATAATCCCGGTTATTAAAGGATTCGAATTTTGCTTCTATTAATCATTGTTGTCCGGAATCGGGTTTCTAATTCTGTCGAATTGAATCATAAGTACTTATCTACAAGGGGAGTCTGTGCTAATTTCACCACAGAGGTCTCAGAGATTTACACAGAGTTCTCAGAGATTAAAGAGAAATTTTCTTTCAATGAATATTATTTGGTTTCCGATCTCTTTTTCTCTGTATACCAGTGATTTTCAATGAAAATGAATTCGCATCAAAAGAGCCTCGATTAATAAGGAAGTATAACTCTGTGGCCACTGTGGTTAAAAAAAAGGTATGCTAATAAAACTAAAATTTATTCCGGACAACAATGTCTATTAATTACGAATAAAGCAAGTGGGCATTGTTAAGAAATAAAAAAAACCGGTTCAACGAAGTAAACTTACCTGTTGAACCGGATCAAAACGGGAGGTGAAACAAAGCTACTTTAACAAGCAGGTTTCCACAACCTCATATATGTTGGTTAATTAAAGCAAAATTTTATTTCATCATTTTTGCTTTCGCAATCAGATCCGTATTCAACTTTACATAATCGTCGTTACCATCTGCTTTCGCCAGTTCCAAACTCTTATTCGCAGTCTCGATAGCAGCTTTGTTATCATTCAACTTCATTTGGATCTTAGCTTTGGTATGTACGTTCCAGTATGCTTTAGGATTGCTTTCAATGGCTTTATCGATCCATTCCAGAGCCTTATTCAGATCTTTGTCATTCTCATAATAATAACTGGCAGCCTGTGAATATGGACGCTTGTCAGACGGGGCCATTGATTTCTCAATATCAGCCATGATCTTACTGTCAATATCAGCAGTTACTTTGAATGAAGCGCGAGTCAATTCCCACAGCAACTCAACATCCATTGTTGTATTTGTAATATTTGAAAAACTCATGGTGAACGTTTCAAGTTTGCTTCCCATCGTACTTGGCTTCACTTTAAAACGACACAATTCATCCTCTTTTTTATACTCACTAACTCCCCCACCCAATTTCAAATCTTTGTACAACATCATTTCCCAACTGGTCTTTCCGGGAATCGTATATAAAGCATACGTACCGGCCGGAACCTTATTTCCTTCAACCGTTACATCTTCTCCAAAAGTGATCTTAGTTGATGCATTTGCACCGGTACGCCAAATCTTGTCAAATGGGACCAATTCACCATAGATCGTTCTTCCTTTCATGCTTGGACGCGAATATTCAACACTTACCTCGGATAAAGCAAAACTTTGTTTGATAGTCTGTAAAGGGCTTGGTGCCGGAACTTTCAAGCTTTGAGCTTGAATCGGTGCATTCAAAGATGCTAAAAGTGCCACCGCGGCAATTACCATAATTTTTTTCATAAGAATAGTTTTAATTTTAGTAGAACCATGAATATCCGAAAAATATTTGACTTTTTAAAATCATGTACAATTGATTGGGCGCCCCACTCTTTCATTCTCATAGAGCAAAAACAAGGTCTTTTCTTTGAAAGAGTGTCACGCTATCCGCTCATACTCCTCATTTCACTCGCCCTTTTGCAGGGCTTCGCTCCACTGCGGGGTATCTGCTCCTATCGTTGGCGCAATACCTAAAAAATTATTCACCAATACCACATATGTTTATAATGCCTGGCGAAATTTATTTCGTTAACCAGGTAATAGCCGAATTCAACTCAGAAAATATTCTGACATTATATCCTCTGTTTTCAAACACTGTTTTGAAAAACAGGACGTCAGAATTTACTTCCGTAAATAATCCTGCAAACTTGGTATTTTTAGAAAAACCCAGATCTCCGCCTTGTTTGGATCTGCTGTAAGTAGTAAATGTATCGCCTTTGAATTCTCCTTTGCTGTAGTCCATCAGACACTTTGAACAATTATGTCTTTTCATTTCAGAAAAAAATTCTTTTGCAAATTTCCCTTCCTGGTCTTGAATATATAAACCATAAATTTTAACCCACAGAAATTCTCCTTCTTTCCGGTATTCATATTCAACTTTCAATTTGTTCAAATAAAATTTAATCATCCAAAACGGAAAAACTATTTATGTTTAAAAACAAAAATATTAAACAGACAATTAGGCTTCACTCAACTTTTTAATAACATCTAAAGCCTTAGGAAAAGTTTCAAGAAAATAGGACCTATATTCCTTGGTAATATCCAATTCAACATTGAGTATGGTGTTTCCATTTTCTTCTTTTAAATAGTAATTCTCCATAGCACCCGCCCATTCCTGCTTGTCTGTATCCGAAGGGATCTCTTCTCCTGCTTTCAGCATTCCCAAATGTCTAAAAGACATGATCTCCCCAGTTTTCTTCTTTGCAATTTCACTGTACATTCCCGCACCTCCTTCACCTAAAAAAAGGATTTTGCTACCTTCTTCCCAGTCACTAACAGCGTAACTATTTTCACTAAAGACCTTGGTCCAATTACTATAGGTTTCAGCATCCCATAAAATTTTCCAGACGAGGTCTTTGGGTTTGTTTATTGTAATTGAAAAATTTAGTCTTTCCATAAACTTGTCTATTCTTTAGTAATTAAGTAATATAATCAATTTTAGAATAAAGGTATAAACTTGTAGAGAAAAGTATATCTATATTATTGATTTTGACACATTTAACATTCACAAAGCCCTTTGTCAAAGCTGACAAAGGGCTGTAAAAATGTGATTTAGTTTTATTGAACCACCAGTTTCACAATATCTTGCTCAATTCCTGAATGAATTTCAACTAAATATACTCCCATTGATAAACCCCTAAGGTTTATTTCATGATTGTTCATACTTGTGTTTGTATCTTCTCTTATTGATCTCAATTCAAGTACCTACAAGTCTGTGATTCTCACTTAATCGTTCCAGTAGAAAAGGTCTGTTCCAATCTTGTTTGAACTGATAGCATAAATGCTGTGATCAATATCATAGGTACTTATGTTTTCTGAGTTTAATGAACTTATTAGATTAAGATAGGAATGTGAATATTTGACAGTAAACTTCTAGTACAGCTTGCATAAAATGATATGTCCTTTTTGAAGAGATATTTTAATATCCCGATAAAAATTTTCACTCATTTATTATATCGTTTATAAAATCATTCACTTAAAATTTCAAACATATTTTCTTAAAACTTCCAGCACCTTTATCCAAAAAGATCTTATCCGTTTTTTCCTGTCTGAGAAAAGAATCTCCTTTCTTGCGTAAAAAACAATTACCATTATAACTGCAAACATATTTACTGACTTTCACCTGTTTACAAGTTGAATTTATATCCGGTTTGAAGCTGATACAAATTATTTTGGTGAATATTATAGAAAGATGGGTAAAGCTGCAATTTGTGTATACCAAAAAAATATACAGGATTATGATTCATTAAAATCAAACGAAATACCCTTTTTTTCGATCAATCAATTTCAAAAGACTTCTTCTTATATCCTAAAAAACTTTAGTATAGACTAATCAAAATTGAGTTCTGCTCCCACTATTACAAATTAAATTTAAATAATAAAATTTTTTTTTAGTTTTTTTCAAATATACATTCGCAGAGTAGTCAACCACCCCTATAGGTTCCTGATATTATTTGAATCCATTTTAAATTCACATATCTAAAACTTATTTTGACATGAAAACAAATACAGCAGTACACAGTAAACATCGTAGATCCGTAATCTATATACGGAGTTTTCTTATCCTTTGCCTTTTAGGAATTTCCGGTTTTTCTTATTCACAAAACAACCGGATCTGGCAAGACACGGAAGCATCAAGAATATCACAAGCAATTTCAGAACGTGATAATTTACCGGATGCCTATCGAACAGTAACTCTCGATGAAAATGCTTTAAAAGATGAATTGAGAAACATACCTCTTGAATCAAACGGCAATGTTGAAAGAAGCGGTTCCGTTTTCTCTTTACCAATGCCGGATGGTGGGTTTCAAAATTTTAAAATTGTTGAATCTCCAATCATGGAACCTGAACTTTCTGCGAAATTTCCGGAAATAAAAACATACATGGGAAAAGGGATAGATGATCCCTCAAGAACAGTGCGTTTTGGCTGGACTTCTCTAGGTTTTCATGCATTGATCTTATCAACTTCAGATGCGGTATTTATTGAGCCTTTATCTTTAAACGACAAAGAAAATTACATAATTTATCACTTTAAAGATCTTCGTTATCCTGAAAATTATAAGGGATGTGTCAATACAGAAAGCAGTGTGAATCCAATATTACAGGATCACTTCGATAAAAATCCAGGTGTATTAAAGACAGGTGATCAACTCAGAACTTACCGCCTGGCTGTAGCTGCTACCGGAGAGTACTCTGCTATCTTCGGGGGAACTGTTGCAGGGGCACTCGCTGCAATCGTCGCTAATATTAATCAGGTTGATGCTATCTACGAAGTTGAAGTTGCAGTGAGACTGGTATTAGTAGCCAATAATAATCTGGTAATTTATACAGATGCTACAACAGATCCATACAATATCGCCGGTGGCAATCCATGCGCAATAAGGTTCCAGATAGCCGCAGATCTGGATGGAGTAATCTTACCTGCTAATTATGATATAGGGCATCTTTTCACAGGAACAAATATTGGAGGTTGTGCTTCATTTGGTTGTGTTTGTGCAGCTAACAAAAGTGAAGGAGCATCTGGCGTTACGAACAGCAATGCTTTTGATGTTGGATTAGTAGCTCATGAAATGGGCCATCAGTTTAGTGCTGCACACACTTTTAACAGTGATTTAGCTTCATGCGCTATTGCTGCAGGACAGCATGATGTAACTGCTTCATACGAACCTGGCAGTGGTACAACGATTATGTCATATCAGGGTTCTTGTGGAGCAGACGACATCATTAATTCAAGAAACGTGAGTCTTTATTTTCACACTCACAGCTATTCCCAGATCAAAGCCTTTACAAATTCAGGCGGGGGAAATGCTTGTCCCGTGAATACAGCTACCGGTAATACTCCACCAACTGTAAATGCAGGTCCTGGTGGCTATACGATTCCTATCAGCACTCCATTTATTTTAACCGGTTCAGGTAACGACGCAGATGGGGATGCTCTTACTTTTAGCTGGGAGCAATATGATCTTGGTCCTGCCGGATCTCCGGGTTCACCTACCGGAAATGCACCTCTTTTCAGATCTTTTGCTGCAGTGAGTTCTCCTGCCAGAACCTTCCCTCAGCTTTCTGATCTATTAGGAAATACGCAAACCATAGGTGAGATACTTCCATCTTATGCAAGAACTATGAGTTTTAGACTTATAGCCAGAGATAACAGAACCGGCGGAGGTGGAGTCGATTTTGCTTCTACTTCTGTTGCCGTTGATGGTGCTTCAGGTCCCTTCCTGGTAACGGCTCCGAATACTGCCATTTCATGGTGTTCAGGTACTTCACAAACTGTTACCTGGAATGTTGCCAATACAACTGCAGCTCCTGTGAGTACAGCTAATGTTAATATTAAACTGTCTGTTGATGGAGGACAAACTTATCCTATCACACTTGCAGCCAACACTCCGAATGACGGATCTCAAATGATCGTAGTTCCAAACAATCCGGTAGTAAATAATGCAAGAGTTAAAGTGGAAGCGGTAGGAAATATTTTCTTTGATATTTCCAATGCAAACTTTACTATTTATGGATCTCCTGCATTTACTTCTCATCCTACAAGTGTCAATGCAGAATGGGGGGATAATGTTTCTTTCAGTGTTGCTTTTAGTGGAACGCCTACTCCATCCGTTAAATGGCAATTGAGTACCGATGGTGGAGGTATTTTTAATGATATTCCTTCAGAAACAAACTCCACGCTGAATCTTACATGTGTTACCCTTGCGATGGACAACAATCAATACAGAGCAGCCATTACTAACACATGTGGAACTGTTTATTCAGATCCGGCTACACTAACAGTTGTTCCAAGAATTACTGTTGCAACAATCACTGTCCTCCCAAATCCACAACAATACAGCGATAAGGTCGACTTTAAGATAGTAATTACGGAGGCAAATATTTGCAGCCAATTCGCTGCAACCGGAGCTGATATATATGTGGGAACACAATTAATGGGTACAGTTGTTTTTGTTGCAAATGGAACTAGTATTGAAGCAACATTAAGCAACATAGCGCTCCTTGAACCCGTTCCATTTGGAACTGCACCAACCGGACAAATGGCTCCCGGCTTTCATAATGTGACGGTTGTACTTAGCGGAGTGAATCCAAATTTCAATCTTGTTTCACCAACAACTATCCTGGAAATACTGCCAGAAGATGCCCGCACTTATTTTACAGGTGCATGCTTTGCCTCAACAGCCGGTGTGAATTCAAGTGCTGCAACAGTAACATTGAGTGCAACCATTCGGGATATCACTGCCGAAACTACAGATCCTGCTTGGGATGCATGTCCGGGTGATATCAGAAATGCAACTCTTACTTTTATAAACAGAGGTACAAATGTTATCATTGCAGCAAATGTTCCTATTGGATTGGTCGATCCAAATGATCCATCTACTGCCGTCGGTACGTATGATTGGAACATTAATATTGTAGGTGATGCCGAAACTTTTGAGATCGGAATTATCATTGGTGGTTATTATACTCGGAATCATGCGGACGATAATGTACTGATAACCGTTGCAAAACCATTGTCTGATTTCGTGACAGGTGGTGGTTACCTCGTACTTCAATCTCCTGCCGGCACTGTAGCAGGTAATGTGGGTTCAAAAAACAATTTTGGATTCAATGTGAAGTTCAACAAACGAGGAACAAATCTTCAAGGAAGTATCACTTCTATCATTAGAAAGACTGAAGTTGACGGGCTGCATCTCTATAAGATCAAATCCAATAAATTGACTTCGCTTGCAGTACAACCCAGCACTGTTGGAGGAAAAGCTACTATCAATGCAAAAGTGAGCATTCAGGATGTGACCGACCCAGGTAATGTAATTTCTATAGCAGGAAATAACAGTTTGCAAATCAAAATGAGTGATTGGGGAAATCCAGGAAGTAACGATAGCATTGCGATCACTATTTGGGATAAATTTGGCGGCTTATGGTACGCCAGTAACTGGACAGGAACCAAGACTGCTGAGCAAAAACTTGGTGGAGGTAATCTAAATGTAGCAAGCAATAATTCGTTCGCTAGAACTATTATAGATGAATTTGCTGCTCTTAATGAAATCTCAGTTTATCCGAATCCGAACATGGGTATTTTCACTGTGTCTTTTGAATCCGATGCAAATGGTACCTATGAGATCATGCTAATAGATTTGTTAGGTAGAACCGTTTCCACTGTGACATACAGTGCACACCAAGGAAATAATATTACTGAATTCCAAATTAATGATCTTACACCGGGAATTTATAATCTCGTATTGAGAAATAATTCAGGAATTAATTCTACGAAGAGAGTAATTGTGAAATAAATTAACCAAATCAAAAAAAGGGAAGATAATTATCTTCCCTTTTTTTGATCTTTATTTTTTCGAACTAATCTTCCAATACCCCAAATCTACCTGCATAGAAATCTTCCATAGCCTGCTTGATCTCAGCTTGAGTGTTCATTACAAATGGTCCTTGTGCTGCAATCGGTTCATTGATCGGTTCACCACTCAAAATTAGTACGATGGCATTTTCATTTGCTTCAATAATAAAATCTTCACCCTCATTTTCGAATAATACAAAATGATCAGTTACAACATTTTCTAAACCATTTACCAGTATTTCTCCTTCAATAACAAGTAAAGCCGTATTAAAGTTAGCCGGAAAAGAAAACTCCGATTTTGAGCCCTTTTTGATTTTTACATTCAATAAATTAACAGGCGTAAAAGTTGTTGCAGCACCCTTCACATCTTTGTAATTGCCTGCAATAATTTCAATCTCTCCTCCATCATTTTCTATGTTATACTTTGAGATCGCAGCATTTTCCAGAGCCTGATATTTTGGTTGAGACATCTTATCTTTTGCAGGCAGGTTAACCCACAATTGAACCATTTGAAAATCTCCCCCTTTGCTACTGAATTCTTTCTCATGATATTCCTTATGTAGGATTCCACCGGCAGCTGTCATCCATTGTACATCACCTTCTGA
Organism: Bacteroidia bacterium; assembly: GCA_037969175.1. Classification (GTDB taxonomy): domain Bacteria; phylum Bacteroidota; class Bacteroidia; order AKYH767-A; family JBBKVM01; genus JBBKWX01. The sequence continues at coordinate 2,642 of JBBKWX010000127.1, read as the reverse complement.
GATCACTCCACTGTTTCCAAAACTATCGTGATGAGCTACTTTCCCTTTATAGGCTATAGTTACCGTTTCAAATCCACGATGTGGATGCACACCAACACCTCTTGGAATGTCGCTTGGAGGAAAATAAAATTTTGAATTATAATCCAGCATTATGAAAGGACTCATACGCTGCATATCCAAACGATATCCGCTTGGAATAAAATTATGTACCCTGAATCCATCTCCAACAAAATGTGCTTCTCTGGGAGGAACAATCAATTCAATATTCTTAGTACTCATGTCTTTTGTGATTTATCTGAACTATATATTTTGAATAAATGCGTTTATCAATTCCAAAAATAAATTCACCACTTGTTCCAAAATTACTGATAAAATAAGTTAAGATTTCTTAATAAGAAAAACAAAAATAAATTAAAATCATACTCTTGTCCTGAAGAATTAAAATGTAGTTTCTCAGCATTTAAGTAACAGTTGTGGGAAGAGGCGTAGCCTTAACTTGCTAGGTCGAAATCACTTTTGCAAAGGTCTGCAACTTACTAAATGATTCCAACCGCATAAATACAGGTTAATGTGGAATTTGAAATGTGAAATTATTGTTTTCCGTAATCGGGTTTCAAATACTATCGGAATACATCATAAATATTTTTCTACCAGAAGAATTCTTACTTTTTTTTACCACACAGTTCTCGGAGGTGGCCGCAATATGCAACAGTAGCCGGAACCTTTATCTGTTTGCATTAATTGAGACATAGTCAAAGGAGATTGAAGAGAAATTTGCGTTCAATGATTTTCATTTGGCATTCGATCTCTTTCCTTCTCTGTATACCAGTGATTCTCCAAGAAAATTATATCCACATCAAAAGAACCTCAATTAATAAAGAAGTATAACTCTGTGGAATCTATGGTTAAAAAAAAGTCTAATAATAAAATAAAGTTTATTCCGGACAACAATAATTTGGAATCACTTGGTGCTGTCTGAGCAGTTTCTCAGCATTTAAGTAACGATTGCGGAAAGAGGCGTAGCCTTAACTTGGGAAGTTGAAATCACTTTTGCAAAGGTTCTCCATCCCTGCTCCTTTTCCAACCGCATATAAGCTGGTTTGTTTAGATAACCGGTTATAGATACTAGCGGTGGAGCGAGGGAGCGCTAGAGCGATGATAGATAAACGGGAGAGCGTTGGGCACACCCAAATAAAAAAGCAGGGAACCCAATGGGCTCCCTGCTTTAAATGATAGATCTTAATCTTGCTTACTGAACAACAACTTTTGTTGTTACAGTTTGATCTGCAAGTTTAAGTGTAACCAGGTAAATACCTTTGTTATACATAGAAAGATCAAGATTCAACATGTTCATTCCTTCACTGGCATTGCCCGTGTTTTCAGTGATCACACGACCAACGATATCCGAGATCTGAAGTAAGTAAGCTCCACTGATCTCTGCATTGAACTGCATAGTAGCATACGCATCGGTTGGGTTAGGATAAACAAGGATGTTTTTCACTGAACTTAAACCTTCTGTTATTAACCTCGGAGTAGCTCCTGTAGTAAAGGTTGCATAGGCACTGAACACACTCTTAGATGCAGGACTTGCACAGATACTTTGAACCTGAGCGATGTAATTAGTAGCATCCGTAAGACCTGTAAGGTTCGCCATTGTTACACTTGGAGTACCGCTGAACGTTTTAAATGTCCAGTTGAACAATCCATTGTCAACTGCATAACGGATCCTGAATTGATCTGCAGTAGTTGCTGCATTCCATTCAATCGTAGCACTAGTTGGAGTGATATTGATCGCACGTACATCATACGGAGTACTGCATGGAAGACTTCCAGGGGCAGCAGCAGGAGTGGTGAAATTTACCAATGAGCTATAGCGTGAAGTTCCTGTTGGAGCTCCGCAGTGTGCAAGAACCATGGCCTGGTAATCTGTTCCCGGAGTTAAGCCGGTCATCGCGCCGTAACTTAGGTTAGCACCTGAGATGCCAAACCATTTAGACAAGCCTGAAGTGGTCTCAGTAACTTTGATCTGGAATGCATTTGCATTCATAGGGATCCAGTTCAGCTGAGCAGAAGTTGCTGTAAGATTGCTGATTCCCTGCTCAAGAGGTCTTCCACAAGCCTGTGGCTGATTCAAAGTAGTAAATGTTTCAACTGCAGAATATGGAGAATAATTACCTGTATTACATACCGTTTTCACTATCCAAGAATAATTGGTAGCCGGTATCAAGTTAGCTATATCAACAAAATTAACTGGATTTGGTCCGCTAACGCTTGTATAGTAGTAAGCTGCAGGAATGGCAGCTGCTGTTTCCCAATACTTGATCAGGAATGCATCACCGGTAACATTGCTATTCCAGTTGAGGCGGGCTTCCGAACCTGTGATATTCGTAGTGCTCAATGATGTAGGAGTTACACATGGAACCTGACAGTTGTTAACAACCACATTAACCGAAGCCATATCCGTACAACCATTAACAGTAACAGTTACTTCATACAAACCGGCTTCAGCAGATGTTGCACCTGAGATCACCGGGTTTTGTGCTGAAGATGTAAATCCGTTTGGACCAGTCCATGAATAGGTTCCTCCACCTGAAGATGTAAGGTTGATAGATGCACCTTCACATACCGGACTATTACTTCCT
>JBBKWX010000126.1:0-8177 GCA_037969175.1 Bacteroidia bacterium | reverse complement strand
GAAAGGTGTCGTACCTAAGGGCACGATAAAGGCATCCCGCAATCATTTCTGCTATAGATGTGATGTCCCTATGGGACATGACTTGGATGGAAAATATTAATAATAGATATATTCTAAAGTGTGAGAGCGCAGAGATTTTTTCTCTGCGTTTTTTTTTTGCGATTACTTCGAGTCTTCGAGCCTTTGTGTAAAAAAAAAGGGGAACACGGAAGAACAAAAGCACTAAAAGCACGGAAAGGTGTCGTACCTAAGGGCACGATAAAGGCATCCCGCAATCATTTCTGCTATAGATATGGTGTCCCTATGGGACATGCCTCGGATGGGAAATAATATTAATATATAAATTCTAAAGGATAAGAGCGCAGAGAGATTTTTCTTTGAGCCTTATAAATACTTCGAGCCTTTGTGTTTAAAATCAGGAACACTAAAGAACTACCCCGAGGTCCCGTATATGCGTAATACTAAGGGTAGAATATTTCTCGCAGATCCCACAGAAACTATTTATTTCATTCTGCGTTTTCTGCGATATAGTTAGTGCATTCCTTGCAATACCTTTTCTAATCCGCAGATATCGCTGATGCAAGGAAGCATTCTGCGAATTCTGCGGGAAATAAGAAGGCTAACTAATCGCAGATACCTTAAGCAGGTGCATTTAAAAGCTAGCAAAACCACCCCCAGAGATATCACCCAGCCATTTTACATCTTTATATGCACCTGCTATTAAGGCATATAGGTTGAGGATTTTTTCCTGATATCCCAAAATTCTATAATCCTTTCCCAAAGTAATGTAATACGCGAGCAGGGTGGCGGATATACTTTTGTGCCATCAAATTTTAACGGAAAAACAAAATGAAAAACAAAACAGTTTTAGCAAAAAGAGTATTTACAACAGCAGGTATACTGTTACTTGTGATCTTGATGGGTTCATGTAAAAAAGAAAAATTCGAATCCGGAATTACCAAGGAGTTCAGTTTAAAGTCGATTGCAAATGGAGCAACTTATGACATTAAAGTGGGCTTGCCAGCCAATTACAATTCATCCGAAAAATATGCAACCGTATATGTGTTGGATGGGAAACAAATATTTGGTTTCGTAGCAAACAGATGCCAGGAGATTTCGGATTCTCATGCACTTAGAAATGTATTGGTTGTGAGCATAAGCTACGGTAAGGATCGCAGCATCGATTATACTCCTACAAAAGTTAGCTCGGTAACAGGTGGAGCACCGCAGTTTTTGAATTTTATTGAAACACAACTGATACCGAGAATGGAGCAGGATTATAGTGCTGAAACTACCAGAGATAGCCGGGTAATCTTAGGGCATTCATACGGAGGATTGTTTGGAGCATATGCATTTAGCGAAAACAATAAAGTATTTGGCAACTACATCATGCTTAGTCCTTCACTATGGTTCGACAACGAAGTTTCACTGCAAATGGAAGCGAATAGCAGAGCCAACATTAAGGATCAAAAGCAATTGGTATTTATGGGGATTGGTGGAAACGAAGAAAGCGACAGGATGCTGGCTCCTTTCGAAAAATATTATCAATCACTTTCTAGCAACTATTCCAATATTAAACTTTCAAAAAATATTGAGAAAAAGAAAAGTCATATGGACTCCAGAGAACCAAACATTATCCTGGGCTTGGAATTTTATTTTCAAAACAGATAGAGCCACTCTTTGTTTAAAAAAAATAATTGAGACTTATCTGAATATTCGATTGCTTAAGCGAGCAATCGAATTTATTATTTGGGTCATTTTCGAAAAACTCTGGAAAAATACATAACTGTTGAATAGCAATTACCCTAGCAGAAACCAACCTATTGTCAGGTAGTTGCATGCATCTTAGCAACATCGACAGTCATTGCTGCTTAATTCCTCCGCATTTATATTTATTTTGTTAATCACTTGATTTCCTGATTTGTTTGTGCTTACTTGCATTGAAGAAATTCCCGGATTTTTAAAAAATAAAAATATGTCGCCAACTACATTGCTAGTTAAGAACATGGTTTGCCATCGATGCGTATTGGCTATTATTGATATTTTGCAAAATGAAAATATTCCTTTTCAGAATGTCACTTTTGGTGAGATCCATTTAAATGAAGAACTAACTGCGGATCAGAAAGCAAAATTGGGGCAGAGATTTGCTGCTATTGGTTTTGAGTTGATAGACAATCGCAGTACGGCGCTAGTTGAAAGTATCAAGCAATTGGTAATTAAAAGAGCAAGAAACGAAACTAGTATTGAAGACAGCAAGATAAAGCTATCCCATTATATCAGCGGAAAGATCAACAATGAGTATACCTATCTCAGCAGTCTGTTTTCTTCCGTGGAAGGAAGAACAATTGAAAATTATTTTATCGAGCAAAGGATAGAAAAAGCAAAGGAAATGTTGGTTTACGGGCAAATGAATCTATCGCAAATTGCTCTTGATCTTGAATACAGCAGTGTTGCCCATCTTTCAACACAGTTTAAGAAGATCACCGGGTTGACGCCTACTTATTTTAAAGAGGTTGGAATGGCAAAACGTAAAGCATTAGATAAAGTGTAATCCCAAAATGTTATAATGAATACCCAAAGTAATGTAACAGACTTTCTCTGTATGGCATGTATTTTTGTGGTGTTAAATAACTATAAAATTATACATTATGAAAAAGACAAAAATGAGTCAGTGTACTCCAAATGTAAAGTGCGACAATTCAACTTGTACATGTGCTGATTGTAACTGCGGTTCAAACTGTACTTGCGCAAATTGTAACTAAGAGATTAGTTTTATGCACGATCAACAAGCCATTCTTCAAAGGATGGCTTGTTGATTTTAGATAGATCTCAAATCAATTTACGGCTAAAACCATAGTTTATCGTTCATCATGATAAAACAAAATAGCAGACAGAATGAAACTACCACCTTACGATATTTTTCCGGGTATTTCCGGCGATAGAGTCTCATTACGACAAGTTCAGAATTCAGATATTAAAGATCTTATCGAAATTTCTTTTTATGATTCTGTTCAGGCAAGTACATTGCAACATGCAATAGAAATGCAAGCGAAGATCAACGCCGATTATCTTGCAGGGAATTCTATTCATTGGGTTATTGTAGACAACACAACGAATGCGATCGTAGGTACTTGCGGTTACTATCGCGGTCTTGACAAAGGAGCCGGCGAATTGGGTTGTGTTTTATTGCCTAAATTTAGAGGACAAGGATATATGACTCCTGCTATACAATTAGCCATAGACTTTGGAATACATAGCATGGGACTAGAACGTATTTGGGCAATAACGACCAAACAAAACACCAAGGCTATAGAACTGTTGAAGAGACTCAATTTTATAAAGATTGTAGATCTGCAGGATGATGAAATTGAATATGAATTAAGGAGAAATATTTAAGAAATGGAGACAAGATATTGGCCAGCACCTGACAGTATGTTTCAAATCGTTATCCGACAATCAATCGAAAATAAATATTGAGTTAATAGTTAATTTTGATTATCATTTAAAAAACCATGATTATTTATGAATTCAAAAACAGCCATTAAAGTACTGATTTGGCTACTGGCAGCCATAATAATTTTTCATCTATGCATTATCTTAAAGATCGTGCCTTATGATATTGCCTGGGGAGGAAGATTGAAAAGTGACACAGAGATGTATGTTTTTGAAACGATATCTGTAGTTATAAATCTCTTCTTAGGAGTGGTTGTTCTCATTAAAGGAAATTATATGAGACAGATCATCCCATCCAAAATTGTAACTATAATTTTGTGGGCATTTTTGATCCTTTTTGGAATAAATACTATTGGGAATATATTTGCAAAAACAAATTTTGAAAAATCATTTGCTTTATTGACCTTGACATTGTCGATACTGATCTGGGTAATATTAAAAAGTAAAGACAAAACTAAAGACAACCCCCTGTAGTCCCCCAATAGAGGGACGGATTCGCAGGTATATTTCTTCGAGTCTTAGTGCCTTCGTGGCAAAAAAAGGGGAACACTAAAGAACGAAAACACTAAAAACACGAAAAGGTGTCGTACCTAACGCCACGATAAAATCTAACATCAATCATTTCTGCTATAGATATATTATCCCTACGGGACATTAAAAAAGAAAGTTAAATTTTGTATGCTAACTTGGAAAACTCTTAGCGCCTCTGCGAAAAACTCCGCGCCTTTGCGGTTTCAAAAGGACATTATCCACCACGCACACTCCAATTTCAATGCTTCACTTTTTTTCCCGTAATTAGCAATAGCAAACCCCTCAAAACCATTAACCATGAAATTATTCAGGAACTATCCCGCACAGAAATATATTATTCTGCCCTTGTTAATACTTGCAGCTTTCTCCTTACAATTCTGCAAACCCAAACAAGCTGTAACGAAAAAAGAAATCCCTGCAGCGGATCTGGTATCTTATGAAAAACACATTTCCCCTATCATGGTTAAAAGCTGTACACCCTGCCACTTCCCGGAAGAAGGAAAAAAGGAAATGCTGAATACCTATGAGGCCACGGCAAAGTATAGCAGAGATATTTTGGAACGGATTCAATTGCCGGAAAGCGAAATAAAATTTATGCCTTTCAAAAGCAAGAAAGCTCCGCTGACTGATGAGGAGATAAGCTTGTTTAAGACTTGGGTATCTCAAGAGAAACCGAGATAAATAATAGGAACGCGGATGACACGGATTTGTTACCCCCTGTAAGTCCCCCTAATAAGGGGACGAATATCTAACGGTTTTTTTGAGCCTTATAAATTCTTAGAGCCTTAGTGTTAAAAAAATCGCAAGCATGATTGCAGCATCACAATGGATAGTTATTGCTTTCGGAGGTTTCATCATCTTCGTTGGAGTGTTAATGCTCTTCGTTCCCGAAAGAGCCAGAGCTATTCTAAGGAAAGCTGCCAGTACAAATTTTATTAACTATGCCGAGATCACCATCAGAATGATACCGGCAACAGCGATGATACTTTTTGCTGACTATTCCAAATTCCCGGAGCTGTTCAAGATCTTTGGATGGATCATGATCATTACTTCCGTGGTGCTCTTTATCGTTCCCCGACAAATGCATCATAACTATTCTTTAAAAGCGGCAGAGATACTGACACCCGGCTATGTGAGGTTGATATCGCCTCTTGCTTTCGCTTTAGGGGCGGGGATAGTTTATGGTGTGTGGTAGAAAAATTATGGCACACGGATTACACGGATCATGACGGATTTTTTTCTTTGTACCTCATAGAATCATTCAATAATTATTATCCGTGTAAATCCGTAACAACCCGTGTCATCCGTGTGCAAATAGTATCTAATGTGATTATTCGGAATAGATTTTACCTTTGTCATAGCACACTATGAACAAAACCACCCGCATTATTCTATTCTTCGCCATTGGAACCCTGCTGTTCTACGTGGCTTGCCTCTGGCTGCAGGGAGGTGGCGTTAGACAGGATGTAGATACCGATTCGGCTGTGAAGATGCTTACAGGCTCGCTACACAAGGCCGAAGGGGAGATGAATCTGTTTCTGGATGAGATGGCTGCCGATGCCGATAAGCTGAGCGAAGGAGAGCTGTTTTCAAGCAACCCTACGGAGCTGGAGCAGAAAGGCATGTACTGCCTCATCTATGAGCACGACAGCCTGATCTACTGGTCATCATCAGCAGTGTCGTTCCCACTCATCTCTCCGGGCAGGCTTACCCAAGGCGAGCTGATCAAATTGCCCAATGGATATTATGAGGTTTTTAAACGCAGAACAGCCGGACGTGTGATGATCGGACTCTTGCGTATCAGTACAGATTATACTTATCAGAATAAATACGTCGAGAATAGATTCAATCCCGAATTAAAAGCTCCCCATGGATTTGAGTTGCTTTCAATACATACCGACAATGCCTGGGAGATAAAAAATGCTGAAGGAAATTTTCTTTTTGCCATCCGGAAAAGTGATGTTAGCAATGAACTGAAAACCGGTGTTAACCTTGGCTCTAAATTGACTTTTTTCTTCTTCCTTATCTTTCTGTTTCTAACCTTGTTTAAGTACGGACAATTTGCTTCACGCGAAACCGATTCACATCTGCATAAATACATTTATGTATTCGGACTCCTTGCATTTCGCATCCTATCTTATGTGTACGAATGGCCGTCTGCCATGTACCGTCTCGATCTCTTCGATCCGCGTTTCTATGCAAGTTCGGCTCTCCTCAATTCACTTGGAGACCTGCTGCTCAACGTGATCCTGGCCTATGCACTGATCACCTTTTTCTACTCACATGTATTGCGTGGAAAACTGAGCCGGCTGCATGAACATACTCCAACCCGGAAGATCTCTGCGATATTTTTTGTCTTTCTGTTTTTGTTTTCCATCGCTTTTGCAAACAATCTTTTATATGGTTTGCTGATCAATTCGAGCATCAGTTTTAATGTGAATAATGTATTTTCACTGGATGTATATAGCCTGACGGGTTTTAGTATTATAGCACTTCTTATGTTCGGAGTTTTTATGCTTGCAGATATAAGCGTGATCTCTTTATTATCATCCGAAACAAATAAAAAAGAAAGAACGATCACCACTGCTCTCATCTTTCTCGCTTTCTTTTTATATGCATTAAATTCAGGCGAAGGAAGTTTCTTTCAATATTACGATCTCTTTGTCTTTCTCTGGAGTTTGGCGCTCTACCTCACATTGTACTTCATACGAAGATACGGAAGACTCATACTTTCTTTAGGTGATGTATTGCTGATCATCATCCTTTTTACGCTTTTTTCGGGTGGCGGAATTTATCGCTACGGAAAAGAAAAAGAATTGAACAATCGGATGCTGCTTGCACAACGTATCGATTCTGAACAGGATCATATTGCAGAAACACTCTTTGAAGATGTAGAAAAAAAGATCCTGGAAGATAAACAGCTGGTGAGTCTTTTACACAATCCCGAGCAATACGCTGAGGTGATCGCTAAACGGATCCGCCAGCTATATCTTACCGGTTATTGGTCGAAGTATGATATCAATCTCCAGGTTTGTGATCGTGCTGATAATCCCTATCTGTACAGCGCTCCGGGGGATACCCTAACGTATGCATATGCCGATAGTTTGATAGAACAAGAAGGCCGGGAGACCTACAGCAACCGGTTTTATTTTATAGGAAATTCAAGTGGTCGTACTCAGTATCTTGCTATCATAGAGATCAACGATCCCGAACAAAATACCGGCATAGTTGGAAGTTTGATCTTTGATCTGGAAGCCAAACTGGTGCAGGAAGATTCGGGTTTTCCGGAATTGCTGCTAAGCTCCAAAGTCCGCTTCAACCGCGATCTTGAGGCTTATTCCTATGCTCGCTATATCAATGGAAAACTCATCAATCAAAGTGGTTCATTTCCTTATCCATTAGATCGACAATTGTTTTTTAATCAAGACAATTCTTCAGAATATTATCTGAACTATTTCAATGGCTATGAGCATCTCATCTATCATCCACAAAGCGAACACCTGGTGGTGGTGAGCCGTGAGAATGACACCCTGTTCAATTATCTCACTTTGTTTTCTTACCTCTTTGCCTGGTATTGTATCACGGTTTTAGTAATACTTCCTGTTACAGTTCCGTTTAAATTTTCATCCAATATTTATAGTTTAAAAACCCGGATCCAGATTTCAATGATCGGGTTGGTTGTTTTGTCTCTGTTGCTCATCGGTGGTGGAACTGCCTTTTATATCACATCCAGATACGATAAAGAAATTGCGCAGGATGTAGCAGCTAAAGTAACTTCGGTGCAAATAGCAATCGAAAATGAATTGGGATTGAAGTCGGGCAGCTTCGGAGAATTTACTGAAGATCTGATCTTCCGTCTCGACAGGCTCAGTGTTTTTCTCGGAACAGATTTTAATTTGTACTCCACAGGTGGAGAGCTGCTGTTTAGTACCCAGCCTAAGTTGTACGAAGAAGGACTCATCTCAAAACGTTTGGATCCGAATGCTTATGCTGCTTTGTTTTTTCAGGGAAGATCAAAATATCAGCAATACGAAAACATAGGAAAACTTGAGTATTTAGCTGCTTATGAACCGGTGAGAAATGAAAATAATAAGGTGTTGGGTTATCTGGGGCTTCCTTATTTTTCAAGAGAAAGTGATCTAAAAGATGAGATCAGTAATTTCCTTGTAGCGCTGATAAATATTTATGTGCTG
>JBBKWX010000125.1:0-2562 GCA_037969175.1 Bacteroidia bacterium | reverse complement strand
TTAAGCAAGGATGAACATAAATTGATCGCGGGTGATTATGACTTGAAAAGTCCCGACGGATATTTTATGAATTTTTTTAAAAGAGCTCAGGGATTGAGTTTTCAAACCAAGAATTTTCTTGGTGAACCGAACAATGAATCTGTGTTAAAAAATTCTGCAAGTGTTTCTTTTTCTAAAGGTAAATATGCAAAAAATACTTTCGTAGGTTCTGAAGGGAATCAAGGCCCGTACAGGCTTACAGGAAGTAACAATGAGACTTTTCTGATAGTCTTGGCCGGTTCTGAAAAAGTTTTTCTGGATGGACAGCTCATGGCACGCGGCCAGGAAAGAGATTATATTATCGATTACAATACAGCCGAAATAATTTTTACTCCTGCAAGATTGATTACAAAAGATTCTAGAATTTCTGCAGAATTTCAATATTCAGATAAGAACTATTCCAGATCACTTCTTTTTACAGGCAACGAATGGAGTACTAAAAATTTCAAGTTACGCATCAATGCTTTTTCTGAACAAGACAATAAAAATCAACCTGCACTCCAGGATCTGGATGATGAAAGAAAACAGATCCTAAGAGATATTGGCGATGACTTATCACAAGCCTTTGTTCCCAATATTGATAGTATAGGATTTAATACTGATCAAATATTGTATGCAAAAAGAGACACGCTGATCGCAGGAATTCAATACACGTATTTTGCATATTCCACTTCACCCGATAGTGCATTTTTTCGGGTTGGATTTTCTTCGGTGGGTGAGAATAAAGGAAACTATAAGATCTCAAGTTCGGCCGCTAATGGTAGAGTGTATCAATGGGTAGCTCCACTGAATGGCATTCCACAAGCGTCTTATGAGCCCGTTAGCAGGCTAATCGCACCCGCCAAGCAAGAGATGCTGACAGTAGGAATAAATACGGGTCCATGGAAAAATGCAATTCTGGATCTTGAGTATGCAGTTAGCAATAAAGACCTGAATTTATTTTCACAGGCAAACAGCGTAGATAATGTTGGCCAGGCCTTAAATTTGGTATTGAAAGAACAGCGTGCAATCTCTGTAAAAGATTCATCCTGGAAATTAATTTCAATAGTAGGAGCAGAGTTAGCTTCATCGTATTTCAATCCCATTGAAAGATATAGAAGTGTGGAATTTGACCGTGACTGGAACTACAAAGCTATTGCGGGTTCAAAATCAAATGAGTTGCTGGGGAAAGTCAGTGTGGGTATTGCACATCCGAAATTTGGAAGATCTTCTTATGAGGTCAGAACCTTTAACAGAGAAGGAGAATACAGCGGTCTCATCAATTCATTGACAGCTGATCATCGGGTTGGGAAGTATCTTTTAGCTATGCAGGCAAGTTTATTGAATGCTGAGGATACAGCTTTTAAAAGTGATTTTATCCGACACCGATTAGATGTAAAAAGAATTCTGGGAAAATGGATCGTTGCGCTTGGAGAAGAATCGGAAAGAAATAGTTTAACACAAATTGCTAATGATAGTTTAAGCCCAGCCGGCTTTTTCTTTCAATCCTATAAAGCTTCTTTGGGTCTTGCAGACACAGTCGCCAACAGAGTTAAATGGGATTATGTTTATCGCACGGATGCTAAACCGATATCAGGTGCTTTCGAAGATGTGACACGTGCTCACAACGCTGGAATGCAGATCAGTCTGAGCAGAAATCCAAGAAGCAGATTGTATACAAACACGAATTATCGCATCCTCGAAGTACTTGATACAGCAAGGGTTTCAGAAATAGATTCCAAAACGCTGGTTAATCGCATCGAATATAATTTGTCGCTTTTTAAAGGCGGACTTACTTCTTCTTCTTTTTATGAGATCAGCACAGGTCAGGAACAAAAAAAGGAATTCACCTATGTAGAAGTAGCACAAGGAAAGGGTGTATATACCTGGACAGATTACAACGGGAATGGTATAAAAGAATTGAATGAATTTGAAATCGCGGTGTTTCAGGATCAGGCTAATTATGTACGGGTTTTTACGCCAACAAATACGTATCTGCGAACGCTTGTCAATCAGTTTAATGAAGCGCTGAATTTTAATCCTGCCGCATTCATGAAATTGAAGAGTAATGGTAAAAAACATATGCTGACTCGCTTCGCTACTCAATCCGCAGTTCGTTTGGAAAAGAAAACGCTGGGTAAAGATCTTGCTCTGGCATTGAATCCATTTTCTCAAAACATTTCGGATTCATTACTTCTTACAACAACATCAAATATTCGAAATACATTATATTTTAATCGGTCGGCTCAGATTTTCGGAATGGATCTTAGTCACACTATGAATAGAAGCAAGACGCTTCTTAGTAATGGCTCAGAGTATCGTGAGCTGAATGCATTAACATTAAATACCCGATGGAATATTAATTCAGTTATTAATTTGAATACGATTTTAGTAGATGGAGAAAAAAGTTATGTTTCAGAATTCATTTCGGGTAGGAATTATGTGATCCACTACAATAACCTCGAGCCGGTACTTTCTTTTCAGCCGGGAAGTGTTTTCAGAGCATCACTTGGATACAGAATGGGTTTAAAACAAAATGAAGTA
>JBBKWX010000124.1:0-16586 GCA_037969175.1 Bacteroidia bacterium | reverse complement strand
CGCCGTTCTCCATTTTTATCGGACTGTAAGAAAAATCGAAATAGCACGTTTCTACATATCCATTCCTGTCAAGAGGCAGCATAAAATCAGGAAAACCAACTGCTACTCCATCCATTACCCCGGCAAACATAGATTCTATAATGTGCCAGATCTCTGAAAAGGTTTCTTTTGTGCTAATGCCTAGAGCCTGAGGATGTTTGGTGGCGCCTAAAATAGGACGATAGCCATCATTGTATATTTGAGTGTATTCTTTACCCCACGCTATATACATCCCAAATGGATTATCGAGCATTACCCCTACCATGGTTTGTAAACTCTGAGGCCATGTTTTCGGATCTCCTAATGGCGTTTTGCCCCAGTCTTTGGCTCTAATGAGTTTCCCCATTTCTCCGCCACCTTGTAAAAAATAACAATCAGTGTTTGCTGCACTCATACAATTATTTATGTTTGAATTACAAATCTATCTCTTGATGGCGGCATAGAATTGTTACCGCTGAATATAAATATAGCCTTTTCAATTACCTTTTTTAAAGTTTTAAATCCTCCGGGTTTTTGTATGTAGTAATGAGCCCCCTTCTCGTAAAGCTGATTCACCACTTCTATGTCAAGTGAAGTAGAATAAATGACTATTGGGATATGCTTTAACTTATCTTTTACCTTTATTTCTGAAATGCATTCCATACCTGATTTTCGAGGCATATTTAGGTCAAGGAATATAATATCAGGATAGTTTTCTGGTCCGGATAATAAAAAATCCATTAGCTCTACACCATCGTTCACCGTGGTTAGTGTTGTGGGTGATGCGATTTCAAGGAGCGCATCTTTAAAAAAATCGCAATCGTCTATGTCGTCATCTGCTAGCAAAAGAGAAAGCTTAGTTTGTTCCATTTTTGAAAATTAGTTGTAATTAAAATTAAATTGGAAATCATAAATTGTGGATAACGGTTAGAATAAACTCTCATTTTAATAATCTACTTTCGTTTTCAATCATTTAATTTCTCATTATGCTGATGTGTCACACCATGTTGTCAAATGGCATCAGAAAAATTACTTTTTCTAATTCTCCTTTTTTATTTCTTATATAATTGTCATTAATTTGTTTTCTCCAAATTGAAAAATAGGGAAAAACAAATGACAATAATGGTTAAGGAAATTGCTGATTTCAAGCTATATTGTGAGGCATAGCTTGCTATATATGAAGCAATTCCATTTCTATACTAAATTTAAGACATTATGAATCATATTTACGACTTTAACTCTTGAATTTTAGAAACAAATTGCATGTTGCACATTAACCGGGCTTTTTCTACCGGTTTGGATGCAATATGAAAAGTAGTAAATATTTCTATTAGTTTCATTATTATCGAAACCATCCAACATCTATGTTTCTACCCCTCACAACCTATTTTTCCTCTTATCGCTAGCTTGAGGGATCATTAATAATCATTATTTCCTTAATAAGGTCCATTGAATTTTTAAAAAAAGAAGGTTTTAGGCCTGGGATTTTTGCAAAATTCAATTTGTTAATCAGGAGTATTTCGAAGTCAACCGTTAAGCCAAAACAACTCAATTCTACCTGAAAAGCCTTTGTTACAGTAGTTTACCTTGTTAACCCGGTAGCTCATTTGTTTTTTGCTAACAGGCCTTTAAGTTGTTGAGAATACCAAACAATAGAGTTAACAAACACTGCCTTCAAGTCGTGATCCTTTTCCCAAACCGGTTTTCTATTTAAGGTATCGCAGAGCATTACATATTTTTTATTATTGTTGTCCGGATTAAATTTTAGTTTTTTATTTAAGGCTTTTTTTTAACCACAGGGGCCTCAGTCCCGCACGTGCGCATTGGCGTCAAGCTAATTTTATCAATATTGGAATATATTGCGGTCCCATGGCTTCTATGTAGCATTCTGATTACAGTTCTTTTTCTCAAATTTTATGTTTTTTTTACCACTAAGGGCACAAGTACACTTAGTTTCACTAAGGAATAAATGTATATTCCACAGATGTATATTTTTTTTATTGTAGTAAATTTGATCAAAATATAGTGCACGCGAGCTGGTAGACAACAGCACGCCAAAAAATATTAATCTCTAATTAGCAGTAACATTCTCATAAAAATATCTTAGTGAAACTTGTGACCTACGTGTCTTCGTGGTTTTATTTAATTTTTTAGCTTGACGTGTATGCGCACGTGCGGGATCCATATTGATCTAAGCTCTTTTGATGTGATTTCACCTCGTGGAAAACCACTAGTATAAAGAGAAAAAAGAGATCGAATACCCAATAAAGTCCATTGAAAGAAAATTACTCTTCAATCTCTGAGAACTCTGTGTAAATCTCTGAGACCTCTGTGGTAAAAATAGCACAGATTCCCCTTGTAGATAATTACTTATGATGCAATTAGACAGGATTAGAAACCCGATTCCGGACAAGAATGATTTTTTATCTATAGTTACTATGACCTAAGACCAATAAGTGATTTGGAGAACTGGAAGTAGCAGCCGGGGAAAGTACTTTTTATTGGGACTTTATTGAAGAAGATATATCTATCATGTTGCAGGTCATTAAGTGCAAATGATACTTCAGCCGAAAATTGATCATTAAATATCTTGAAGCCTTAGCGTATTACAGTTGGCAGTTTTTGTATACAATTTACCTGTCCGGGAATTGCAAATTTCAAACTTAATATGATCGATAGTAGTATCATCATTTTGTTTTGCTATCTATAACAATAAGCTGCAAATATTTGTTTTGTATAAAATTGAAAAATACCATGTCAATAAAAATACTTCTGGAATGATTTGAAGCATTATGAAAATATTTTTGTTACTGCATGCCCTTGCATAACTGACTTAATTTAAAAAAGCAAGTCGGAAGAAGTAAGAATTCTTAGCTCTTCCGATATTTTTATTAATAAACGTTTAAATGGCTAACAATTAAAAATTTTAATTGTTAGCACTTATGAAGTAATTATGTATTTGCTGAATTGATAGCTCAACCTATAATAGTTGGGCGTTTATGCCCATATGGATTCTTCCAGTTCTTTAGCAAGGTATGCATAGTATGCACTTTACTATTATTTCTTGTTAATCTACTAATGAATCACGCATTGATCTTACTCTGTCGTGATCTGCTTTAATTAACCCGTGTTGTGCATTCAGCAAAGCATATTGATCCGATGTAATGTCACTTTGATTGTTTTTTAGTGCATTTTGGTATGTTTCGACTGCTACATCTTCACCATATTCACATGAGTTGAGAATTGCTTTTCGATCGTTGCCTGTGAGAGCTGCTTTTACATCCATCCATACACGAAAAAACTTTCCGGTAGTTCTTGTTCCTTCAACCGGCTCTCCGCCTAACTTGTTTACTTCATTTAGTAATTCCTGCTTACATCTATTACTGGTTTGTGCAAACTGGCCAAACAACATTTTTAAATCCTGCTCTTCAGTTTCTTCTGATGCCGTTTCATAACCTTCTATTCTGTCGTTGTTAATTTCGATGAGTGTGTTTAACACATCAATTGATTTTTCCTTATTCATCTTGTTTAAATTGTTTGATTGAAATTAAATTTATTGCATACTTCAAACCTGCTCTTTATTAAAGGACTTAAGACTTACCTCTAACTTAAAGTTGAACTACATCTTATGTGAAGTAAATGATACTGTATCTAGCCAACAATAGCCTGCAAAGTTTACAGCGCAGTTTCAAAAATCTCAATTATATTATTCAATGAGTTTAATTAATTATCATTCAAAATTTATTTAATTAAATTGGATGACGAAATTAATTTCAACTCTTTAATGAAAAAAAAATTATAAATCAAAATTTGAAACTGCTTAAAAATAGGATGTTTATTTTTTAATGTTTGATCCTATATCCTGATGCAAATTATTAGTTGCTGTTTTTACATTTTGTTTTACTTCTTCATATTTAGAATTTCCTTTGTTTACTAAATCTTCAGCCTCTTTGCTGGTGTGCTCAAATTGTGTTGTAATCATATCAATGAACTGGTCAAATTTTGATTTTAGTTCATCTGCATAATCACCACCTTTGGCCTTAATTTTTTTGCGTGTGGTTGAACCTTTTTCAGGAGCTAATAGAATTCCTGCTATTGCTCCAATGGCTAGTCCTGCCAATGTTCCTAATACTACATTTTTGTTGCTCATAACTTGTTTATTTTAAAAGTTTGATTTATTAATTTAAATTTTAAAGTGGTCTTCTTCCCTGAATTACTCTTATGAGAATTGCAATAATTGCAATTACAAGAAGAAGATGAATAAGGCCTCCTCCTACATTGTATCCAACGAAACCAATTAGCCAACTTATAATAAGGATTACTGCGATTATATAAAGTAGATTTCCCATGATGATGTGTTATTATATTATATGAAATTAATTTTATTATGGATTGGCGTTTGAAAGAATTTTATGGATTAAAAATTAAAAACTATTAATACCTTCTACTTTGTTTATTCGCCAATTATTAATAAAGAATGTTGCATCTTCTGGAGTACGAGGTCGAACCCCCAAAAGGATTTTGCCGTTTCTGATTCCTGATTCATAAAATTGTGCACGTGCTTCGGGAATTCCTGAACCTACAAATGCCACGGTTAATCCAGATGAATTGGCTCCTGCATCCTCACCGGTTATTCCTGCAGCAATAGGGCCTACTGCTTTTAATTTAAGATCCGGAGCTGCCAAGCTTGTCCCAAGAGCCGCTACAGCTCCTGAAAATGCTCCAACTGGGCCACCAATTGTCGAACCATAACTTACACCTTCTGCTGCTTTAGTTTCTATTTCTGTTTCTATCAATTCGCCGGAAAAATGTAGTTTGTGTGTCTCGTTAGTCATTATTAAATTAATCTCGTCAATACTGTATCCTTTTTCATGAAGCTTGTTGTAGACTGTCATTATACTTTCACTGTCACGGAACATTCCGGTTAAGATTCTTCGGCTCGAAGGGTAATTATTAGCCATTTCGTTAAGATTATGTTTCATTATTTTATTTTTAGAGTTTGTATATTATTAGTTGAATTAAAGTAAAAAACAAATATTCCTGTTATGTAAATTCCAATGTTGAATTACTACTTTATTTTTTATTAATCCGTGCAGCAAAATATATAATTGCTATTATGATTGCGACCACTATAAAAATACCAAAACCCATACCTGCTTTAAATATATCACCTACTATAGAGCATGAACTTAATAGAATTGTAATATAAAATAGAAAGAATAGTATGTTGGATTTTGAAGTTTTCATAGCAGTCATTATTATTATTTTTATGTTTATATCAATTCCTAAGATTGATTATACGTTCAGATTTTTGTAGGATTAAAATTTATTAACCACTTCTTTTAAGATGAATGAAATTGAACCTGATATAATATTTTCATTTTATAATGAATGTAAACTGTTTCATCATTTACCTATCTGTAAAGTGCTTAGCTGGTTATTAACTGTCTTTGTCCTTATTTTTTGAGTAATGATTTATTACTATCAAAGTTGTCTGCTTTTAGTGTGAAAAGAGTTACATAATTTTGATAAAAAGTTACATTATTCAAATGTTGATATTGCTTCCATATCATATATAGATATTAGCAAATATTATTTGGGCATATCAACATGAAATAGAGCATGTTAGGTATTTCATTTCAATAGTAGATAGAGGTATTCTTAAGTATCTAGGTATTAATAGTGGCCTAATACAATGTGTATCCTAGTAGTATACAAGCCTTTTCCAAAATCTACTTATCCTTTATTTATAACTGATGGGAATAATTAGCTCTGTTCTTCAATTGATCCTATTGGTTTCATTAATGAGATATTCGAAAAATATTAATTAAACCAACTTTATTATCTGGTAGATTATTGGATCCTGATAGTCAGGTAATACATTGTTTAAAACTACAATAGATGCTTCTAAATATTGTATTGTTATTGAAGCAAGAATCTGCTATTTTGTTTCTGGATTCTTAAAATAGTAAGTTTCGTTCTTAGACAATTTATTGTTATTGTATACAGTTCTTATTAGGTCCAATCTTATTCATTGTATATGTCAAACTCAGCTGAAATGGATTTCATCAGATCTGTATCTGCAAAATTACTGTCAGACATTTTCGACAACCTCTCCAGAAATACATCAAACTGTCCGTTTTTGAACAAGGTTAACATCTTACCGCCCTTTTCACATCTTGCCGCATGCCATACATTCGGAGGAACGGTGATCGTATCTCCCGGCAGGCAGATCACACTTTCATCATCAAAGATCAGTTCCACTTCGCCTTCCAGGATATAGAACACTTCAGTCATGATCTTGTGATGATGCCGCGCTAAGAAAAAACCGGGTTTAATTTTATCCTCCACTAAGCATAATTCACCATTGGTGCTTTTTGAAGAGAGTTTAACGAAACAATGATCTTGACTGTAGTTATAGTTCTCACCTTCTCCTTTGCGAACAATCTCTTTTTCCATCATTTCAGTTAGTTTTAAATTCTACAAAACGTTCAATAGACGACGCGTTTTTATACGCTATATACAATTTTACAGATAGTTTACTTTATATTTTAGCTGGATGAAGTCATTTGGAAATGCAATAGCTTCAGCTTTTTCAAGTTTAATGTCTTTAAATGTTTTTCCAAATAAAGAGATGCCTTCACCAAGCAGAATAGGTGCTTTTGTAATTGTAATCTCGTTGATCAGTTTGAGATTAATAAACTCTTGAATGGTTGTCCCTCCGTCGATGTAGGCATGTTTATGGCCTTCGTTTTCCAGATTAGAAATTAGAGTTAACAGATCTCCTGAATACATCTCTACTTTGTCTTTCATATTCTCTGGAGCTTCTTTTATTGTATTACTTAGCACAATCATTTTCAAGTTCCCATAAAACCATTGTTCGGGTGTTAAATTCATACTTGAAAGCGTGTCCATACATTTACGTCCCATGATCATACAGTCAACCGAAGAGATATACTCTTTAATCCCCATATCTCCATGTTCTAGCATATCAGCATCTTTATTTCCGGCAGTGTTTAACCATTCTACACCTCCGTCTTTTGTAGCAATATAACCATCAACGCTTGTTGCTGTAAAAACTGAACATTTCATTTTACTTTGCTTTTAATTTTATTCAAACTACAATTTTAGTTACATATAATTATTCCGGGTTTACTCCAATAACTAGCATATAATAATATGCTATCATTGAGCATTTTCCCTTTAGTAGTTGAGCTTTTCGGAATTTGTTTAGACTTTTGATATTGTCAATTCCTGTGAACCATTTTTCCAAATATTGTTACCTAAGTCAATTAATTTTTCTTTGTCGATGTCTATTACTTTTGCGAATATGTTACAGGCATCCAATCCTTTGCCTTCACCATAGTAAATGCCAAAACAGTTTGCAGTTTTTGTTCTAATTGGTCTTGTAGGTCCAAATACAACTTCGCCCGGCTCAGTGAATACTGATGCGTTCTCTTGTATGATGTCAAGCTTAGGAACATCGTCTATCCAAATTTCTTGTCCGGACACTCTTGCGTGGTTAAATGTGCGTGTGAACGGCAGAATACTAAGAAATGCCATTGATGTTATTGGTGCAACGTCGATATAGAATTCAAATTTGATTTCTTGGTTGTCAGAGGTCGTTATTTTGAATCCATTCATACTTTCCATTCTGATATTGTCTATATTTCTAGTCTATATTAATGCTCTATATTCCACTATTCACAACCATGAGTACAGCAGGTATTTATTTCATGGAATCCCATTCAATCCAATTTATTTCACGCCCTGGATAAGCGACTTTCTGAAATGGCCATACTTTTGAAACCCATTTTTTAACAACATCAAACAAGATAGAATCAAGTCCATTATCTACTTCACTTGCTCTTACCCACATGTCTATACTTGCATCATAGTCTGCTTTCGTGGTCGGATGAATATATACGCAACCAAGTACGCTGCTTTCATCCAGACTAACTACAGTATAAGCAAATGAACTTCTCATTTGAAATTCCTTTTGATGCCATCCCAAATCAATTAGATCTTGCTCAAGGGTCAGGTCTTTTGAAGGCCAACTACCTGTCGGATACATTTTCCTGATATGATCAATACTTGACATTACAGCATCATAATCTTTTACAACATCGTTCACTGATAGCATCCTGATTCTGAAATGTTCAGTCTGCATTGTGTCCGGAACTTTATAGTCCGCAGGAATAAATGATTTGTTTTGTGAGGATTTTTTTTGCAGAAGAATACTCAAGATAAATGTTGTCATAATAATTATTGATTTTATTTAAGAGCAGGTTTTTTTTAGCTACAACATTTTCCAGCAAAGCGGTAGTGTGCCATACATAAAAATTTTAAATGTTTCTCAACCCGCCTTTAGCACAATTGCTGTAGGGATTTCTTTTTTTGCCATCTTAAACTTTACCTGAATATTTCGAATCAAAATCTACCATCCATTGGATACCATATTTGTCATTAAATATGCCAAAATAGGAACCCCAGGGACTTTCAGCGATGGGTATTTCAATATTTCCTCCCTTAGAAAGGCCATTAAATAATTTGTCGGCTTCATCTTTGCTTTCTGCACTTATTGAAATAGAATATCTGTTTCCTTCTTCCATTTTCTGTCCCTTTTTTTCTAAAAAGTCGGTCGCCATTAATACATTTTCCTTACCTATTGGCAAAGCAATATGCATTATTTTGTCAGCGTCCTCTTCTGCTACCGGATATTCCGGGTTGGGCATATCTTTAAAACGAATGATCAATGCGAACTCTCCACCGAAAACAGATTTGTAAAAATTAAATGCATCTTCAGTATTTCCATTGAAGTATAAGTAGGGATTAATAAGTGCCATAATTATTTATTTTAAGCGTTCTTTAATTTTTCAATATCAAATTTAGTCATTTGCATAAAGGCATACATTACTTTTGGAGCTTTTTCTGGATCGTTCATTAGTTGACCTAATATGGAAGGAACAATTTGCCATGAAACGCCAAATTTATCATCCAGCCAGCCACATTTATTATACTTTCCACCATCACCAAGCTTTTCCCAATAATGGTCGATTTCATCTTGTGTTTCACAAGTAATTACATAAGAGTTAGCAGGCGAGAATTTATATTCAGGTCCTCCATTTAAAGCCATAAATTTTGTTTCGTTGAGTTCAAAGATTACTACCATTGGATTTTCAGAAACCAGCTTTGAGTTTTTGAAAATTGAACAATAAAAATCTGCTGCTTCATTGGCTTGACCGTCAAACCATAAACAAGGAAAAAGTTTATTTATCATTTTTTATTGAGTTTTATTCGTGAGTTTATTATTTGTTCTTTGATGTTATGCCATAACCAATAATTGCTTTTTGTATAGTGTACAATCTAAAATCTTAATGAAAATGAAATTGTACACCAGGCACATTTACCAATATTAACTGCTTAGATATTCATTTCAAATTAATATTATTTTTGAAAAGCATATAATCTATATGTTTCATCTATTCCTTTTAATGTGAATTCCCCAAGATCGGTAAACTCCAGACCGGTACCACCAAGTAAGTTTTTAACCGATTTAGTGATAAGAATTTGATTAGGTTCAGCTTTACTTAATACCCTGGCAGCAACATGCACAGTAATACCTCCTATATCGCCATCATCATATAATTCGCATTCCCCGATATGAATTCCTGTGGTTAGCTCAATGTTCAATTTATTAACTTCATTTCTTATGGCTTCTGCACATCTGATTGCCCTGCTTGGACCATCAAATGTTAAAAGAAAACCATCACCTGTGTTTTTTATTTCTTTCCCATTAAATTTAATTACTTCTTTTCTCACAATAGCATTATGTGCTTCCAAGATCTGCATCCATTTTTCATCACCTTTAATAGATAGCTGTTTTGTAGAATTTACTATGTCTGTAAAAAGGATAGTTGAAAGAATTCTGTCATAGACCTTATTCGGTCTGACACCAGTCACAAACTCCTGTATTTCGGCAAGTACAGAATAAGTATCAGTCGCCCAAAACAGGTGATCTTCTCCGCCTAGTTCTACAAATTTGGAATCGGTGATTCGGGCAGCTATGTATTTACCTTCTTCAATATGAACATCTTTGTCACCAGTTCTGTATATGAGCAAAGTGGGAACTTTTATAGTATGGAGTATATCTGTAATGTCGGCTTCGGTATTCATGCGTGCTAAATCAAGAGCCGCGGAAGGACTTGCTGATGAGCGAAAATATCCGGCAAGCCAATCCATAAATACAGCGTCATCTGCCAATGAAGGCACTATGCTGCTAAATCCTTTCATGTCTCCGCTAACCCAGGTCTCTTCTACGAGTTTATAGAATTCCTGACGTTGAAAATCAGTTGGACCCCATGGATAATCCTCCGAATATTTTCGTTTTGCAAAAACACCATAAAGGATCAGGGCATCAGTTCGCTGCGGATAGGTAGCAGCAAAAAGTGCGCTAACAGAACCACCCTCGGAATGCCCAAAAATGACGGCACTGGTTGAACCCACTTCATCCATGACTGCCCGGATGTCATCCATTCTTTCCTCGAGCGAAGAAATATGATTCACCCGATCAGAAAGTCCCGTACCTCTTTTATCAAACAAAATAAGTCTAGAAAATTTAGAGAGTTCAGAAAAGAATTTTGTTAACCTGGGCTCTGTCCACATCATATCAATGTTCGACACCCAGCCCGGAATATAAACGATATCAGTTGGACCTTCACCAATTACCTGGAATGCAATGTTACAATCACCGCTTTTAGTATACCTGGTTTTAGGTTTCATTTTGTCATTTCACTTATAAATTACTGTCAGTATAATTATTGTCAGTGGCAGTAAAATACAGTTGTTTTAAGCAGCCCGGATTACATAACTATTGCAGCTGCCGGGTTTGGGCTATGCGTAGTTAAACTTTCGTTACATCAACGCTATACGACGACAACAGGCGTACTTAAAGATAAAAGATTTTTTTTGAGCAGCAAATAAATGTTATGATTGGCCGCTATTCTTTGAAAGCGTATTGATTCAGTCCAATTACACAAGAGTGCTGTTAACAGTAGTCATTTTATTTCTGAATAATGCAATAAGACCAAGTATAGGTCCAATTGCAAGAAACATATAAATATATTGAGCATTTATTTTGTCCGAAATCAAATCAATAAATTGTATACTAATAATGGTGATAGAAAATCCAATGCTATTTACTATTGTCAGAGAAGTCCCCCTTGATTCGGCCGCTGCGTTTTGAGCAACCAGAGTTGAAAATAGGGGAGAGTCAGCTACAACGGAAAGCCCCCAAATAAAAAGAAAGATTATAAATAGAAGGGTTGAATTAGAAAATAAAAAAAGCGGAGAAAGAATGCAGCATAAGCATGAAATAAACAAGGATAGTGTAGCTATTTTTTTTGCACCAAAATATTGAGAGAGTAATCCGCTGGAAATGCATGCTATTGCACCGGAAGCTATTATAAAAAAAGATAATAAAGGGACATTAAGATTTGCCCCCGGGTAATGCGTATTGTATGCTAAGAGCATAACCGGAACAAAAGCCCAGAAGGTATATAGTTCCCACATATGCCCGAAATATCCAAAAGCAACAGATCGAAAATTCCGATTCTTGAACCCTATCATAAACTCAGTGAGCTTTATTTTTTGTCCGGGCTTTCTAAAAGGTCCATCAGGCACAAATAACAGGATAGTGAGTCCGCCAATAAAAGACAGAAGAGTGGTAGTATATATAACATATTTCCAGGGAAAATCTGTGATAACATTTTTCAATAAATGAGGGAAGGCTGTTCCCAAAACCAAAGCTCCAACTAAGAATCCCAAAGATCTTCCCAAACCTTTGTGATAATAATCGGAAGCTATTTTCATACCTACAGGATAAATCCCTGCAAGAAAAAATCCGGTTAAAAATCTAAATAGGAGTATTCCTGTCGAGTCAATATCGTTAATGCTTATTCCAAGATTAAAAATTCCTGCAAGAATAGAACTCCAGAAAAAAACCAATGATGGTGAGAAACGATCTGAAATAGTGAAAATTGCGAATACCAGAGTTCCTGTGATAAAACCAAATTGTATAGCGCTTGTAAGGTTAGCCAAAAAATGCTGATTAAGGTTAAGATCTCTTGCCATATCCGAAATTATGGAGTTTCCTGCAAACCAAAGTGAAGTGCAAAAGAATTGAGAAATTACAATAACCGGCAATACGAATTTCATAGTGTAATGTTAATTATACATACTTTAAAATAGTATTTGAAAGATATTCACGCTGATTGTTGTGAATCCAAACAGTTATGATGAATTTAGTTTCACTTCATTTGTCAACTAGATTTCCAACAGTCCCGAATTAAGATTGTGCAGGTTTTCAAATGCTTTTCTATCCGGTCGGGTTGAACTTGATTAAGAGACTTAAAACCCATGCAACCTGCAGTATTTCTCATTTGTTTATCAGTTTGAGTTCGTCAAATATTTTGTACACAATTTCTTTTCTAGAATTATTAAAATTATTCGTACTCTGATCATCATCTAGTTTCATACTGTCTATCTGAACACAATTAGCGAAATAGTATACATTGTTTTGAGTCTCAATATAGCCAACATACCAGCCCACGTCTTTATTTCCGTGTCCACCCCAACCTGTTTTTGCTCTCACTACATAACCAAGAGTGTCCTTTGCAATCATTATATTTTTTACAATGTCTATCGAACGCTGTGAAAATGGAAGTGTGTTGTCGTGAAGTCTTTTTAGAAAATCAATTTGCTGTTCGGGTGAAATACGAAGTCCTCCGCTTAACCAAAATTTGTCTATACCACCTGAAGTATCCGCATTACCATAGTTAGATTTATCAAGCCAGTATTTCATTTGTTCTCCGCCAACTCTCCTTGCAAGTTCTTGATAATACCATACGGTTGAGTTTGCGAATGCTGTTTTCAAATTGTGGTCTTTGTCCCATACAGGATTTCGAATTACACTGTCCCAGGGAATAACAAAATTTTCATCTTTTATTACCCCCGTCTCCAACCCTATAAGTGAGTTGCAAATTTTAAAAGTTGAAGCAGGTGAAAAAGTCTGGTTGAATTGTTCTTGATTATAAAAAGTGTACTTATCTTGTTGCTTGTCATAAAGCACAAAGGAACCCTCAACATTATATTCGTCGTAATACTTTTTAAAGTCATCACTTTTAAAACTCGTTTCGGTTACTGAAAAGTTTTGTCCCATGACGGGATTGGCTAAACAGATAAAAAAGATTGCCGTAGTTAGTATAGATTTTCTCACAAGTTGTTTTTTTTAATGGTACTTGAGGGTTTTGGGCTTTGCTCTCGATAGCTATAGGGAGAATTGGTTAGAAGAATACTAGTCTCTTCAAGCTTTATGAAATGTATGCAAAAACTGAATTGCTTCCAAGAGCAAAAAACCCTTCTGTTGGCTAACATGTCTTAGAGGATGTAATGACTCTTGACATTACTTTATTAGACTAATAATCTTTTTGACCGTTTGCTTATTTTCGAAAATGATATTGATAAGATAGTTTCCCGAAGAGAGCTTTGAATTATTGAAAACCAGATCTCGGTTATCATTCAAGTTTCGTTCTTCAATGATAGATCCAAACACGTTTCGTATTTCTATTTTTACAGGTAAACTTTTGTTATTGCTATTAAATCTAATTGTGAATTTGTCAGTAGCCGGGTTTGGAAATATATTGTATGATAGTTCATCCTCTGTAATTATTGGAAGATTGGTCGTACCGCAGAATATGCTATTTATTGTATTAACCAATGGAGTCCCTGAAATGACTCCTGAGCCGGGAAATGTTTCTAAATAATCACCGGTTATCTCCCAAATAATTGCGCCTCTCAGATTTCGATTAACGATAAACTGTGCTTTCTCAGATATTGATTGTTCGTTATCGTAGGAGACAAAAGTTTGCAATGAATTATTTCCTGTTAAAAATGGAACCTGTGCCTGACTATCCCAATGCTGGGAAAACAGATTCAACTTATTCAATATATTGTAATATAAAGGTGATCCGGCATCGTCTGAAAAGGTAACATCATCAACAGCTCCTGTTGTAGGGACAAATATATTTGGTGTCCCGGAAGTTTTACTCGATCTGCCATAAAACGCAACTCCTACAGTTATTTTATTAGGATTAACTCCATATTGATTTACTAATTTAGTGACAGCTGAATCTACATTAAATGATGGATCACCTTGTGCTGATTGATAAAGTGGGGCATTATGATTTGTAATAGAACTGAAAGCGCCAAAAAAATCATAACTCATTAAATTAATTATATCTAAATATTGTTCTACTACAGGCCAATCAATTTCATCCATATGACTTTCTGATGCACCAACTGCTGCTGTTAACTGCATAGTTTTACCAACACTTAGTCCGTAGTTATCAATAGCTGTTCTTACTGCTTGTAACAACAAATTGAAATTTGATTTATCCATTGGAGTTCCGGAATGAGGAATATATCCAGGGTACTCCCAATCCAGATCTATACCATCAAAATCATACTGCTGAATTAAGTCGACACAAGCTTGAGCAAAAGTTGCTCTTTTCATACTATCAGCAGCTACTGACGGAAAATTTGATGAAAGGGTCCAGCCTCCGATTGATGGTAATACTTTAACACCACTGTTATGCGCTAATTCAATTATTGAAGTATTTGGCAAATAACCTCCATTCTGCCAATCAGGAAGTCCATTAAGTAGATTGTCATCAGCCCATGGATCGGTTAATGAAATAGTACCATCAGTTTCGAGTTTCATAAAGCAATAATTCAAAATAGTGTACTTAGAATAATCAATACTTTGAGGATTCACCAATTTGCTTCGATCATACCATTGCCAGTTTGGATAATAACCTACAATTTCTTTACATGGTGTTTGAGCAATTACATATTCTACTGAGAATGCAATTAACGTAATTAGAAATGATATTTTTGTTTTCATAATTCTCATTTTTTGAAGTCAGCAATTTGATGAATAATATTTTCATTCACAGCGGGTCAATCTATACTTCTTGCAACAGTCACGTAAAAATGTAGTGGGGGAGTAGAAGCGCTTCATTTTCGTTTTGATCTTATCAAATCTGCATATTGAAAGATACAGTTTAATCATCTATCCAGCTTCAGAACTATTCGATTGAACAAGTGATTGAAACCCACCATAAACCATTCGGGCGGCATTAAAGATCAATCTTTCAGGGTCGGTCAATGGGGCAACTAATTCTGCCATTCTGGGGTCGGTTGGAACTTGCTTATTAGCTAAGTCACGAGTCTCTTTTGAAGGAAAAATAACCCATCCAAAGACAATGACTTCATCTTCTTTTGCGTCTACTGTTTCAATGAAAGAACGCGTGCCTTCCAAAGTCAAGTCTTCACCAACATACTCATAGTAGGCAAGTGCACCATATTCTTTCCAAATTTCAGCTACCTTTTCAGCTACACTCCTGTATTCGTCCAAGTGAATTCGTGAGACCGGAAAGACAAAACCGTCTATATAATTACTCATGCTTTTATTGTTTTATTTTGATGATTTCTCAATGATTTCTTTAGAATTTGTTCATCGGTTTTAATACCAAATTCCGTGTTAGTCTTCGTTTTGTTTTAGTATTGATTTCCAGTTATCAGATTCCGCTGCTGATTTTAACTCCTTGTTTTTATTGATAAGAAAGTTAGTCATATATCTTTTTAAAAATACATAATCAGCTAATTTGCCAATCAAACCAAATGGGGAGTTAAAAACAAATTCATCTATCATTAGTGTTCCTTCTCCTTTCTTAACAAATTTGTGAGTATGAGACATATTTTTGAAAGCACCCTTCGTCATTACGTCTTGAAAAATAATTGGCTTTTCTAATGATATAACTTCAACAGTTAGATTCTGATAAATTCCAAAATGTTTGGCTCTCCAGGTAACAGTTTCGTCAAGTTCTATCAATCCGGTGGTTCTTCCGGCAATCGCTACTTCATTTGTATTTGATGTTGACTTCATATGCAAATCAATACTTCTTGCAAGATCGAATACTAAATCAACCGGAGCATTGATGAATGTGTTTAGCAGGATAGTTGGCATGGCATTAATGATTGCTTATTACTAAAGCTACTACGAATTACTTATAACGTGAGCATATCTGGAGTGCCGACCTTTGGGGAGGCGTGGGCAGATATGCATTGTTGGCTGCTGTTTACTAAAGTGATTTTATAGTTCTAGAGCTATTAGCAATTCATGCTGACGGCTTCCATCTTTAGCACTAGATTCAAATAGAATGAGAGTTAATGTTGAATTCTCACGTTTTTTAGTAACATCAATTGTAAATTCAAAATTCCCCCACGCTGGAGCTCCGGCATCAGTCATTTGATAACCTTTATATAACTCTTCGTGACCATCTTCTACGACCCAACTAAAATTTGCTTCAAAGATCTGTCCTTGCCCACTTACTCGGAATTTATTTTCCCTTAAGCGTTCCACTGATACGTCCTTGAAGCGTTTATTAGAATAAGTTTTAGATATCGATATTACGGGCTCTTGATTTGTTCCATTTATTGCTTGATTT
>JBBKWX010000123.1:0-30297 GCA_037969175.1 Bacteroidia bacterium | reverse complement strand
GCTCTTGCTTGATTCAATGCTTTTAGCATTACTTCAAACGGAAGACCGTCAACCTTAAGATCCATCTGAGTTGCAGTGATACCTTTTTCGGTACCAGTAACTTTGAAATCCATATCACCCAAATGATCTTCATCACCCAGGATATCAGAAAGAACTGCGAAACGGGTTCCATCAGTGATCAATCCCATTGCGATACCTGAAACAGGAGCTTTGATCTGAACACCGGCATCCATTAAGGCAAGCGTACCTGCACAAACTGTAGCCATAGAAGAAGAACCATTTGATTCAAGAATATCTGAAACTACACGGATCGTGTAAGGACAAACCGTAGTATCCGGAAGCATTTTTTTCAATGCTCTCATAGCTAAGTTACCATGACCTACTTCACGACGACCAAGGCCTCTGTTAGGACGCGCTTCGCCGGTTGAGAAGGCAGGGAAATTATAATGTAAAAGGAACTTATTGTATCCGTAGACCGTAGCTCCATCTATCATTTGCTCATCATTCTTAGTACCTAAAGTAACGGTAGTAAGCGATTGTGTTTCACCACGTGTGAAGATTGCAGAACCGTGAGTAGAAGGAAGGTAATCAACTTCTGACCAGATAGGTCTGATCTCATCCAACTTACGACCATCCAAACGGATGCCGTCTTCCATCACCATATTTCTCATCGCGTCTTTTTCAACGTCATGGAAATATCTTGCAGCGTAAGGAGCAGAAGCTGACACTTCTTCTTCAGTAAGTGTAGCCATAAACTCTTCGTAAACTGCTTTGAAAGCATCTTTACGATCACCCTTGCTTGCACCACTTTTCGCAACAACTAAGGTCTGAGCATAGGTTGCATCATGCATTCTCTTTTTGAACGTTTCATCGTTCACTTCATGATTGTATGTGCGTTTCTCTTTTTTGCCGAATAATTCAGCAAGATCAAGCTGAGCTTTACACTGAATCTTAATAGCTTCATGTGCATAGTTGATCGCTTCGATCATTTCTTCTTCAGAGATCTCGTTCATTTCACCTTCTACCATGATGATGTCTTTGCTGTTGGCAGCGATCATCATATCAAGGTCAGCATTGGCAAGCAATGAAGTAGGAGGGTTGATCATCAATTTACCATCGATACGAGCAACTCTTACTTCTGAGATTGGTCCATTGAAAGGAATATCAGAAAGTGTAAGGGCAGCAGATGCTGCAAAACCTGCAAGCGCATCCGGCATCACTTCCGGATCAGATGAGATCAAACTCACCATAACCTGTGTATCAGCGTGGTAATCACTTGGGAATAATGGACGCAATGCTCTGTCGATTAATCTGCTGATCAAAATTTCATATTCAGACGGACGAGCTTCTCTTTTGAAAAAGCCACCTGGAAAACGTCCAACTGCTGCGTATTTCTCTTGGTAATCAACTGTTAATGGCATGAAATCGATACCATCTTTTGCATCTTTATTAGAAACTACCGTTGCAAGCAACATGCAATTTCCCATTCTAACAACTACAGAACCATCGGCTTGCTTAGCAAGTTTTCCGGTTTCAATAGAGATCTTTTGACCTCCGGTAATTTCAAATTCTAAATTCGTTCCAATCTTTGACATCTGTTGACAATTAGTATTTACAAAAAATGAAAAAAGGCAATTTTATGAATCGCCCCTTTTCAATCTTCTTATGTTTTTATTATTTACGGATCTTCAATTCTCCGATAATGCTACGATATCTTGCAATATCTTTCTTTATCAGATAATCGAGGAGATTCCTGCGTTTACCTACCAGCATGATCAATGATCGCTGAGTAGAGTAATCTTTCTTTTGTTTCTTAAGGTGTTCTGTAAGATCATTAATTCGCTGAGTGAACATAGCGATTTGGGCTTCAGGAGAACCACTGTCGGTTGCTGATTTTCCGTGTTTTTTAAAGATCTCAGTCTTTTGTGCTGATGATAAAGGCATCTGTGCGTATAATTATATGAAGTATATACCTGTTACAATTTCGGACGGCAAAGATAGGATATTCTTTTGAATAATAATACCCAAACCGCGAATTTGTTGTTAATATTAATTCTTGAGCAAGGAGAGTATGGTAGATAAGCTGGTTTTCATTCTCCTTCTGTCGATGATCTTATCCAGAAAACCATGTTCCAGAACAAATTCAGAGGTCTGAAAATCTTTTGGCAGATCCTTGCCGATCGTTTCTTTTACCACTCTAGGTCCTGCGAATCCTATCAATGCTCCCGGTTCTGCAATATTCAGATCCCCCAGCATGGCAAATGATGCAGTTACTCCTCCTGTTGTTGGATCTGTTAGTAAGCTGATATAGGGAAGTTTAGCTTCGCTTAACTGGGTCAATTTCGCACTGGTCTTGGCCATCTGCATCAAGGAGAAGGCTGCTTCCATCATTCTTGCACCACCTGATTTGGAGATGATCATGAACGCAGAATTGTTCTTGATACTCCAGTCGATGGCTCTGGCAATCTTTTCACCCATAACCGACCCCATAGACCCACCAATAAAGCTGAAGTCCATACAGGCGATCATCAGGTCCTGTCCATCGATCTTTCCATGAGCTGTTCTCATGGCATCCATCAGATTAGATTTCTTGATGGTATCTTTCAATCTGTCCGTATACTTTTTGGTATCGGTAAATTTCAATGGGTCACCCGAGATCAGATTTTTGTTGATCTCTGTGTATTTCTCATCATCAAAAAGGATAGAAAAATATTCTTCGGATCCAATACGGTCGTGATATGCACAATGCTGGCATACATACGTGCTTTCTATATGCTCCTTTGAGGTAACAATAGATTTGCACTGAGGGCATTTATACCACAAGCCTTCGGGAGTTTCTTTCTTCTCCTTGGTAGAGGTAGTGATCCCCTCCTTAATCCGCTTAAACCAATTACTCATATAGCTTTCTTATTTAATGAATCAGGCAAGATCGATCTCTTTACAAAGATACACGTCCTGAATTGCATTAAGCAAAGTTATTCCTTCATTTAAAGGTTTTTGAAAAGCTTTGCGACCGGAGATCAACCCTTGTCCGCCGGCACGTTTGTTTATAACCGCGGTAGAAACTGCATCCGCAAGATCTGTAGCGCCTTTGCTTTCTCCACCTGAATTGATCAGTCCGATGCGGCCCATATAGCAATTTGCTACCTGATAGCGACAAAGATCAATAGGATGGTCGCTCGAAAGCTCAGAATATACTTTATCATGTGTCTTACCAAAAGACATGGCTTTATAGCCGCCGTTATTGGTAGGAAGTTTTTGTTTGATGATATCTGCCTGAATGGTAACACCCAAATGATTGGCCTGGGCAGTAAGGTCTGCAGCTGAATGATAATCAACACCCTCTTTTTTGAAACCGGGGTTTCTCAGATAGCACCATAGGATGGTTGCCATACCTAATTCATGCGCTCTTTCGAAAGCAGCTGCTACTTCTTGAATCTGTCTGGCAGATTCATCGGAGCCAAAATAAATGGTGGCACCTACAGCAACTGCACCCATGTTCCAGGCATCTTCAACCGAACCAAACATGATCTGGTCATATTTGTTAGGGTAACTCAGGAATTCGTTATGATTGATCTTTACAATGAAAGGGATCTTATGTGCATATTTCCGGCTTACGGAAGCCAAAACTCCATATGTTGAAGCAACGGCATTACAACCACCTTCAATAGCCAATTTTACTATATTTTCCGGATCAAAATAAGCTGGGTTGGGTGCAAAAGAAGCCCCGGCTGAATGTTCAATACCCTGATCTACTGGTAAGATAGAAACATATCCTGTTCCTCCTAATCTTCCATGGTCATAAATGGACTGTAGACTTCTGATCGTTTGATTATTCCGGTTACTGATGGCAAAGGACCTGTCCATAAAATCGGGTCCCGGCTGATGCAGGATAGATCTATTAATGGTCTTAGATGAATATTCTAACAGGTGTTTGGCATTTTCGCCCAGAATCTCCGCAATCTTGTTGTACGACATGTTGATTTAAAAATTGATGCACAAAACTATGAAATTTAATTTAGAGGGATTTATAATTGTGTTGATGACAGAATTTTTGTCGTTGCTGCAAATCGAATGCTTTTTTTTATTCCCACAGATCTCACAGAAAAAATTCCATAGCTGCTGTCATGCGTTTGTTGACAGAGAATACACAGAAAAAGTGCACTTCCTAATGGATCTGTCAATAAGAAAAGGTTTAATTTTTTTGAAACGTCAATCCCAAAAGGGTGGAGTTAGAGTTTAAGTTTGAAAAAGTTTATGTGAAATCAGCTCGATCTGTGAAATCTATTTCCAATGTGCGAAATCCGATCAAAAAAAACAGCAAACAAGCGGTTAGAATTGTTACTCGGAATCACGAACTTTGCAAATGGAAAATCAACCTAACAGGTTAAAAAGAAAACCTGCCCTTACCTGTTACATATATGCTGATAAACAGCTTAACCGTGCTAAACACTGGAGTGGCAAAAAAAAATAAAAATTCTCTATGCTGGTAATCCAAATCTCGAAGTATCGGGACAAAAAGTCAATCGGGAAGCAGATTTTTTCTGTGTATTCTGTGGAAAAAAATTCAAACGGAGGCTATGAAAAAAGTTTCTGTGTTTTCTGTGGGAATAAAAAAGGGTTGCGACTTTGCGGAATCTTCAGGAAATGAGACCATGGGCAACCCCTAAAGGGGTTGAATTTTCTTATACTGTCGTTACCGCTATTTGAAGACAACCCCTAAAGGGGTTGGATCTGAATATGCCATTGTTACTGCTATTGGAAGGGAACCCCTAAAGGGGTTGAATCTGAATAGGTTGTATTTTGAACCCCGAAAAGGTCAAACTCAGTTTATCAAACTCCAATCTCACCAAATGTACCAACAACAATCTGTTTGTGTCAGGAGTATACTCCTGACACCACAAGAGAATAAGTTATCAGAGTGGAGAGTGAAATATGAAGAGTGATTTTTTTGTATATTAGAATGGATACCCAATACCGATATTATAATTGATGTCTTTGAAACGTTGGGCGGGGAGAACCCAGCGGGAACCGGCAAGTTCGGAA
The DNA here is from genome assembly GCA_037969175.1 of Bacteroidia bacterium. GTDB lineage: Bacteria > Bacteroidota > Bacteroidia > AKYH767-A > JBBKVM01 > JBBKWX01. Next base: position 25,251 of record JBBKWX010000123.1, on the reverse strand, counting down.
GGATCGTTGGCTTTTATAGCGGCATCGAGACGAAGTACGAAATAACCGAAATCGAATCGGAATCCAATACCGGTACCCACCGCGATCTCACGCAGGAAGCTGGAACTTTTAAATTCTGCACCGGGACGGCTTAGATCGTTACGCAAGAGCCAGATATTACCTGCATCTATAAATAAAGCTCCTTTCATTAAATCAATGAGATCGAATCGATATTCCAAATTAGCTTCCAGTTTTAGATCTCCGGTTTGTTCAAAACTGAGCACTTCGGAATAAGCACCAGGTCCCAGTGTGCGGGCTTTCCAGGCTCTGATATCGTTGGCGCCGCCTCCAAAGAAACTTTTCTCAAAGGGTAATACATCCGAGTTTCCATAAGGTAACCCTACACCGGCATTAATACGGTAAACAATAGTATTTCGAAAATCGATCACATGATAATACCTATAATCTACATCCGCTCTGACATACTGGGAATATTTCACTCCGAAGATCTTATAATTATTTTCCTCATCGCTCTGCTGGTTCAAAAGATTATTGAATAAACTTAATGTGTTTCCCGAAGACTCCAAATTGGTGCGCAGGAAGCTAAAATTCTTAGTCGTGTTAAGATTTTGGTTGCTAAACTGAAAAGAATAACGAGCAGCAAACGTGGCATGCGAGCTATAACTGTTTGCCAGACCTTTATCATTCAAGGCATCTATCCTGTTCTTAAAGGCAGTATCAAGTTCAACCTGGACGATATTCAGATCGATGGGGTATAACCAATGTCGTTTAGTTGATCCTTCACGAAAAGCATAACCAAATGACAGGTTTGAGATCTTTCTGGTATAGTCAGGTCTTTGCTGATAATTGTATGCAGCTGTAACAGTAGTGGAGGGGTTGGCCTGTTTTGATATGCCATCAACCTCAATAAAAGGGATGAGTAATTTTTGAAAAGTAAGATTCAATTCCGGACCAAATTCAATCGTATTGAAGAAGAACAATTTTTGATCCTGATCAGTGGTATCTGCAAAACTTCGCTGCGCTTCAAGTCCTCCTTTGAGTTTCAATTCAAGAAGTTCGGCTCCATGAAATGTGTTTTTATTTCTGTATGCGAGATTACCTGAGATCCCAAGGTTGCCTCCACTATGGGTGCCTTCAGTTTCTATGGTTGCACTTTGCCGGAGTTGAGGAGTGAGCGCAATAAAACAATTGATCCTTGCAAAACCTCCGGAATCGGGTAAGGTCTCTTCAAAACTCACATTTATAAATCGGAAAACACCAAGTCCGGATAGCCTTCTGTATGTTTGTTCCAGATTCTTTAGCCGAAATAGATCTCCTGGTTTCATGAAAATATTTTGAATCAGAATTACCGGACTATAGGTTTTCACCGGATCAGATGAGATCACAGCGTAGCCTTTATAAAATACTGTATCACCCGGTGTCTGTTGATTGCCTTTGTTAGGATCATGATCGGTTCTGACATACACATTTTGTAATACATATTGTGTGTGTTTAGGCCGAGTGACCTTACTTGAATCAACACCGGGAGTTTCCAGAGGATCATATACTCCGAAATAAATATCTACCTGATGTGAATTCAATGTTGAATCTATTTTAGCAAACATAAATTCTCTGCTAAACGTATAGTAACCCCGATTGCGCATTTCATTGCTGAAACGATCCCGTTCTTTTTGAAGGGTATCTACATTGAAAACATGTCCTTCTACGATCAATGAATTTGGTTTTTCGCTCCACAAAATATTTGACATCTCCTGATCAGAGGCCTGGTAATAGACTTTGTTGATCCTGTAAGGCATCCCCGCATAAACGGTATAGGTAACGTATGCTCTTTTTCTTTTTATTATGGTTGAATCCGTAACATTTGCATTGAAGTAACCTCTGTTTCTGAGTAATTGTTCAAGTTGGGACGACGATCTTTCTGTAAGTGATTTGTCAAGTATAACAGGAGGTTCGCCTATGGTATTCTTGATATAATTTTTGAATTTGGTTTCCTTACCTCTGTCGGCCAGGTTATACATACCCAAATGAAAACGGAATAAACCAAGGATCTTTCTATTTGGTTTTTGTTTGAGAACGGATTTCATTTCAGAATGGAATTCCTTTTTCTCACCCCGGATATGATTTTTTTTGAGCAGGGCTTCATCTTCAGCGAGACGCCTTGCAGGAGAACATGCGGCAATACCGATCAGCAGAAACAAAAAGATGTATCTGTTGGATTTATAGAAAGTAAAAAGGAAAGTATTCCCTGATCTCGGCATGCCGGCAAAGGTACAATTTTAGAGTCTTTCTTCGCTTACCATTTATTCCATAGATTTGTGGTAATGATGGAAGCAGGAAATTCAATTATGAGAATCACAAAACCTATGATACACGCAGTTAGAGAGCTGCATCGAAAAAAAAATCGTACTGAAAAAGGTTTGTTTATACTGGAAGGTCCCAAGCTTTTGATGGAAGCCATGAAGTCTGGAATACAGATCAAACAGATCTTTGCTAAGGAGAGTTGGTTTGCAAATAACGCCGATAAAATTCCTCATGGTATCCTGAGTGCGACGACCAATAATGAAGAGCTGGAAAGAATCTCCCAACTTAGTACTCCGAATGAAGTTATTGCAATAGCTTCAATTCCTGAACGAGTGCATGTTGATCTCCCTGCAAATAATGAGTTAGTGATCTATCTTGATAATATCAATGATCCGGGAAATTTTGGAACCATTATCCGGCTTGCCGATTGGTTTGGAATGAAAGGTATAGTGGTTAGTTCCGGTAGTGTAGATCAATACAATCCGAAAGTTGTACAATCCAGTATGGGGTCTTTGTTCAGAGTAAAAATTGAGATCTCAGATCCTGAGAATTATCTCAAAAATGCAAAGGCATCTTCCCTGAAAATTATGGGTGCCGCTATGGATGGCAATGATATTTACAAAACTGATATTTCGAGTGGAGGAATTTTAGTTATGGGAAGCGAGTCACATGGAATAAGTGAAGCAGCGAGATCCTATCTGACGGAAACTATAAGCATCCCAATTTTTTCTGATAATGCAGAAGTAGAATCTCTGAATGTTTCTATGGCTGCAGCCATCATTATATCAGAGTATAAAGCGGCGCAATTAAGAGCTAGTTAAGTGCGTTGGCGCACGCATTGGCAACGGCTTCACCGTCCATGGCAGCAGAGATGATCCCGCCTGCATAACCGGCCCCTTCGCCGCAAGGGTAAAGCAAAGCCAGACCTGTATGTTGTAAGGTAATTGGATCTCTTGGAATACGAACCGGAGAAGAAGTTCTTGATTCGACACCAACAACAATAGCTTCATTTGTCAGGTATCCTCTCAATTTTTTACCAAATTCTTTAAATCCATTTTGTAATCTGCTATGAATAAATTCAGGTAATACATTTCTCATATCAACAGCAGCGAGTCCGGGTTGGTAAGAACAATCCGGTAGTGTAGCAGAGATCTTATCGGATACAAAATCCATCAATCGAGAGGCAGGTGCAGTTTGGTTTCCACCGGCTACAACACATGCTTTTCGTTCTACTTCCTGCTGGAAGCGCAAAGCTGCCAAAGCGCCATCTGCACTATATTTTTGCCAGTCGGCCGGTTCTACTGAAACCACTATTCCGCTATTTGCAAATCTGGAATCCCGTTTTGAGGGAGACATTCCATTAACAACGATTTCTCCAGGTGCAGTAGCTGATGGAACTATAAATCCACCCGGGCACATACAGAAAGAATAAACCCCTTTTCCATCCACCTGATGTACCAGTGCATACGATGCAGCAGGAAGAAAATCTCCACGTTGGGGGCATTTATATTGGATACTATCGATGAGCTGTTGCGGATGTTCTACTCGAACACCCAAAGCAAATGACTTTGCTTCGATGAGAATCTTTTCCTGATGCAGCATTTCAAAAATATCTCGAGCCGAATGTCCGGTAGCCAGTATAACGGCTTCTGCATTTACATTGATGCCTGAGGATAAAACTACGCCTTTGATCTTTTGAGGATCCTTTAGTAAGCCGGTAACTTTGGTATTAAAATGAATCTCTCCACCGGCAGATAAAATAGAATCTCTTAATTCTGCAATTAGTTTTGGTAATTTGTTAGTGCCAATATGGGGATGTGCATCGACCATAATATCTTCTTTGGCCCCATGCCTGACAAGGATCTCAAGGATGCGATTAATATCACCTCTTTTACTGCTGCGAGTATATAATTTACCATCTGAATAGGTGCCGGCACCACCTTCGCCAAAACAATAATTGGATTCGGGATTTACAGTATGTTCTTTATTGATCGCGGCAAGATCTCTTCGCCGGCTTCTAACATCTTTTCCTCTTTCAAAAATGACAGGCTTTATACCCAGCTCTATCAGTCTGAGAGCGGCGAATAAGCCGGCCGGACCAGAACCGATAATGATTACCTGTTTGGCATTGCTTACATCTTTGTATTCGGGTTTGTTGAATTCCTGTTTCTGATAATCTTCATTCACATAAATATCGACGATCACCCGGATCTTCACCTGGCGCGATCTGGCATCGATCGATCTTCGCAGGATGACTACATTTCGAATCTCATTTTCAGAAATGCCTGCTGTACGCGAAGCTATATTCCTGATCGTATTTTCATCGTTGACATCTTCAGGTCTGAGAACCAATTCAAGTTTTTGGATCATTCCGAAAAATTATTCGAAATTAAAAGAAATAAGAAAGATCCGAGATGATAATCTATCCAAAGATCTGGCAAAAATGACATCATCAGAAACAAGCACATTATTGATGCCCTGATACATTTTTATCTCAGGTGAAAATTTGAAAAGTTCAAAATAGATATCCATTCCAAGACCAAACTGATATCCATAATCTGATTTTGAAAGCTTTACCAGCTGCCGGTCTTCGTTTTTTACTTTTTCCTGTGATACCAGATCAATGCTGTATTTCCCACCACCGGTAACATAGAATCGATAGTTATGTACCCGTTCGGACTTGAGTTTAATTTCGACCGGAAGATCGATGAAAGAAGATTCTATTTTTTTCAGGATGGGTTTTTGTTCAACACCATTTATTACCAAATTGTATTCAAGATTTCTGGAAGCAAATGATAAAGCCGGAATAAACCTAAAATCAAAATAATTTCCCAATCTCAGATTGGTAATAATCCCCAGATTCAGCCCTGATTGTGCATCTGAGTTAACCGTATACAGAGAATCCAGAAATTTAAAATCTCCGGATCTTTTGATCTTGAAATCTGCTGTATTGATCCCCAAAGCAAAACCAAAATGCAAAGGAGCAGAATCATAATCATCCATATTTCTCACCCATGGTTTTTGAGCCAAAGCCGAATTACAAATGAAGCAAAAAAGCATCACAAGTAGTATGGATCTCTTGGATGATGCGGATATTATTTTAATCAAATAGTTCATTTTGAACCTATGTAAATTGTTGCAATACCGAAACTAACACGATATTCTATTACTTCTTTAAATCCTGCTTCTGAATAGATCTTCAAGAAATCTTCGCCATAAGGAAAAGCATCCACTGAAGCCGGAAGATAGGTATATGCTGCGCTATCAGCTGAGATCATTTTACCAAGCAGTGGGAGTATATTTCGGAAGTAAAATCCGTATAGCTGTTTTATCGGAAATTTTGTGGGTTGTGAAAATTCAAGGACAGCACATTTTCCTCCGGGTACCAAAACACGGTTCATCTCTTTTAATCCTTTCAACAGATTTTCAAAATTCCTCACACCAAATCCAACGGTTATAATGTCGAATGTATTGTCAGGAAACTTCAGATCTTCAGAATCGCCCTGAATTAATTTCACTTTATCACTTAAGCCTCTTGCTTCGATCTTTTCATTTCCCTTTGCGATCATCCCGGAAGATATATCTACACCAATCACTTCAACAGGATTCAGTTTCAGAGTTTCCAACGCAAAATCTCCTGTACCTGTGGCTACGTCCAGAACTTTAGAAACCTGCTTGCCTTTCAATAGCCGGATAGCCTTTCTTCTCCAAAGCACATCTATCCCCATAGATAAAAAGTGATTCAGGAAATCGTAGCGGGGAGCGATCTTATCAAACATTTGTTCGACTTGTTCTTTTTTACCCTGATCAGATCTTGAATATGGAGTAACTGTTTCTTCGGCCATGATAATTATCCCACCATCAGGTGAGCTTTTGGGTATTTAAATTTATTACTTACAACTTTCTTGCTGAGCGCAAATGCAAGTGTCAATGTTCCAATTCTACCTACAAACATAAGGATCATAATTACAATTTTACCTTCATCTGAAAGTGAAGCTGTGATTCCGGTTGATAAACCAACTGTTCCGAAGGCAGAGACGGCTTCAAATGTTAAAGGCATTGCAGAAATATCCGGGTCGGTGATAGAAAGGATAAAAGTGCTAAACAAGATAAAGGTTGAAGCAAAGAGAAAAATTGTAAATGCTCTGTTCAATAATTCAAAAGAGATCGTATTATTTCTCAAATGTAGATTTCTCTTGCCTCGAATAGTTGAATACGCAGAAAGTAATATCAGTGTAAAAGTAGAGGTTTTTATTCCGCCACCTGTAGATCCGGAAGAGGCACCGATGAACATCAGGAAAATGATCAAGATCAGTGTAGGCATCTTAAGCTGACTAATATCAACTGTATTGAATCCGGCAGTTCGTGTTGTAACAGATTGGAAGATGGAAGTGATCACCGCGGCGACAGATTTCTGTCCCGCAAGCACACCATCTCTTTCCAGAAAGTAGAATGCAATTGTACCAATAATTATCAATGCGATAGAACTGTACAAAGCAATGGCCGTGCTCAACTTGATCTTTTTCCAGGGAATCTTCAGTCGGTTCCGCATATTTTTAACTCCCCACAGATCGCGAATGGCATAGAATCCAAGACTACCCATGAAGATGAGGACCGCAATTACCAGATGGAGAATATAAGAATTTTGCACCCCGTTTTCCATTAATCCATTTGTGAAAAGCGAAAATCCGGCATTGTTAAATGCAGATATAGCATGGAACACAGAATAGAAAGCTTTGGACCAAAAACTGGTAAACTCAAGATTTGGATCCCATAACATAAATATCATTATGGTACCTGAAACTTCGATCAGGATAGAAAGGAAGATGATCTGTCTTAGCAGCCCTTTGGTATCCATTAATGAATCGGAACTCAAGAAATCCTGGATCATACTGGTATGTTTAATCCCAACTCCTCCTACAGCAAATGACGCAAAGAAAGTAGCAAAAGAGATGATACTCAAACCACCGATCTGAAAAAGGACCATGATAAGGAATTGACCTTTTAAAGTAAAATAGGTTGCGGTATCAACTACGATTAAACCAGTAACACAGGATGCGCTTATCGAAGTAAAAAGAGCAGTCAGAAATGGAGCTCCCTTATGATCTACTGTCATTTCAGGCATCATCAAGAGGAAAGCCCCCATTGATATCAGCATTACAAATGACAATATGAACAAGCCTTGTGCGCTGATCTTGATATTGGTGATCGTTGCAGTCGCTTTTGCAAGCTCGATCATTACTATGATCACCAGAAAAATTTGAATTACCAAAAAATAGATCCAGGTATGGTTTTCAAGACCAATTGCGATCAGGAATGATTTTGCCAATGGAAATCCAAACACAAAATAACTAATCCCGTCAACCATAAGTATGATGACAAGGATTAGCTCAACTCTAGATTCACGAAAGAATTTAAGTGGTTCAAACGTATATAGGAATCGGATCAAATAATTGAGAACAAAAAAACCTAGACAGCCTTTTATTATAGAAAGAAGTGTGTGTTTTTCCTCAGGTGTTTGACTATAGCCATAGTGGTAGACAATAGTTATTATAGAAACCAACGATACCAGAAAACTAAAAAATCGGAATATGCGATTTATTAAATCTTTTGAAGAAAAGATCTTAAGGTTAACTTTCTCCCGAAAAGAATCTATTGACATAATACAATATTAGACCAGATCCAATGAAGCAGATTCTTCAATTATTCTTTGTTTATCGATAGGTACTACACCAACAGACTCGCAAACCAGACCACCCGCCAGATTTGAAATTTGAGCAATGATATTCTTTTCAGCTCCTAGAGCCAGAGCCAATGCAGCAATACTTATTACAGTATCTCCAGCGCCACTTACATCCGCGATTTTTCGAATATGAGCAGGAAATATCTGAGCTTGTTCTGCATCCGCTATCAGGACTCCTTTTTCTGACAGCGTCACCATGATATATTTATGTCCTTGCCGTTTAATGATCAACTGAGCAGCTTGGATAAGTGCAGCAGTATCATCAACCGGCAAGGCTAAATTCAAGCCTTCTCTTAATTCTTTAAGATTAGGTTTGAAAAGTGAAGTGTTTTTGTAGGAGAAAAAATTCTTCTTTTTGGGATCAACACAAATTGGGATATTAAGTGAATTGAAAAAATCAATAATTTTCGTGATCAATTCTTCATTTAATAAACCTTTGTCATAATCTTCAAAGATCAAAACATCCGGTGAATTTTTGTTTGCTATATCACAAACCAGATCAAAGAATTTATCGGCATCAGCTCTTTGAATTTCTTCATCTGATTCCTGATCAATTCTTAGCAACTGATGATTATTACCAATGACACGGGTCTTAATGGTAGTAGGCCGATCTGAAACTCTCAAGATTCCATCTGAGTTAAGTTCATTTTCATCCATCAATCTTAAGAAATCGTCACCATAGGTATCATTGCCAATGACGGCACATAATATTGCTTCAGCTTCCATGGCTTTGATATTGAGAGCTACATTAGCAGCTCCACCAAGCCGGGATTCTTTCTTTTCAACGGATACAACTGGAACAGGAGCTTCAGGAGAAATGCGTTCTACTTTTCCCCAAAAATAAGAGTCAAGCATAACATCGCCAATAACCATAACCTTCACGCTATTCATAGCATGGATCAAAGCCTCATTATTGCGATATGTTTTTCCTGAGTTACTCAAGCTAATGCGGTTAATGCTTTTTCAATTCTATCCAAAGCCTTTAGCAGATTTTCTTCTGAAGAAGCATATGAAATGCGGATACATTCAGGCGCACCAAAAGCCTCACCCATCACCAATGAAACTCCTGCTTCTTCTAAAAGATACATGCAAAGATCGGTACTTGAATTGATCTTTTTATTGTTAAAACTTTTTCCGAAAAATGAACTTACATCCGGAAAAACATAGAAAGCACCGGTAGGTTTATTTACAATCAAACCGGGTATTTTTGACAGATGTTCCAATACCAGATCTCTTCTGGTTTTGAATATATCCCGCATACGGAAACATTCATCTCTGCTTTGCTGAAAGGCCGCCAGTGCAGCTCTCTGTGATACGGAGCTGGTACCTGATGTGAATTGACCCTGGATCTTATCGCAAGCTTTAGCTATCCAAAGTGGTGCAGCTGCATACCCAATTCTCCAACCTGTCATTGCAAAACCTTTTGACATGCCGTTCACAATGATGACCTGATCTTTTACTTTTGGAAATTCTGCGATACTGCAATGTTTGGATTCAAAATTTATGTATTCATAGATCTCATCTGAGAGCACGAATAAATTTGGGAATTCAGCAACTACATCCGCTATGGCGCTTAATTCTTCATGTGAAAAAACCGTTCCTGTAGGATTACAAGGAGAAGAAAAGATCATCAATTTAGCATCTGCAGCTTTTTCTCTCAGTTGCTGAGGAGTAAATTTAAAATCATCTTCAACAGTTGTTGGAATATAGACGGGAATTCCTCCGGCCAATTTTACAAGTTCTATATAACTCACCCAATAGGGCGCAGGGATGATCACTTTATCTCCGGGATTCACCAGACTTAAAACGACATTTGCAACACTCTGTTTGGCTCCGGTAGAAACGACGATCTGTTCGGGAGAATAAGTTAAATTATTTTCCTCCTTCAGTTTTTTGGAAATTGCTTGTCTTAACTCCAAATAACCGGCAATAGGGGTATAGTGTGTATATCCTTCATCGATGGCTATTTTCGCGGCTTCACAAATAGAAGCGGGAGTTACAAAATCAGGCTCTCCCAAACTAAGATTGACCACATCCTTACCGGCTGCTATCATCTCTCTGCTCAGTTTCGACATCATGATAGTCTGGGATTCAGCCAGAAGACTTATTCGATCTGCTAATTGACTCATTCTTTACTCGCTTGGTCTGAAAATTAAAACGCAAAACTAACAAAATAGTCCTATTGTATGGCTATACTTGTTACTTACACAATACGAAACACAAAATTTAACGATATTTGTCATCCTGAATTGGATTGAAATTATGGATATAAATTCTGCACTTAACGCACTAATGTACATTGTACCTGCTTTGATCGTACTTGTTACAGCATATATGTTATTAAAAAGATTTCTGGACAATGATTATCGGATCCGGCTTTTATCTGCTAAAAGTACATTGCAAAAAGATATTTTGCCACTTAGATTCCAGGCCTATGAAAGATTGTGTCTTTTACTGGAACGGATCAGCCCGAACAATTTAGTGATACGTATCAGCAGTGCCGGCCTATCATCCAGAGAATTGCATAGCATGCTGATTCAAGCTGTTAGAGATGAATATGAGCATAATTTAAGTCAGCAGGTTTATGTTTCTACCCAGGCTTGGATGATGGTGAAAAATGCAAAGGAAGAAGTAATACGGATCATTAATACAGCTGCGTCAAAAGTGGATGATGATGCTCCCAGTCTTGAACTGAGTAAAATGATCATCAATTTGATGATCAATAATGAAAAGATGATGGCAATGCGTGCTCTTGAATTTTTGAAACAAGAAGTAAGGGAATTATTTTAAAATAGTAAGATGGCAAGCGAAGAGAGAAAACCCAAGTTTGAAACCGATTCAGGAATTAAAATAAATGCCTTGTATCCTGATCCAAAAATAAAACAGGAACAACCCGGCGAGTTTCCATATACACGTGGCGTACAAAATACCATGTACCGGTCGAAGTTGTGGACCATGCGCCAATATGCAGGTTTTTCTACAGCTGAGGAATCAAATGAGCGTTACCATTTTTTGTTGAATCAGGGTACGACCGGATTATCTGTAGCATTTGATCTGCCAACGCAAATAGGATATGATTCGGATCATGCTATGTCTGAGGGTGAAGTAGGGAAGGCCGGTGTTGCCATTGATTCTTTGAAAGATATGGAAACCTTGTTCAAGGGGATATCATTGGAAAAGATCTCTACTTCCATGACGATCAACAGTACTGCATCCATTTTGCTTGCAATGTATATCACCCTCGCCAGAAGACAAGGAGCTGATCTGACAAAGCTGACGGGTACCGTTCAGAATGATATCCTGAAAGAATATGCAGCCAGAGGTACGTATATCTATCCTCCCAAGCATTCGATGCGCATCATCACTGATATTTTTGCGTATTGCAGCAAGGAAATTCCAAAATGGAATACGATATCCATCTCAGGATACCATATCCGTGAAGCAGGATCTACAGCGGTGCAAGAATTAGCATTTACCCTAAGCAATGGCAAAGCTTATCTGCAAGCGGCTATTGAGGCAGGTCTTGATATAAATGTTTTTGCCAAGCGATTAAGTTTCTTTTTCAATGCTCACAACAATCTTTTTGAGGAAGTGGCGAAATTCAGAGCTGCGAGGAGAATGTGGGCAAAGATCACCAGCGAGCTTGGTGCAACAGATCCTAAGGCTCAGATGTTGAGGTTTCATACACAAACAGGCGGCTCTACGCTGACAGCACAACAGCCTCAGAACAATATTGTGAGAGTTACCTTACAGGCTTTAGCTGCTGTGATGGGTGGGACTCAAAGCCTTCATACCAACGGTTTTGATGAAGCACTTGCATTGCCGACCGAGGAAGCTGCAAGAACAGCATTGAGAACTCAACAGATCATAGCTTTTGAAAGTGGAGTTCCTGAAACAGTAGATCCACTTGCAGGTAGTTATTTTGTTGAAACTTTAACAAATGAAGTCGAGGCTGCGGCCTGGGAGTATATTCATAAAATAGATTCCATGGGTGGTGCTGTAAATGCTATTGAAGAAAATTTCATGCAGGATGAAATTGCGCACTCAGCATATAAATATCAAAAAGATATTCAATCAAAAGAAAAGATTCTGGTTGGAGTGAACAAGTTTACTGTGGAAGAACTACCATTTGAAGACCTGTTTACTGTAGATGAATCGATACGTCAAATCCAAATAGAAAAGCTGATAAAATTACGATCCGAAAGAAATAATGAGCAAGTGGATACTTTGCTTTTAAGCTTGGAAGATGCAGCTAAGGGAGAAAGCAATCTGATGCCTTTTATAATGGCTTGTGTCGACGAATACGCGACTTTGGGGGAGATAGCTGATGTCCTCAGGAAAGTGTTCGGAGAATACAGATCCTAAGTAGACCTTGTATTGAATAGTCGTTTACCCTGAAAAGGTATTCATTCGCCAAATAGTGGTAAGAAAGGCAAATCTAAGGCTTAGATTTGTTTTTCTTAATTTAAATATGCGGCACTTTCTGATCCAAAGTATCACCTTCATCTTATTTCTGACTTTTAGTCAAAGTGTTGCCTCTATAGTAAATACAGAAGGGGATACGCTGAAGCTGGCTCCATTAACCAATTTTGTTTTTAAGGAGCATCCGGAAATGGATTTGAATGCCTGGGCTGATTCAGCTTACAGGATAAGTGGTATTCCGGTTAATGATAATTGTTTAGATGCAATTCTTCTAAATGTCAACGCACCATGTACAACAGGTTCAAACAGGGAATCAACAACCGAAGCGGGCGAAAATTTTGGTTGTCAAGGAACTTCTATGCGAAAAAGTGTTTGGTATTATTTCATTGCAAGCAGTTCCAAAATGTTTGTTGAAGTAGAAAAGACTGCCAGTTATAGTTGCCATCTTGGGTCAGCAGTGTGGGAATACGGTTGTTTACCTGTAAACAATCCTATCAGTTGTGAAGATCCTGCTGATGGGCCAAGCTTGAATATTCACAGACTTACAACACTGATCCCTGGCCAACGATATATGGTACAGGTTACGTATCAAACTTCAGCCATTTGTGGCGGAGCAACGAATCCCATGGCCGGGGCTGATTTTTGCATCAGGGTAGGGGAGACTCAGGATTGTTCATCTTGTCAGGCGCCATGCGGAAGTGTTTGTGCTTTCAGCTCTGTACCCACTTCAATACAGGTTCAAAGTGTATGCTCCCGATATGATCTGAATTCCAGGATGAATAGTGGTGATAGCCGTACACAGTGTTTTTCATTGACATCGCCAACATCTACATTTAATTTGCAAATGATCATCAATTCTTTCGGGTGCAGCTCAGGAAATGTTACAGCTTTTAACTGGGTGCTCAAACCTGTCGGATGCGGTAGTATCGTTGATTCAGGTACATTAACCAAATTAACAGCAAACGGATTAACTCCGGGTATGGGCTATATACTTTGTTATTCCTGGACAGCAGCTTGTCAGCATAATTCAGTTTATCCTTATATTAGTTATAGTCAGCCTTTACCTGTTGAGATGCTTTCTTTCACAGCCAAAAGAGAGACTAAATTTATTGACCTGCTGTGGACTACAGGTACTGAACTGAATAATGATCATTACGATATTGAGCGTTCAGAAAACGGGTTTGAATATTATTCTATTGGAAGAATAAGCGGAAAAGCTTTTTCAAGCAGTAATACCAATTATGAATTCAGAGATGAAGATCCTTTGAATGGTTCAAACTATTACAGATTAAAACAGATAGATATAGATGGGCAATTCAAATACTATGGACCGATCATAGAAAAATTCAGATCTGATATTCAATTTGAAATCAAACCTAATCCTGTTTCTGAAGTTTTGTTTTTATCTGGTTTGAATTCCTTAGAAGGAGATATTAAATGTTCCGTAATAGATGTTACGGGCAGAATACGAATCGAAAAATATTTTTCAATGTCTAATAAAGAACTTATTCCGGATATGGATGTTGCTGACTTGAAGCCCGGATTTTACATCTTAAGGCTGGTCAATGATCGAATAAGTGTTTCCGAAAGATTTATTAAAAAATAGACGGAAAACGGCATTATTCGCATTCTAAGTTCCCCAAATACCTCCAAATTATTTTTTTGATTGTTTATTGTACCCCTTGCTATTACAGGGTTCCGAGTTTGGTTTGACATGTCTTACAATCAAAATGTAAGATTGATGTGATTTTTAAGTAAACCGAGGCAAAATCACGGCGTTACAATACCAAATCAGAATATAATCTCTTGATTCTTACAAATGCCAAAACGAGGGCAACAAATAGAATGAAGAATTACATGTTAAACCAGAACTTATGAAAGCGCAGAAATCAACTTGCAAACTATTAGGTCAACTTACTTTGAGTCTTTCATTACTTACATCAGGTATGTATGCGAATGCTGAAGTTGTGAAAGAGAATGTAAGCCAGGTAACGAGAACTCCGAAAGGTATGATATCAGTAAATTCGGGACGAGATATAGGAGGGACTGTTCCATATCCGGGTGAATTACCAAACGGTAAGATTGATAATTATGAGCAGCTTTTAAAAGATCTTAATCCTTCGGGAGCACCAACAAGAACATCAGATCTGATCAAAAAACTTCAAGAACCGGAAAATTAAACTAGATAAATTATACCTCTGATCTGAATCAGAATAAAAGTCAGAAACCAACCAACCAACCAACATAGAACAGCTTATGGCACGTTTCAACCACCACAGTTTAACTATTATTGTATTCCTGTTTTTATCAGGATTAAACAATAATTTAATTGCACAAGATTCTCCTTGTACAGCAGTGGCGCATAGCACAACACTGATCAATGCAACTACGGCATCAAGTGCAAATTGGACAACTCCGGTAAATGGAATAGTAAATCCAACTTGTGTTTCTCCATTGCCGACAGTCAATTATTGGATAAAATATACAGCTGCTTCAGATGAGTATGCCATAGATCTTGATTTTCGCAGACAAAATACGGGGTCCAACAGGATCTCAGACGTAGGACTTCAGGTTTTTTCAAAGACCGGTACATGTTCTACTTCCGGATACACGCTGCTTCGCTGTGAAGATCAAGCTACAACGAATGTATTCGTTCATATGTCTGTAACTCCGGGTGTATCCTATTACGTTAGGGTCTTTGATATTGCAGGCGGAACAGATGATAATTTCAGACATATGATCATGCCTTACAAAATTGGGCAGACGCCTTGTTCAGCGATATTAGTGCCTTCATTACCTTATAGTTTTACAGGAACAACTGTAGGAGGTAATAATTATATGACTGGAGGATGTAATGGAAATGAACCCCAATCAAGTGGAACAGGAAACGATTATTTCTTTGCCTATGATGCACCTGCATTATCTTGGGTAACCGTTAATTTGAGTGGAACGACTGCAGCGAATTATACAGAAGTAAGTGTGCTGACCGGCTCAAGTTGTGAATCAACATTAACCTGTTTGTCAAATGGTTCCTGGGGTGGAGGATTGCAAGCTAAAAGTTCTCCTGCAACAGCAAATACTCCTTGTAGAACAGTGTACTTTAGAGATGCCGGTAGATATTATTTCAAAGTAGATGCTAGCTTAAGCGCATCAGGGCCATTCACTCTCAATCTTACGCCATATACTGTACCAAGTCCGGGTGATTTTTGTACCAATGCAATTACATTGAGTTCAAGTACGCCTGTGTCAGTTACAAATACAAATTGCGCCTATACAACGGGTCCTGATGATCCAACCGGAAGTTTGTATTGCGCAGGAACAATTGAGAATACGATATGGTTCAAATTCTTGTCTGACGGTTCGGGTACACCGGTAAATCTTGGTTTGTCAGGAGTTACTTGTAATCAAGGTTATGTTACAGATTGTGGTGGTTCGTATTGTTATTACGGAGCATCTTACCAATTTGGCGTGATCACTTCAAGTAACAACAGCTGCTCCGGCACCTGGTCTTCGGCAGCAGCATGCAGAACTGGTTCAGGAAGCATATCCGTAAGTTTGCCCAATTCGGTTCCTACAGTTTATTATATGATCCTGGATGGTAATGGTGGTGCTGAATGTGGCTTCACAATAACGGCGAGTAATGTTGCACCATTGCCTGTAGAGATGATGTTCTTTGATGCAAAATTGATAGAACAAAATAAGTCTCATGTTTTTTGGGCTACGGCCAGCGAAAAGAACAATGATTTTTTCATGATTCAGCGTTCAAGAGATGGACTTAACTTTGAAGATATTGGCAGGGTCAATGGTGTTGGTAATTCAAATGATGTAACCACTTATGATTTCATGGACAACAACGCCCCAAAAGGGTATGTCTATTACAGATTAAAGCAGGTTGATTATGATGGAAAATTCACATATACAGATCTTGCTGTGATAAAAAATGGAACCGAGATGTCTTTGGTTGTGAGTCCGAATCCTGCCAGAGACGTACTTTCATTAAAACATGAACTTGCTGCCAAAGGAAGTTATGAGTTGATCGTAGTAACACCTACAGGTTCGGAAGCAATGCATTCCAAAATTGAAAATCATGATCTTTCCAAAGGATTGAATGTTGATATATCGAGTCTTCCGAAAGGAATGTACCATTTACGTTTAGTGAATTCTGCCGGTGCAAAATATTTTGCCAGGTTTATAAAAGAATAAAGATCTCCCCCAAATTGTTGTTTACCGAAAAGCCCCCGAAAAATCGGGGGCTTTATTTATTTATACATGTTAAGATTAGTTTTCTTCCTTGACGATCAAGAATACTTCTTCATTATCTTTTTTCATGTAATATTTTTCTCTTGCGAATTTTTCCAAATTTGTTTTGCTTGATTCAAGTTCATTGAGTTCAGCTTGACTTTGTTTTATTCCTTCTTCGTAATAGGTTTTGTCTTGTACCAATTTATCAAGCTTCTGTCTTCCGGTTACTTGTGTGATCATGTCATTTCTGTCAAAGAAAGCAAGCCAAACCACAAAAGCAACCAGGCTTATCACATATTTGTTTCTAAAACTTTTCGGAATCTTTATCATCTTGAAATAATTCAATATAAAATTAACAAAGGCAAATTAAAAACCAAATTATTCTTTATCGAGGAATGAATATCTATAATCTTTTGCAGGATCAAAAGTTTCTTTGATCGAACGAGGTGAAACCCATCTTAGCAAATTTATCATTGATCCAGCCTTGTCATTGGTACCTGAACCGCGCGCTCCACCAAAGGGCTGTTGTCCAACAACTGCACCGGTACATTTATCATTGATATAAAAATTCCCCGCAGCATTAACCAATGTTCGGGTAGCATGTTCAATCACATATCTGTCTTGAGAAATTATTGAACCTGTTAAGGCATAGATCCCTGTATTATCAATGATCTTCATAGTTTCATCAAATTGATCATCTTCATAAACATAGATCGAAAGAACAGGTCCGAAGATCTCTTCACACATGGTCACATAGTAAGGATCTTTAGCCAATAGAACCGTAGGCTCTATGAAGTATCCCTTAGATTTGTCATTGTTTCCGCCTATCATAACTTCCACATTTTCATCTTTTTTAGCAGCTTCGACATATGCATTGATCTTGTCGAATGATTTTTCATCGATCACTGCATTTATGAAATTCCCGAAATCTTCGGTAGGTCCCATTTTGAAGCTTGACAGATCACGAATCAATCCTTTCTTTACATCAGGCCACATAGAAGCGGGTATATATGCTCTTGAACATGCCGAACATTTCTGTCCCTGATATTCAAATGCACCTCTGCTTAAAGCGGTTACAGTAACATCAAGATCAGCTGTCGGATGTGCAAGGATAAAATCTTTTCCTCCGGTTTCTCCAACTATTCTTGGGTAACTTCTGTATTTGTGAATATTATTTCCAATGGTTTTCCAGATACCCTGAAACACTCCGGTTGATCCTGTAAAATGTATTCCTGCAAAATCTTTGTGATTGAAGATCACATCACCTGCAACCGGACCGGAAACGAAGATGAGGTTTATCACACCATCAGGTAATCCGGCTTCTTTGAAGATCTTCATGATAACATTCGCTGAATAGATCTGCGTATTGGAAGGTTTCCACACGATTGTGTTTC
Organism: Bacteroidia bacterium; assembly: GCA_037969175.1. Classification (GTDB taxonomy): domain Bacteria; phylum Bacteroidota; class Bacteroidia; order AKYH767-A; family JBBKVM01; genus JBBKWX01. Next base: position 7,149 of record JBBKWX010000123.1, on the reverse strand, counting down.
CCATCATGGCTGCAGAAGAAGGCAGGTTTCCGGCAATCGCGGTAAAATTGAATGGTGTAAGTGCAAAGACAAATCCTTCAAGAGGTCTTTGTTCTACGCGGTTCCATACACCTTTTGAAGAAATTGGTTGCTGTCCGTATATGTCCTGCATATAGGAAACATTGAATCTCAGAAAATCAATGAATTCACAAGCTGCGTCAATTTCAGCCTGATACGCATTCTTGGATTGGCCAAGCATGGTTGCTGCATTCATTTCAGCGCGGTAAGGTCCGGCAAGAAGATCAGCAGCTTTCAGGAATATGGAGGCTCTGTGCTCCCAGGAAAGGGCTGACCATTTATCTTTTGCAGCAAGTGCAGCTTCAATGGCCATATTTACATGCTCAGTGCTTCCTTCATGATAATGCCCCAGGATATGCTGATGATCATGGGGTGGGTGCATAGCTACAGTTTTATCTGTACGAATTTCTTTTCCACCGATATACATGGGTACATCAACTTGCTGAGCACGCAAATGGTTTAATGTGGCTTTGAGTTGGGCTCTTTCTCTGGATCCCGGTGAATATGATAATACCGGCTCATTTACAGGAGTTGGTATTTTGTATAATCCTTTTGGCATAAAAGTTAATTTGCCGCAAAGATACCAATAAAAGATGTTAAGAGAATACTAGTTGCTCAACCAGGGAGTCATCATAAAAAAAGCAGGTATCAAAACACTGAATTCAATCCCATCTACAGGATTGCGCATCTGATATGTGCCATACATTTTTCCAAATTCTGAATTGAGATTACATCCGGAAACATAGGTATACGCTTCACCTGGTTCGATCATTGGCTGTTCACCAACAACGCCTTCACCTTTAACTGAGCTTCTTTTTCCATTACCTTCTATAATATTCCAATGACGTTTGATCAATTGTACGATCTGATTTGAATTATTGGTAATTGTAATTTTATAAGCAAAGACGTAATGAGAGGTCCGAACATCTGATAATTCGTCCTGAAAATAAGTTTCTACTGAAACTTCTATCCCATTTGTAATCGCACTTTCCATAAGTGCTAAGATAAGGATTTAAATTTTATTCATGCCGTATCCACTTACAAAATCGAATGTGCCGGCTATGAAATACAGGTCAAATATTCGTCTGTATCTTAATAATTGCGTAGGGAATTTGTTCGTTTGATCCCGATCAATCTATCATAAGCAACCCCAATACCTTGGTGGTAAATATAGATCGAATAATCGTTTTCAGTTTCGTAATGACTTCCTTCAATGACAGTAGGGTCGCCTTTCCCGGTCTTATCATTCAACACAACATATTCATAATTATAATAACCTTGTTTAAGAAAAAGGGTTGTTTTGTAAACCTGATCATCGTAATCATAAATCATCTTAGCTTCCGGAAGATAAGTCCAATTGGTTAAAGCTCCCAGAACATAAATATTTCCATCAATGATAGGCTCTTTCATGACCAATCTAAAATGCACTTTAGTGTAATCAGATTCCAGATCAGAATCTCTGCCTTCTTGTTTTCGAATCAAATATTTTCCATTAATATCCGGGTTGCTTAAATAAACACTGGACGAACGACTCTTGTCATTCCTTAGTACTACATCGTATCCGGATGAATCCTGAGAAATATTCGCGACATATTCCGTTTGGAATCGTAGACTTCTCGTATCAAAATTGCGAAATTCATTTCCACCCCAAAATAAATTATCGTCCTCCAGATCATATGTCAATTCATGATCTTTAAGAAATAAAGGTTTCAAATCCTTAATGGCATTATCCCATCTATCGTTTTGAGTGATCACCACTTTAAGTTCACCGAATGGATTGTCAATTCTGTATTCACGATGAAAGATTGTAAAATCAACTTCCTGTTTGTTGAATTTATACTGTACAACCGTTGCCCTGTGTACATTAGAAACGACCTCCACTTTCGAATCAGTGATCATAAATCTTTTTGTCAGCACGATATTATCCTTATCAAAATCCTGAAAAACCTTGATCACATAATTTCCTGAAATGATTGGGATCAGATCTTTTGTCGGGAAGACAAGATTGTAATGTGTGTAAGGGGTGATCGTATTAAATGAAGATTTTCTATCAATTAGCTTATCATCATTGAATCCTCTGATGTAAAGGCTTTCTATTAAATCAGTAGGATTCCAGTAGGCATCGCAATGTATAAGCGTATAAGAATAACTTCTATTTTCATACCCTAATTCATCAAACGAAAGAATTAATTTTTCACCTGTGGCGAGTCCAATGATAGGTGGGCTTAACTCGTTATCAGACCTGTATAACTGGACCGTTTTAATATAGGGTTTGTAGACATGATCTTCATAGCGAAGAAAATCATTACGGTAAAAGTCTCCTTCTTCCGGATCTGCGAGCGGTTTAGTTGTCTCCACATTTTCTCCAATTCTGGATGGTGAAGTTTTAGGGCTGCATCCAAGAATAGTTGCAATTAACAAGCAGAATAGGAGGGAAGACTTTATCATAGTATAAAATTAAGATTCTTCGAGTTCACTCAATGCTTCGAAAGCGGATTCCCATTTTTTATTCAAAGTTGAAATCGTCTGAGCTAAGTTACTGTGAATCTTGATCAATTCAGAAAGTTTCATGGAGTCTAAGGCTATTTCAGGTTTTGCCATTTCCAATTCAAGTTGCAGTTTCTCCTTTTTCAACGATTCAAGATCGGCATCTAATTTCTGAAAATCCCGGGTCAGGTTTTGTTTAATTTTTGGATCCACCTTGGGAGTATTGACTTCCTTTTTTACTGCAACCGGTTTTACTTCCTTTTCCTTGTTTGCTTTGTTCTCTGCTCTTTTATCTATTTGGTTACGAGCAGCAAATGCATCATATTCCTCGTAATTTCCCGGATAGGTCTTCAGCTCTTTATCCTCAATATACCAAATCTTATTTGCAATGGCATCCAGGAAATACCTGTCGTGAGAAATGACCAGAAAAGAACCCTTATATTCTTTCAATACCGCGATCAGCGTATTGACAGATTTCATATCGAGGTGATTGGTGGGTTCATCCAGAAGTAAAAAATTACTCCGGGTAAGCATGGTCTTGGCAAGTGCTACTCTGCTTTTCTCACCACCTGAAAGCACTCTGATCTTCTTAAATACATCATCACCACTAAAAAGAAATGCTCCAAGGATAGTTCTTAATGTTGTATCCGATTCTGTTGGAGCTGCCATTTGAAGCTCTTCCAGCATGGTGTGTTTGAGATTGAGTGATTCAAGTTGATGCTGTGCATAAAAAGAGGTGATCACATTATGGCCGGTAGTGAGTTTCCCGTTGAAAGGTTCAACTCCCGCAATCATTCTCAGCATCGTCGATTTACCTTTTCCATTCGCTCCGATCAAAGCGATCTTATCGCCTCTTTCAATTATAGCATTGGTGTTTTCAAAGATAGGGACTCCCGGATATGACTTTTCCTTGATATCGAGTTCAGCCAATACTCTGCCGGGTTGAACACCTACATCAAAACGAATCTTTATAACTGCCGTGTCATCATCCACATCTTCGATCTTCTCCATTCGATCCAGCGCCTTCATCCGACTTTGAGCCATGCTGGCTTTACTGGCTTTTGCCTTAAATCGATCGATGAGCCGCTCTTGTTCTTTGATATGTTGTTGTTGATTTTTGAACTGACTCTTTTGGATTTCTTGTCGTTGGGCTTTTTCTTCCATATAATTGGTGAAATTACCGGGGTAGTGAATCAGGTCTTCCTGAGCTACTTCAACGATCTTATTAACTACTTTATCCAGGAAATATCTATCGTGTGAAACAACTACAATGGCACCCGGGTATTCGATCAAATAATTTTCCAGCCAAAGGATGGAAGGAAGATCCAGGTGATTTGTTGGTTCATCGAGTAGCAATATATCCGGCTGTCTTAGCAGCATTTGAGCCAGCATCACCCGCATTCTCCATCCACCGGAAAAAGTTTTCAAGGGTCTTGATAGACTTTCAGTTGTGAATCCAAGTCCTTCAAGAATCTTTTCCGTTTTGGCCCGGATTGTATATCCATCCAGGATCTCGAAACGATGTTGGGCATCTGATAGCGCATGGATCACTTCTTCAGAATGATCCGTCTCGAGCAGGATCAAAAGGCGTTCGATCTCTTTTTCGAGTGCTATTTGCTCTGGAAAAGCCTCCAATGCAACATCAACGATCATATCATCTGTTTCATAAGAAAGCAGATCCTGATTTAGAAATGAGATAGAAAGACCATTACGGCGAGTTACTTCACCTGAACTAACAGAGTACTCCCCGGTTATTACCCGCAGCAGCGTTGACTTCCCGGTGCCATTAGCACCAATAAGACCAATTTTGTCAGCAGCTCTGATATGTAAGGAGGCATCACTATAGAGTGCGCGGTCACCGAATTCGAATGTAATATTGTTTAAAACAAGCATGTATGGAAAATGGGATGCAAAGGTAATGAATAAGTATGGAGAGAGTTTGTTGAAGATTATTTAAAAGTTATCAAAAGATGTGTAAAGGTTAAAGTATTTTATAATTTTGCCCCCGAATTCAAACTAACCAAATACCTTCTGAGAAGAATGTCCGGTACAATCAAGATCAAGAAGGGCTTTGACATCAAACTGAATGGAGCTGCAGAAAGAGTTTATGGTTCTGCCATGCCGAGTGAGACGTTTGTGATCAAACCCACAGATTTCATTGGGGTTTCACCCCGATTAATGGTAGAAGCAGGTTCAGAAGTTAAAGCCGGCACCCCCCTATTTCACGATAAGAAAAATGAAGATCTGGTCTTCGTTTCACCGGTTTCCGGGGAAGTGGTAGAGATCAAGCGTGGAGCTAAACGAAAGTTATTAGAAATAGTGATTCTTGCCGATAAGGAATTACGCTATGAGGAATTTGGCAATGCCAATGCTCAGAGCCTGGGCAGGGAAGAGGTAATCAGCAAAATGTTGAAAGGCGGAGTTTGGCCTTTGGTAAAACAAAGACCCTTCAATGTTATCGCTAATCCTACTGATGAACCAAAATCTATATTCATTTCAGCATTTGATTCAGCTCCTTTGGCGCCGGATTATGATTTCATTCTTCATGGGCATGAAGCGGATTTCCAAGCAGGGATTGATGCGCTAGCAAAATTGACATCCGGCAAGGTTCATTTGAATGTAAAGGAGAACAGCCCGACAACGAAAGTTGTTTTGAATGCAAAGGGAGTAGAGATCAATAAGATCTCAGGACCTCATCCCGCAGGAAATGTGGGTATTCAAATTCATCATATTGACCCTCTCAATAAAGGTGAGAATGTTTGGGTTGTTAATCCACAGGATGTTTTGATCATCGGTCGTTTGTTCAATTCAGGAAAATACGACGCTACACGAGTAATTGCTGTAGCAGGCTCAGAAGTGAAACATCCTAAATATTATAAGACACTCATAGGCTGTAATATCAAACCACTTATTGACGGTAATGTTGAAAGTGGTAAAAGTCTTCGCTTTATCAGTGGGAATGTTTTAAAAGGTACTGCTATACAAAGCGATGGTTATATGTCATACTATGACAACATGCTTACAGTAATAGCAGAGGGTGATGAGCCTGAGTTTTTAGGTTGGGTTCTTCCCGGTATGGGAAAATTGAGCTTGAGTAAAACGTTTCCTTCCTGGTTATTTCCTTCAAGAACATATGACCTGAATACAAATCTACATGGTGAAGAACGTGCATTTGTGGTAACAGGTGAATACGAAAAGGTGCTTCCGATGGATATATATCCGGTTCTACTTTTGAAAGCTATCATGGCTGAAGATGTTGAAGCGATGGAAAATCTTGGGATCTATGAAGTAGATGAGGAAGATTTTGCGCTTTGTGAGTTTGTATGTACATCTAAGATCGATGTTCAGCAGATCCTGCGAAAAGGATTAGATATCACTAGAGAAGAATGTGCTTAATATATTCAAGCTGAAAAAATGAAATTCTTAAGAAATATATTAGATAGCGTCAAACCAAACTTTGAAAAAGGTGGAAAGTTGGAGAAATTATTTCCCGCTTATGATGCATTCGAAACTTTCCTGTTTGTACCAGGTCATACTACCCATGGAGGAGTACACGTAAGAGATAGTATCGATCTTAAAAGAACAATGATCACTGTTGTTCTTGCTTTAGTTCCTGCTTTACTGTTTGGGATGTGGAACGTTGGACATCAACATTTCCTTTCCTTAGGAATGCTTACAGGAACAGGAGATGGCCTGATGGATAAATTCCTTTATGGCGCTATGTTGGTTTTACCGATAGTTGCCGTGAGTTATATCGCAGGTCTCACTGTTGAATTTATTGCAGCGATCATACGTGGGCACTCTGTAAACGAAGGATTCTTAGTGACCGGAATGTTGATCCCATTGGTAATGCCGGTTGGAACTCCATTATGGATGGTTGCAGTAGCAACTATTTTTGCGGTTGTAATAGGCAAAGAAGTATTTGGAGGAACCGGAATGAATATTCTGAATCCTGCACTTACTGCACGTGCTTTCTTGTTCTTTGCATATCCTACCTATATGTCGGGTGATAAAGTTTGGATCGATACAGTAGCCGATGCCGGACAAAGTGTAGTTGATGGATTCAGTGGAGCTACACAATTGGGAATGGCAGCCGCAGGTGAAATGGATAAATTTCATCACTTAAGTTCAATGGATATGTTTCTTGGATTTATGCCCGGATCGATAGGGGAGACGAGTACTCTGGCTATTTTGATCGGCGCATTTATACTGCTTGTAACCGGAATAGGAAGTTGGAGAATTATGTTATCCTGCGTTGTAGGTGGTGTGGTCATGAGTATGCTGTTCAATGCATTCGGCTCCACACCATTCATGCAATTAAGCCCTTTCATACAAATGATCATGGGTGGATTTATGTTCGGTACCGTGTTTATGGCAACTGATCCGGTAAGTGCAGCTCAAACCAATACCGGAAAGGTCATTTATGGATTCTTGGTGGGATTTCTTGCGATCATGTTGCGAGTTTTCAACCCGGCTTATCCGGAAGGTATCATGCTTTCTATTTTGTTCATGAATGTAATGGCTCCATTGATCGACCATTATGTAGTGCAAGCAAATATTAACAAGCGTTTAAAGCGCGCAAAGCAAGTTAGCCATGCATAGTAA
>JBBKWX010000122.1:0-8004 GCA_037969175.1 Bacteroidia bacterium | reverse complement strand
AGGGCTGCTTGTTAATTCGTTACCTGCAAATAAGCCGGCAGGAAGCAGGAACTGAAATGCCATTAACGTTAGAAATGGCTTGATTAAATTTTTAATGATTGTTTTCATGATTTGATCTTTTAATAATTTTGAATTCTGTTTCCTTCCGCTTCGCTTCATCATATCTTTCCCTAAGTCATAGCTCCTCCTTTCTAAATTATGTTCGACAAAGAAAAAGGCAAACACGAATTATTACAACCGCATCTATAGGGTTTAATTCATGTACCAGCAAAAATGCTGAGATCAATAGTAAACCTGATAAAAATCATTTCTATTGTTATTAGATGGAATTAGCTTTGTTCAAAATCAAAATGATGGCAGTTTCTTCCAGTCTTATTCAAAAGTATAATATCCCCGGTCCTCGTTATACCAGTTACCCTCCTGTTCCTGAATGGAATCCGGATACGTATTCTGAGTCTGCCTGGATCGAAAATTTTACTGAAGCAATTAAGAATAGCCGACAGCAAGGAATCTCGATCTATATTCACCTGCCTTATTGCGAAAGCTTATGCACCTATTGTGGCTGTAATACCCGCATCACAAAAAACCATCAGGTAGAAACGCCATATATTGAAAGTTTACTGCAGGAATGGAAAATGATCTGCATCAAAGCGGGAGCAAAACCTTATATCCGTGAGATCCATTTGGGTGGGGGCACTCCTACATTTTTTTCTTCACAGAATCTCGAAAAACTGATCCAGGGTATACTTGAAAATGGAGTATTACTACCGGGTGCCGGTATGGCCATTGAAGGCCATCCCAATTATACAACGGAAGAACAAATAATTATGCTTGCTTCATTGGGATTCAAAAGAATCTCATTTGGAATACAGGACTTTGACCCAATAGTTCAAAAGGCAGTGAATCGGATCCAAAGTCCCGAACAGGTTCGAAAAGTTCTTAGCTGGTCGCGAAAATATGGTTTCGATTCTATCAATTTTGATTTGATCTATGGTCTGCCATTTCAAACAGTTGAAAGCATTGAGCATACCATACAATTGGTTCGTGAAATGAAGCCGGATCGTATTGCGTTCTACTCCTATGCGCATGTGCCCTGGATCAAACCCGGACAACGTTCCTTTTCAGAAAAAGATCTTCCATCCGGAACTGAAAAGAGAGCATTGTATGATAGGGGATTGGAACTCTTATCGGAAGCCGGTTACAAAGAAATTGGTTTTGATCATTTTGCATTGGAAAATGATGAATTATTTAAAGCATTTGAGAAAGGTACAATGCACAGAAATTTCATGGGCTATACCGACAACAATAGCAAAACCGTTATTGGTCTAGGTGTTTCGGCTATCAGTGACACAGGAAATTGTTTTTCGCAAAACCACAAAACAGTTGAAGAATACAAAGAGGCTATCCTTTTGAATCAGCTTCCACTGCTCAAAGGGCATGGATTAAATGAAGTGGAGTTGATTACAAGAACTGCAATAACTGATCTGATGTGTCGTCATAAAACAGATCTAAAACCACTGATCCCTTATATCCTTCATCCTACCGAAAGTCTTATCCTGAAAGACATGCAAAAGGATGGACTAATAACTATTTCTGAGGAACTCATACTTAGTGCAACCAAATTAGGCAGACCATTTTTACGCAATATTTGTATTGCAATTGATCCTGCAATGTTAAAAAAGATAGACAGAAAAGGCATTTACAGCGGTACGATCTAAAGCGGATCAGGGATTTGTTTTACTTATTTTGTTGTGGATCTCGGTGATCTGCATCAATGCTGCACTGCCATACCATAGTCTGAGTTCCATATCCAGTACACCTTCAATTATTGCCGGATCCGTTTCAATCATCACTTGAGCTTCTTCAATAGTAGGAACATTAAAAATAAATATTCCTCGCACATCAGTATTGTCCAAAAAAGGACCTGCAAGAACAAGTTTCCCTTCTGCAGCCAATCTTCTGATATTTTCAAGATGACCTTTTTGAATTTCTGTTGCTCTGGTTTTATCTTGAATTTTCACTTTTCCTCGCACTAAATTTGCAAAAACATAGGTCTTCATTCCATAAACATCAGCTCCCAGTTTGTTTGCCAGTAAGGAATCATAGGATGATGAAATATTCTCCTGTGCATGTATTTCAATTGAGAAAAATGTGAAAACGAAAATCAATAATGCATTTTTCATATCATATGTTTTATGGGGTAAGCAATTTACGGAATGATTTTCAGTTAGGCCAGTCTAGCAAATTGTTTCACATTTGGATTGTTTTGGAGCAGCTAAAGATATGACAACAAGTAGATTCTGTATATATTTTACCACAGAGAACTCAGAGTTTTTCACAGAGAACCCAGAGATTAATTTCACTTTCTTCATTTTAATTTAAAAGTATTTATTCAATTAAAACTTCAAGTTGATTTTCTTGATACAACCATCACTATAATAAAAATACCTCTGAGTTCTCTGAAAAAAACTCTGAGTTCTCAGTGGTTAAAAAAGGCCATTAAAAAAACAAAAGCCTGATGACAGGGCATCTGGACTATCGTTAGCGCGGTTCCGCTGCTTTGCTTGAAATTAAGTCTGCTAAGAACCGATCAATTATTCCCTGACTTACATGCGGCATCACTACTATTTTATACCAATTGGGATCATCGTGTTTGTCGGGTACCAAATGGAATTTATGCGCCACGTTTTCGGAGATCTGATAAGCAGGAATGGTAATGATATTCATCCTTGGATCTCTGAAATAACGGATATTCAAACTTGCCAATGCACTACAAAGCCGGGATGTGCGATCCAATAACAGGCGGATCTTGTACAACCAGCCTGCACTTCCGTGGGTATGAAGGATCATCCAAACAGCGACCACATTGGCTCCGCTCCTGCTTCCGTTCAATGTAAAATCTCCCCCTTTTACATAGGCCGCTTCCGGTGTGGATGCGTATTGCATCAATCCTTTGTTGCAAATGAAGATCCCTGTTCCGTAAGGTGCTTGCAACATTTTATGTGCGTCAAGTGTGACAGAAGAAATCTGTGGATGTGACAAATTCATGGTATTCACTTTTTCAGAAAACGGATTTACAAATCCACCAAAAGCTGCATCAACATGAATTCTGAATATGAAATCGTTTTTCTGTAATTTAGAAATGATAGACTCGGATTCATCTATTGAACCAAACATGGTGGTCCCCATATTCAGCAATACGATCATATGTTTGATCCCCTGTTGAGAGGTGGAGGCTAAAATTTCATCCAAAGCATCTTCACGCATCTTCCTGGTAGTGGGATCTACCTTGACCTGAAACAACTTTACATTCAATACATCAGCAGCTTTGAATACCGAATAATGAGAATCTTCCGAACAGATCAAACCGATCTTATGGGCATCAACATTGGATTCCCGGATAAAGTAGTTGCGATAGATCCATACTGCCATAAGGTTAGCTTCAGTGCCTCCTGCGGATACAAAGCCATCATAATTATCCGCTTCAGCATTGAATATTTCAGCTGCACAAATTCGGATCACCTCACGTTCCAGCTCATGTGTTCCTTTAAAGGCCGGCTCCGATTCACCCATAGTATGGCAACCGATATGATTGGGATTATCGATCAGGGCTCGCATAAAAGGAGCATCCTTAAGAAATGGTGCATCTGCATAAAACACATCTTCATCCAGATACGTAGCCGGAAGCCCCAATACCGGCTCACGACGGTAATTGTGATTCTGTGCCAATGCTTTACTCACCTTCTGATTGATCTCTTCAAAATTTAATTGATCCCAATACATATTCTAAATTTTGTTGCAAGATCGGGACTTGGGAAGAATTAAAAAATGATAAGCATCATCTTTCCTCCGATCAAATAGTAGAGAAGGCTTTGCGACTTTGTTTTGTTATTTGTACTTTTAACTCAAACGAAAATTAATCATGAAAAGAAAATCAACAGCAGTTTGGGTAGGTACAGGAAAAGAAGGACACGGTCATTTATCCACACAGAGTGGTGTTCTGAAAGAGCACCAATATTCATCTTCCAGCAGATTTGAGCAGGGTATCGGCACAAATCCGGAAGAATTGATAGCAGCAGCTCATGCAGGATGTTTTACAATGAAGTTGGCTTTTGTACTTGTAGGAGCAGGTTTCACACCCGGTAATTTAGAAACCACATGTACGATCACGCTGGAAGATGGAAGCATTACTTCATCTCATTTAGATCTTACAGCAGAAGTTGATGGAGTTGATGAAGAAAAATTCAAAGCCTGTGTATCAGAAGCAGAAAAAAATTGTCCTGTTTCAAAATTATTGAATACAAATATTCATGTAGCAGCTAAACTCAATGGAGCTGAAGTCCTGAACCCAATGATCTAAAATAAGAATTTTCTATCCAGGTGTCAACTTAGCGTTGACACCTTTTTTTATTTCTTATGATCCAGGAATTCGAATTTGAAATTGGCGGTTATTTCAGCACTCAGTCTTAGGTGAAGATCATAGACGGAGATATTGAATTCTGTCAATATAGATTTCACCCAACTGATGCTCATAAAACTAAACGAAGGTTAAGCGACTCCGAACTGAGTTTTTTCGCTGAACGAATTATAGATATTGGAGTTTTGAATTGGAGATCCTCTTACCATAATTCAGATATAATGGATGGAACTCAATGGCAACTTAAGCTTAAGTTGGCGAATAAGAAATTAAAAAAGAGTTCCGGAAGTAATGCTTATCCTGATAAGCCCACTATCGATTCTACAGATACTTCATCTGAATTTGAAGCTTTGTTGAAGCTCCTAAAGGAGATGATAGGAAGATCTGATTACTTTGTATGAAGTGATAATATATTTCTTGGGTAATGCGTAAGGGAAATGAAGGACCCGTAGGGGTGTGGCTTGTGCAACAAGCCGCACGGAACCCCGAAATACCCCGACCCTTTTTCAATTTATTTGAAAAAGGGGTACGCCCAAAATTTAAGACGTAGAACGAAGCAGACTCATTGAGATATATTGATTCAGTTCTTTTGTAAACTGTTCAATCGTTATTGCAGATTCCTTTAAATGATTGATCACATTTTGAATATCTTCACGACTCAGCGATGCATATGCCGGCAAAAAAGGAAAACTCGAATAATTTGACAAGGGTTGTTTGACTTTGTTTGGAGTAGTGGCTAAAACCACTTCTAACTGGTCGATAAATAGTTTTTTTTCCAGATCAGATTCTTCATGATCCGTAACATCTACAGATAAGATCAGTAAGCCTTCCTGAACAGGCTGAATTCGTAATTCGAACCAGGAAATACTTCCATCCGGAAACTCAAATTTATTTAGAAAATTTGTAAAGATCTTGTCTTCCATACAGATCTTCATTGTCTTGAACAAGGAAGTATTTTCTATCCCGGGATACAACTCCAACATAGTATGGCTCATCAATTCATCGCGGGTATGCTTGCTTTGATTTACTGCAGCATTGTTTAGATATATATAGCGCCATTCAGTATTTATGATCTGTAAACCTTGTTTCAGGTTGTGAATGGACGATGTTAGGTTTGCATTTCCTTCCTCTGTCATGACAAATTAGTGATTGAATAAAAAAATATAAGTCAAAATAGACCTACCGTGATTTGAAATAGTACCCTATCACCTTTCATAAAAGTCATTTTACCTGATATTCAAGTTACAACCGAAAACGTCAGATTCCAAATTTTATTGCAATTTTTTCCAGGCTATTCCAAACGTAACTGATGGAGCATGAAGGACATAATTACCACTGAACGCTCCATACAATCCGGCAGTAAGAGACAAATTCCGATTTATCTCCAGATTTAATTTTACACCCGGTGAAAAATACTCCTGATTGTTTACGAATAATCCGGTTTGCAGGAAATTTGGTTCAACTTTATTTCGGTTGAACATACTTTGACGGGCTTCAATAACTCCAATAATCCAGAGCTTTTTTATTTGATATCCGTATTCGATATTTCCATAAAACTCATCGCTGTAGTCATTCGTCCGGAAACGATAACCGGCTTCTGCCGAGTAAAATGTTTTGTTGCCGCTCTTGCCAAAAAGCAATGCAGGATGAATGGTCCATGTATCATAACCTGTGCGCAATCCGCTTTGAGTCTCAATTTCAAGTCCGGGCGCTTCTACTTTTATCTGTGTACTCAGGACATATTTTTCTTCAATCAATTTGAATTTTACTGCCAGGGATGCATTACCCAAGGTTGTTAAACTCCCTGCCACAAGTGTATCTGCAAAGAGGTTAGACCTGGAAATCTCCTTTTTCGTACCTACAAATTTCATAGGAATATAGACGATGAGATTTAGTTTATCACTTATCCCAATTTCGGAATACAAACTCAGCGTATGATCCCGAACATCCCGGTGCAAAGTGATGGGATCAGGTTCTGAAATATGAAAAAGCGAATTTGCTTTCATAAACGAAAACGAAATTTGAGTATAGCTCTCCCCTTTCTTCTTCAGCCATGGACCGGCATTTGAAGTGTAGGCAACGAAAAATATAAGAGAAAATATAAGAGCTATTTTTTTCATAATTGAATTAAGAAATAATTCAGGGACGTGGATCCGAAGCCAGCAAACAATAGATCTTAGAGTCGAGAAACTTTCCATTGAAATAATAATCTTCTCTGAAATACGCTTCTGCCTTAAATCCTGTTTTCAGTAACAATTTTTCACTTTCTTTATTTTCAGGATTGATATTGGCACAGACAGAATGTAGTCCCAGCGGTCCAAAGCCGTAGTCGAGTGCCAATTTTATTGCTTCGCTCATCAATCCTTTTCCATGAAAATCATAATGCAAGCCATACCCAATTTCGGCCCTGTGATTCTCAGGTTCAAACCTCCAGAAGCCAAGCGTACCAATGAGTTTTGGATCATCTTTCAAACTAACTACCCAGGAAATTCCTGTGTTGGTATGCTGCATATCACGGATCTTCCGGATATGGTTCAGAGCATCTTCATCGGTCTTTGCCGGCTCCCTGTCTATGTATTTCATGATGCGTCTGTCGGAGCGCATCACCAGCATCTCAGCCACATCGGATTCGAGGGTCTCTCTGAGGATGATCCTGTCGGATTGTAATATGGGGAAATTGGAAAAGTCAGGATGAAGCATAGTTTTGTTTTTGAGGTTATGAAATTAGGGAAAATTATTGCTTCATGTTGTCTTGTTGAATGTTAGTGACTTCAGTGGTATTTTTTTGTAACCGCGGAGATGGCAGAGTCTATTTCATAATTCGACTACTAAATAAGATTTTGGTCTCTTTCTGAATCTATATCGCAGAGGCGCGGAGGATTTTTTTTAACACGAAGACTCGAAGAGAAATTTAAGGCTCAAAAAAGTTTTTAATCATTAAATATTTGGTGTTTTGTGTTATTCATTGATTTCAGGGTTGAGGATGTTTCTTAATGTAACTGGTAATGGTTTGATTAGCTTGTTCATCGACAACTATGATATCATAATAATTCCGAACCCATATTTTATCACTTTTAAATGCCTCGTTCTTCCTGATTCTTCCTGTAACTTTAGCTTTGAAATTACCTAGCATTGCTCCTATTGAATCTCTTGCCGGACCATTTTCCGGGCATGATGCTAAGGGATTTTGGATCTTAGTTTTTATTTCCAGTATCGCATGAAAGTGGTCAGGCATGATTACAAATTCATGAAGGATCATTTTGGTTCGTAATTCCTTTGTTCTCATCCATTCCTCCAAAACAATTTTACCGTTTTCATTCAGTTCCATTTTCCCATCTATCACCTTTCCAAAAAAGGGTTTCCGGTTATGGGTCACCAAGGTGATGAAGTATTTACCAGGATCACAGTAGTCGTGATTTTTTTTTCTGATGCTGCGACGATGATTTACTTTTTGCTTCATTCTGTTTCTTTTTTAGCCCCGCTCTTGTCTGCTACTCGCCATCCGGGGCGTCCTGCCGGACCGCTCTTGTCTGCTACTCGCCCACCTGGGGCGTCCTGCCGGTCAGTCTTTCTGCTACTCGCCCACC
>JBBKWX010000121.1:0-3006 GCA_037969175.1 Bacteroidia bacterium | reverse complement strand
CATCTATCCGATGATATGAATTCTTCTGTTTTCAGGTTAAGGTCCCAAACACCAAGTTCACTGGCATCTATAATTATCTTAAGCTTCTCTTCGTTTTCTTCTATAAGTTTTTTGGCTCTTACAGTTTCAGTTACTTCTGAACCCACTACCATTATACCCGAAATATTACCATCTTTTTCTATTAAAGGATGATAAACAAAGTTGAAAAAACCTTCAAGAGTTTTTCCTTCTCGTTTAAAGAAAACAGGAAATTCGTAGCCATAGAAAGGTGTTCCGGTTGCAATCACATTTTTAAACAAGGGTTCAACTACTTCTTTTGTATCTGCCAGGGCCTCAAATAATGGATACCCTATAAATTCTTCAGATTTTTTACTTACTACAGTTAGGTAGGCATCATTTGCCAATTCTACTTTAAAATTTGTTCCTCTGAAAATTGCAATTGCAAAAGGAGCTTGCTGAACAGAATCGCGGAATCGTTTTTCACTTTCCTCTACTTTTTGTTTAGCCTCATTCAACTCAGTAACTTCTGCAGCGGTATTCATTACCGAATATACTTCTCCTAAAGAATTGAATAATGGCGTGAAACTGTAATTAAAATAATAAGGATTCAAGCCACCATTTTTTAACAAATTAACCCGTTGGTTTGTAGCATGAAAAGCTTTGCCGGTTTGAAATACAGAACGTACCTGGTCAAATATTTTCTGATTTTCCAGTTCCGGTAATATTTCTGTATATAATTTTCCAATAACATCATTCCCTTTTCCCCATATATCCAAGATGGATTGGTTTGCAAGAGAAATCCGCATTTCTTCTCCCTCATATACGCCAATAGGAAATGGAGCACTTTCTACTAATCTTCGGATGCTTTGTTCGCTTTCTTCTACTTTTTTATATGCTTCGACCTGTGGAGTAATATCTATAAGTGTATTAATAGCTCCTATCATGTTTCCATCAGCATCATGAATAATCTGAGGATTTGGAATGATCGAACGCCTGGTTTTATCAGGTCGTTCAATCATAATTTCAAAAGATTCACTTCGCCTTTCCTTAATCGAAATTGCCATCGGGCATTTTTCCAGAGCCAATGGAGAGCCGTCTGTTTTAAAAATTTTCCACGAACCACACCACAGGTCCTTTCCAACTAAGGGTTCAGTCCCCCAAAGTCGAACGGCTTCCTGATTGTATAATTCTACATAGCCTTCCGCATTACAAGTGTAAACGGCGACAGGCAATCCCATGATCAGTTCCCGATATCGCGTTTCGCTTTCCTCAATTTTTTTTCGTGCCTCCACTTGGGAGCTAACATCAAAACCAATGGCCATTATTCCGTTTATGTTCCCATCCGTATCATAAAGCGCTTCATAAGAAAAATTTATATATACTGTTTCCAATAAACCATTCCTGACAAATTGAATGGGCAGTTCGGATGTTGCAAAACGATTACCGGTGTTTACTACTCCGTCAAGCAATTCCTTTATTCCCTGTGATGAAAGCTCGGGAATCGAATCGAAAATGGAAACATTTAACACCTGTTCCTCTGTTCTTCCCCAAAGTTCCAAGGCGTATTTATTAGCAATTTCTACTTTATAATCTGTTCCGCGCAAAATAGAAATAGCCATTGGCGCTTGCAGTATCATCAACCGGAGATTATTCTCGCTCACCATTATCTTTTTGCGAGCCTCAACCTGAAGAGTATTTTCAAGGACCCACACAGCCACTTTGATTACTCTATCACTCTCATACTTTAAAGGAGCGTATACAAAAGTGACATAAACTTTTTCTTCCTTTCCATGACGAATCAACAAATGCTCCACTTCATTGGCATAAAACGCCTTGCCGGTTTCTACCACCTTATTTAAAGCATCTTCGTAATATGCACTTACTTCCTTAAAAGTGTCCCAATAATATTTTCCAACAATTGCATCGCGAGGCTTCGCTGCTATTTCAATAAAACTGTCATTGACTATTTCACTGACCAAAGTTTCTGCGTCCATCACGCAAATACCCACCGGAGATTCCAGTACCATAGTTCGAAGAAACTGATCGCTTTCTCTTTGCTTTTTTTGTGCAATGGCTTTTTCAGTAATATCTTCTAGAGTGCCATTAAGTCGGTAAGCAATTTTCTCTTCATTAAACCATGCTCTCCCTTTAGCATGGACTATGGTTTCCTTATTAGAAATAGGATTAATAATACTGTATTCCACATCATAAATCCCACCTGAAGAATATTCTAAAGCTTTTTGAATGGCTTCAATAACACGCACCTTATCGCTATCCTTCATTATATTAATAGCATCGGTAAGCTCTATATCTTTGTCTTCCGGAAGACCAAACCATGATTTTAGTCTGTTGTTAGCTGAAAATTTATTGGATATAGGGTTATAATCCCAGGTACCTAATTCGGCTGCGTCTATAGCAAATTGAAGCTGATCTTTGCTCTCCTTCAGTTCTAATTCAATGGTCTTTTGTTCTGTAATATCAACACAAGAACTAATATATCCTGCAAAACTACCATCGGAACGAAAACGAGGTGGTCCCTGTGCCAGTAACCAGCGGTATTCTCCTTTACTATTCAATACTCGAAATTCTCCGGTAAAAGCTTCTCTTTTTTTAAAGGCATCCAAATAAATATTCACATATCCTTCCTTATCTTCAGGGTGTACCAAATCTACCCATCCAAACTTTAATAGATCCTTCATAGGACGGCCGGTTAGCTTAACCCATGCATTATTAAAATAAGTGGCATTACTGCTTTCATCGCCTACGGCAATAAAAATATCAGTCCCTTCCGCCATTGTGCGGAATCGTTCTTCACTTTCCTGCAAATCTTCAACAGCTTTCTTTTTGCCGGTAGTTTCTAATACAGTTACCAAGACACCTCCCACCTCGCCGTTCTCCATTTTTATCGGACTGTAAGAAAAATCGAAATAGCACGTTTCTACATATCCATTCCTGTCAAGAGGCAGCATAAAATCAGGAAAACCAACTGCTACTCCATCCATTACC
>JBBKWX010000120.1:0-4359 GCA_037969175.1 Bacteroidia bacterium | reverse complement strand
CGTTTGGCTTCACGTTCATTTCTTCGTTCCCCTCTTCTCTTCTTTCCGGTACCTTTTGATTTACCAGCACTTAATTTGGCCAGATTTTCTTTGATCTGATCTTTAATTTCTTTTTCAGTAGGCTCAGCTTTTGGCTCTCTCTTTCCTCTGGTTTGGGCAGGTCTTACAACTCTTCCTCCTGCACCAGTTCTTGGACCGCCTGCGCCTGCAGGTTTTGCTGCGCCGGCACCCGGGGCATTTGATCCCATTCCGCCTTTGGCAGGAACAACATCCGTACGTTTACGACGACGCTTACGATTATGACGTTCTGAGTCAACGGTGTCAGAAGAAACAACCGGCTTGCGTTTTGGTTCAGGCAGGTCAATCTTGCCTATGAATTTTGGACCTTCTAGCTTAGTTGTTTCAACCCTGAATAATTTTTCATCCTCTGCAGCCGACACTTCCGGTTTTAAGGCTTTTTCGGCTACATCCTCTTTCTTTTCTATTTTATCCGCTGATTTATCCTTAGCAACAGGTTCCTGTTTCTCCGTCTTTTTCTCCGTCTTTTTCTCAGCAGGTTTTTCAGCTTTTTCAATGGGTTTGGCTTCAGCAACAGGCGTACTTTCTTCTTTCTTTGCTTCCTTCTTCTCTTCCTTTTGTTCTACTTTTGGTTCAGCCTTCTTGCCTTTCTTCAAAGCCTCAAGATCGATCTTGTCAACTACAGTAGGGCTTTTAAGCGGTTGCTTCATGCTCACGGTTTCAGTCAACTTGGGCTTTTCAGCTTTTACTTCTTCCTTGGTTTCTTCTTCGCTTTCTGCTTTGGCAGCGACTTTAGGTTCCGGCTTAACCTCTTTTGGAGGTTCAGGAATTGGCTCAGCTTTTGGCTCAACCTTTTCTATTATCACTTCTTTCACTTCAACCTTAGCAGGTTTTTGTTCAACAACCGGTGCCGGAGCATGTTCTTCAACAGGAGCTTTAGTGGCACCTACATTTTTAATAAGCAACTCTTCAGTCTCTTGCTGTTTAGCGGGTTTATTAACCCGTTGAGTTGTTTCAATATCCCTGTATGAAGGCTCAATACTTACTGACTCAGCTTCCAACTTGGCTTCGGCATCCGCAGCGAACTCCTTACGCAGAACGCCGACAACATCAGCATCTATTTTGGTGTTCGGGTTTACTTCCACAGCAACGCCTTTGGAATCCATAAATTCCACAATAGTGGGGATACTGATATTCAGTTCCTTCGCTATTTTGTTTAGACGATAAGTTGCTGTATTTTCTTTTTCTGACATAAAGTTAATTCTGCTTTGCTTTACCTTTTAAGGCAATTGATTTTATTCTGTTTACAAAAGTACTATTCGAACTCGGATTTAAGAATTCTGAATACTTCTTTTATCGTCTCTTCTTCAAGATCCGTACGTTTTACAAGATCTTCAACACCGATCTCCAAAACACTCTTTGCTGTATCACATCCGATAGACTTTAACTCGTCAATGATCCAGCTGTCGATCTCATCTGAGAACTCATCTAATTCCACATCTTCGTTTTCATCTTCGGTATCACGATACACATCGATCTCATACCCTGTTAATCTACCGGCAAGTTTGATGTTAAATCCACCTTTACCAATTGCTAAAGAAACCTGATCCGGTTTCAAGAAAACAGAAGCTCTTTTGTGTTCCTCGTCAAGCTTTATATTGGTGATCTTTGCAGGACTCAATGAACGTGTTATGTACAAAGGAATATTATTTGTGAAATTGATCACATCGATATTCTCATTCCGTAATTCACGAACGATACCATGAATTCTGGAACCTTTCATACCTACACAAGCGCCAACAGGATCGATACGATCATCGTATGATTCAACAGCAACTTTTGCTCTGTCTCCCGGCTCACGAACGATCTTTTTGATCGTGATCAAACCATCAAATACTTCAGGAACTTCGAGTTCGAACAAACGCTCAAGGAACATTGGAGAGGTACGGCTAAGAATGATCTTAGGATTGTTATTTAAAAGATCAACCTTAGCAACTACTGCTCTTACAGTATCCCCTTTCTTAAAGTAATCAGAAGGGATCTGTTCATGCTTTGGCAGGATCAATTCATTTCCCTCATCATCAAGGATAAGAGCTTCTTTTTTCCAAACCTGATATACTTCACCGGTGATAATATCACCAACACGATCTTTGTATTTCTTGTAGATAGAATCTTTCTCAAGTTCCATCACACGGCTAAGCAAGTTCTGACGAGCAGCCAAAACAGCTCTTCTTCCGAAATCATCAAACTTTACTTCAACAGAAACATCTTCACCGATCTCAAAATCAGGTTCGATTTTCAATGCAGCAGAAAGTTCAATTTGTCTAACCGGATCTTCGACGGCTCCATCTTCAACGATCTCTCTGTTCCAAAAGATCTCCAGATCACCTTTATCCGTATTGATAATTATATCAAAATTGGCATCATCTCCGTACTTTTTACGGATCATGCTCCTAAAAACTTCTTCCAGGATACTCATCAGAGTAGCCCTGTCAATATTCTTGAGGTCTTTAAATTCCGAGAACGATTCTATTAATTCGGTGTTTTCCATGACGGATTAAATATGTTTTGAGCTTATTTTTATTTCTTTTTCTTTGTTCCAAAACTGATCTGCAGTTTTGCTTCTTTAATTTCTGAATAATTCAATTTGTGAATTACTTTTTCTGTTATTTTCTTCTTGCCTTCCTTACGAATCACTTCTTCTTCCAACTCTATTCCTTCTTCACCTGCATTGATCAAGGCTCCTTTTAATTCTCTGTTATCTTTGGCCAAAATATTAAAATCAGAACCTACTCTTTTCTTGTATTGTCTTGGCAATTTAAGACTCTGGGATATTCCCGGAGAACCAACTTCCATATGATAGATCCCCATCACTTCTGTCATCTCTTCGTGGTTAGCCAAATACCTTCCTACTTCTGAGCATTCCCCAACAGTGATCCCTTCATCCGTATCAAGTTGTACTTGAATACTCTTTCCTGCCGTGATTACATCAACGATGTAAACCTCTGTCCCTGCTATCTTTTCCTCAATTAATGACCTGATCTTTTCCGACGTAATCATACCCTTTTTGTTCAAATAAAAGAGGGGACTCAGTCCCCTCTCTCTCATTGCGTACGGTGCAAATATATAAATAAAACTGCGCCCTCCAAAATCCAATCTTTAAAATAGGACTTGTTTGAATCGAAAGAGCTCCCAAAAGGGAGCTCTTCGTTGTCCGACTAGGGCTCGAACCTAGACTCTTCTGGACCAAAACCAGACGTGTTGCCAGTTACACCATCGGACAGTCAACGAGGGCACAAAATTAAGAATTATCCTTATATAAAAATCAGTCGGATGAAAGTTTTTCTATTTCTTGGTAAATATAACGTAGATATCCCAGCAACCATCGAGGTCTTGGCCACTTAAACCAAAGTCAGAAGTGGTGATCTGCAGGGTCTCATCTTGCTTTTCCATAAGATCTTTGCGCATAAAATTCGTGATCATATTGTAAGGAACGGTCAGCCAGGATGAAGGAATGCGCTTGTGTAATCCTAAGACATCCCATTTCAAAATGCTCCTTACCCACTTTCCGTTTGCTTCATAATACTGGTTTACTTTCTCGCTGCCGGTAAGTCCTTTCAATTCGTACTGAAAGCCCAGCTTATCCATTTCCTGCTTCATTTCAGCGAATGTATATTCGTGCACATGGAAAGGATTTCTGGCTAAAGACATTTTTGCATTGGGAGTAGTCATCAGGAAAACCCCACCCGGTTTTAGAATACGGCTCACCTCATGCAGAAATTCAGCTCTGGGATGAATATGTTCAATGAATTGAAATGCAGTTACCACATCGATGGATTCGGAGTCAATAGGTATGGGCGGGACGGCGCCATGCTTGAATTCAAGGTTCTTTATATCCTCAAATCGTTTACGGTTTGATTCAATGGTTTCCTGATCATAATCCATCCCTGTGATACCGGCGGCAAATTCAGACATATACCGTGTGCCATAGGCAAGGCCACAGCCAATATCCAAAACTTTCTTGCCCGTTATAAACGGCTTTGCAAATTCGTATGCATACTGGCAACGCTGGAACGTAACATTGTTACTCAGGTTATCATCGGCTCTTTCGTGACTGCTCATTTCGGCTGCAATAATAATGAATTTAAACTCAATTAGGAGATACAAATTCAATTAGAAATGTGGAATTAGGAATGTGAAATTCAATGGGGAATTAAAAATTTGAAATTACTTGATGCTGTCTGAGCAGTTTCTCCGCATTTATGTAACAGCTGTGGGAAGAGGCGTAGCCTTAACTTGTTAGGTTGAAATCACTTCTGCAAAGATCTGCCATG
The DNA here is from genome assembly GCA_037969175.1 of Bacteroidia bacterium. Classification (GTDB taxonomy): domain Bacteria; phylum Bacteroidota; class Bacteroidia; order AKYH767-A; family JBBKVM01; genus JBBKWX01. The sequence goes on along the minus strand of JBBKWX010000120.1, from coordinate 7 downwards.
AACCCCG
>JBBKWX010000119.1:0-12371 GCA_037969175.1 Bacteroidia bacterium | reverse complement strand
GCAGTAACAATTTAAACCCGGGCTATTGACAACGCTTAAAATTCAAGCTATATTTGAATTTACATTTCATTCAGCGCTTAAATTTTGATTATGGATTACTGTAGAAAAAGTACTGTATTATTCTTAGTCTTTCTTTCCATTGCATTTATATTCGCTTGCAAGTCGAATTATTTTTTCAGATCAAACTATACTGATGCCACTTCGCTTTTGCATTCAGCCGAGAAGTTACCTGCAATTCCCTACCTGAAAGTTCATATGAGAAATGGTGATGTCTATGTTCTTTCTTCAAACTGGCAAGTTGATACTACTAATAATAGCATTAGTGGTGGTGGGCAAGTATTTGATTATACAAGAAGACTAGTTAATCAAGGAGCTCTTCAAATACCTCTGGACAGCGTTGTAATATTTGAAACTAATAACAAATTGATAGGTGTTGAGAATGGACGGATAGCAGCTCTAACAATATTGACTGCATTAGATCTGACGATGACTGCAGTTTGCATAGCGAATCCTAAAGCTTGTTTTGGTTCCTGTCCAACTTTTTATAAAAATGAGAATGACAATTTTCATTATGCCGATGCAGAGGGATTTTCAAATGCAATTTCACCATCATTAGAATATGCAGATATAGATGCAATCGGACAAATGCATATATATGGAAATTCTTTTTCTATAACAATGAAAAATGAGGCACTCGAGACTCATTGCGTAAAAGATGTAAAGCTTATTGCCTTTAAAATAAACAAAGGTGAAAGCATCAATCATACTGCAAAAGATCAATTTTTTCTTTGCGAAAATTCTGTTGTTCCTAACAAGGTAATTGCTGATGAAGGTGATATAACAAACTTGCTTTTATTTGCTGACAAACATGAGAGATCATCACTTGCTGATCCGCAGAATTTAAATAGCAAAGAAGAGATCATTCTGAACTTTGATCAAAACAAACAACTCAAAAACCCGGGCTTGGTGATCCATTTCAGACAGAGTCTTATGACCACTTATTTGTTTTATTCTGCCATGGGATATATGGGAGATATGGTAGGTGATGTTTTTGCTGCATTGGAAACAGATCCAAAAAAGAGAAAAAAGTTTGATCGTGTAATTCAATTGTTGGGAGGCATAGAGACCTATTACTGGAATGATCAGAAAAAAATTTGGGAATTTCAGGGAGAGGTAAACGAGACAGGACCTATAGCTATCAATAAACAGATCATTCCATTGGATAAAGTAAATACCAATGAAAACATCAAGATCAAACTTGTTCTGAATAAAGGATACTGGAGGATAGATCAGGTTGTACTGACTGAGATCAAGAAAAAAGTTCAAGCAATTCAGATCCCGGTGAATACCATTTTCAATAAAGGCCAAGAAGATGCTAAAGCATTAAAAGACCTTATCGATCCTGAAAAATATTTAATTTCCATGCCGGGTGATGAATTCAAGATGTCATTTAAACTTCCCAATACAAATACGGATTGGGAATTGTTCCTTTCTTCTGAAGGATATTATCTGGAATGGATGAGAGCTCGCTGGATCAAGGATAAAGACTTATTGAAGTTGATACAAATGGTTGAACGACCAAATCATTTTTTGAGAATGGAAGCAAAGGAATTTAAGAAATATGAATCTGGTATGGAAGAGCAGTTTTGGAATTCCAGAATCGATACTAAGACTTTCTCCTATTATGATAAATAGAATAAGTATACTATTATTCATCTCTATTCTGGTTTTTGGATCATGCAGGTATGCGCCTTATCTTCCAAAAGCTAATCAGGTAGGAACGAATGTTTATGGGTCACAGATAACTGTTGATCCTAAAAACAGGATCCAGATCCGAGGTGAACTATTAGCAATAAAAGACAGCAGTTTGTTTGTAAAAAAGAGCGTAGGTTCAATAAAACAACCAGAAATAATTCGTATCCCTATTAATGAGATCTTAAACTTTAGATTGAGATATATTAAACCTCAAAACTACAGCTGGACAATACCTGTTTTCTCCCTGTTCACAGCCTCTCATGGGATGTTTCTAGTTTTTACATTTCCAATTAATCTGTTAACTACAGTAATTGTAGCAACATCATCTGATGCATCTTTTGTTTACACTAAAAAAGATATTAGCTTTAAAGATTTAAATATGTTCGCTCGCTTTCCACAAGGCATTCCGGAAGGAATAGATCTTGCCAAACTCAAGTAGATTATTTAGTTTAAATTTATCCTGTCGGAATTTCAAGAATTGAATATCAGGTATGACAGGAAAGAAAACAAACACTACCAGAGTAATTACCCGCACTGTTTGGATCTTATCCATCGTGAGTCTGTTTACAGATATGGCATCCGAGATGTTGTATCCCATCATGCCGATCTATCTAAAATCGATAGGTTTTTCAATTTTGCTGATCGGTATTTTGGAAGGGATGGCAGAAGCAATTGCCGGATTGAGTAAAGGCTATTTTGGAAAGATGTCGGATACTATGGGTAAGCGATTACCCTTTGTGCGAATTGGTTATTTATTCAGTGCCATTTCAAAACCCATGATGGCATTTTCTATTTATCCTCTATGGATCTTTTTCGCCAGAACGATAGATCGTTTTGGAAAAGGAATTCGAACAGGAGCCCGGGATGCAATGTTGTCGGATGAAGCGCTGCCTTCAACGAAAGGTAAGGTATTCGGATTTCACAGATCCATGGATACGCTGGGAGCAGTACTGGGGCCATTATTTGCATTGTTGTTCTTGTATTTTTATCCCGGGAATTATATTGCTCTATTTTATATTGCATTCATTCCGGGAATGTTGGCAGTGGCAAGCACTTTTATTCTGAAGGAGAAAAAACAGGAGCATCAGATCATCCGAAAAAAAACATCCTTCTTTTCCTTTCTAAACTATTGGAAAGAAAGTCCGGCTAAATATCGAAAATTAATGATCGGACTACTTGGGTTTGCTTTATTCAACAGTTCGGATATGTTTCTTTTACTTAAAGCCAAAGACGCAGGACTTGATGATAAGATGGTAATAGGAGTGTATATTTTTTACAATCTTATCTATGCCCTGTTTGCATATCCTATAGGAATCCTTTCAGACAAAGCCGGCATGAAAAAAATGTTCATCCTTGGATTGTCGCTTTTTATGATCGTCTATTTTGGTATGGCTGTAGCGCAGAATATATATACGTTTATGATCCTCTTTTTTCTATACGGAGTTTATGCAGCTGCAACCGAAGGGATCTCCAAAGCCTGGATCAGCAATATCACCGACAAGAAAGATACAGCGACGGCTATTGGCACGTATGCAGGTTTTCAAAGTATCTGTCTGATGATCTCCAGCACAGTTGCAGGACTAATCTGGTATAACTTTGGGGCGTCCATTACCTTTGTTGTAACGGGCATAAGCACATTTCTGATCATACTCTATTTTCTGTTCTATATAAAGACAGATCGCAAGTTGAGTGTGTGATGAATTTGCATTCGGTTTTGGGGTATGGTGTTCACATGATGCGAATCCATATGCGTCCCCTTCGGGGACGTGATTATCAGCGTGCTTCATCAGCCCCTTTATGCTTTGCATAAAGGGGTTATTCATATGATTCACCTTCGGTGAATGGCGTTTTGTGATCCTGTTTCATTTCGAGGGTTTATTTTTCAAGCCTTATCAGTCCCCTCCAGGGACGTGATTATCAGCGTGCTTCATCAGCCCCTTTATGCTTTGCATAAAGGGGCTATGCATATGATTCACCTTCGGTGAATGGAGCTTTGCAATCCGGTTTTCTCGAGGGTTTATTATTTTAAGCCAGAATATGCTGTGCGTAATTCCGTGACCTCATATGTTTATAATTTTATTTGCTATTCAAAACTAATTTGTGTTGGAACTCGAATACCCGTGAAACGGGTATCATATGAATAACCCCGGGATACCGTGCATCCCGGGGTTGAATGCGGCTGTAACAAATCACATCCCTGAAGGGGATGCATAGGCGTCAGAGAAATGGAGGGCTTGGTGCTCACAATGCGACCCCTCCGGGAACGTAAACACCCGCGTGCTTCATCAGCCCCTTTATGCTTTGCATAAAGGGGCTATGCTTATGCTTCAACTTCGGTGAATGGCGTTATCCCTAATAGCAATTTGCGGGATTTTTATACTTCTCGCCTGATATATAGGTGACGATATCCTCAATATATAGTCATGCACTGTTTATCAATGCTTTACATACTTTTCCTGTCTTAAAACACATTATTAAGGGGTTTTGAGGTTTTGGGATGGATCCGGAAATCAAATAATCAATATGTGCCAATACAGTCAAAAAAGGGCATATATGGGAAATAATTGCTTAAAATCACTCCATAGGTATTGCTTTTTGTAATTAATGCTTAACTTCGCACCATTATAATAAATTAATTTTTTTAACAATGAGCAAAGGAACAGTAAAGTTCTTCAATGAGACCAAAGGATTTGGTTTCATCAAAGAAGAAGGTTCAAACAAAGAACATTTCGTACACATCTCAGGATTGATCGATGAAATTCGCGAAGGCGATGAAGTTGAATTTGATCTTCAAGATGGTAAAAAAGGATTGAACGCAGTAAATGTAAAAGTTGTATAATTACGTACATCACAAATTCTTTTAAAAAAAAGGCCTATCTTAGAGATAGGCTTTTTTATTATTAACTTTTAAAAAAACAAATATCACAATTTATAAATGGGAAGATCACAAGAGACGTTCAACAAAAAAGAGGTACGCAACAAGAAGGAAAAGAAGCGCAAGGAGAAAGAAGCAAAAAGATTAGCCAGAAGAGACAACGAAAAATCAAGTAGTCTTGATGACATGATGGCATACGTAGATGAATTTGGAAACATTACATCTACTCCACCGGATCCGACACAAAAGAAAGTAGTTGTAAAGGCAGAAGATATCGAATTGGGTATTCCTAAGAAAGAGGATATGCCTGAGATGGATCCAATAAGAAAAGGTGTAGTTACCTTCTTCAATGATTCAAAAGGTTATGGTTTTATCAAAGATTCAGAAACATCAGAAAGTGTTTTTGTACACGTCCATAATGTTCTTGAAGAAATAAAAGAAAACAATATGGTAAGTTATGAGGTAGAGATGGGCCAGAAAGGACCAACTGCCGTACGAGTATCTGTAGTAAGATAATTACAAGCTCACACTAACATCCTCAATATTATTTATCAAATCATTGATCTGCAAAAGATCAATATATTAATTACCACCTGAAGGCGAGCAGGGATTTTTTCCGGGCTTCACCGACGATCAGTTATCATATACCTGTTAGCCGGCTTCAGCATATTGCCAGAAAAGCAATAGACAATTTCAATTTTTTATTACATTAATTTCATAAAATGAATTTCCAAGATTTAGGAATAATAGATCCTATATTAAAAGCACTGGAAGAAGAAGGGTATACACACCCTACACCTATCCAGGAACAAGCCATCCCAATTTTACTAAGAAGAAAAGATCTTTTGGGTTGCGCACAAACCGGAACCGGTAAGACTGCTGCATTTGCAATACCCATATTGCAGCATATGTATAATGATCCAAAACGTAATGACGCCAATCGTAAAATTAAAACGCTGGTCATTACACCTACCAGAGAACTTGCTATACAAATAGCAGACAGCTTCACTGCGTATGGAAAACATACAGGTTTAAAAAACACAGTAATATTCGGCGGAGTAAAACAAGGAGTACAAACGATCGCATTGAAACGCGGAGTTGATATTCTGGTAGCTACTCCCGGCAGATTACTTGATCTGATGCAACAAGGATACATCAACCTAAATGATGTTGAATATTTTGTATTGGATGAAGCGGATCATATGCTGGACATGGGTTTTATCCATGACATCAAAAAGGTGATCACGAAACTTCCTGCTAGCAGACAATCCTTATTTTTCTCTGCAACTATGCCAAGTGCAATTGTAGAATTATCAGGAAAGATATTGGGGAATCCGGAGAAAATAACGATCCAACCTGAACAAGCAACTGCAGAAAAAGTAGATCAGGTAGTTTATTTCGTTTCGAAAGGGAACAAGCCTAAATTGTTGGTCTATCTTTTACAAACCATACAGGCAAGTTCTACTTTGGTTTTTTCAAGAACCAAACATGGTTGTGATAAGATCGTGAAGTTGCTTGATAAAGCACATATAAAAGCGGAAGCTATCCACGGTAATAAATTGCAAGGTGCAAGACAACGTGCTTTGAATAATTTCAAGCAAGGAAGTACAAAAGTACTGGTAGCAACGGATATTGCAGCACGTGGTATCGATGTGGATCTGCTTGCATTGGTGATCAATTATGATCTTCCAAATATTGCCGAAACGTATGTACATCGCATCGGTCGTACAGGACGTGCTAAAGCAAGCGGAGTAGCAATGTCATTTTGTGATGAAGAAGAAAGACCTTACCTGCGCGACATCCAGAAGTTGATAGGTATGCAGATCGATGTTGTAAAAGATCATCCCTATCCGGATGAGAATAAAGAGATCGTTCCTTTGCATGCCAAGAGAACGCATAGCAGACCTCCTGCAAAAACACATTCAGGTGGTGGCAGAAATAAACCAAATCGCAGACCTTCATTTTCGCGGAAGCCGACGCAATCGAGCTAAACGAATAAAAATAATTAGAAATGGTAAATTAGGAATGTGATATCTAATGAGAAATTAGGAGTTAGAAATTCAATACTCAATGTTCAATTATGAATGTTGAGTATTTTTTTTTGATTTTTACTGCAAGGAGAATCTGTGTTATTTTACAACAGCGAACTCAGTGGTTATAAAAAAGTCCGATAAAAATGGCACACGGATTAGACGGATTTTTACGGATCCGATCACCCCCTAAATCCCCCTAAAGGGGGACGGAATATCAAACAATTCATAATTCAAAATTTTTAAATTAATTCGTATCTCGTAATTGGTAATTCGTAATTGAAAAAATTTGTTTTTTTTCAATTATTGCTTAGCTTGTATCTTTATAAGCGTATTGTAAATTGACCTATTAACCTGAGATCATGAAAAACTTTATCTCCAAAATTCAAATTGTATTTATTTTTTTGTTGATGTTTTTTACATCAACCACGATTGCACAAACCTATTGCGCTCCAAGTTTTGTAAACGGCTGTAGTACCTGGAGAAATCAAACAATAGATATAGGCTCGATCAATTGGGTGGCACCCTCTTCATGTACGACCTGGGATTTTACATCCACTTCAACCAATGTTACTGCAGGATTAGCAGAAACCATGACGGTTACGAATGCAAATTTTTGCGGCTGTTCGGTTTGGATCGATCTGAATGCGGATGGAGATTTTGATGATGTGGATGAAAATCTGTATACTATGTATCAACCTAATTCGAGCAACACCTATAACTTTTCGATCACAGTACCCGGCTCTGCTTCACCCGGAATGTATCGTATGCGTGTCATTGCATCCTGGGGCTCTGACGGGACTTCCGTAGGAGCTAATGGATATGGTGGATGCGGCGCATACCAATACGGCAATTACGACGATTTTACGCTCAATGTCGTTGGCGTCTTGCCATGTACTGCGCCCACAGGTTTAAGTGCAACAGGGATCACCACAAACTCTGCAAATCTATCCTGGGCAGCAGGACCGGGAGCTGTGGGTTATGAGTATGTTTTGGATACCATCGCAAGTACTCCAACCGGCATAGGTACACCCATTCAAGGTACTTCATTTAGCACTTCGGCATTGCTACCTTCCAAGACCTATTATTTGTTTGTAAGGACAGATTGTGGTACAGCTAGTCTGACCGGCTGGAGCAGCTACTCATTTACTACGGCTTCTTTGCCATGTGGTATTGCCATGAGCATAACAGCAACGTCGGTTACTGCCAACGGTGCTACCATCAGTTGGAATCCTTCGGCAAATGCGGTTGCTTATGAGTATGTGGTTAGCACTACAGCTGCTGCACCAAGCGGTAATGGCACAACGATTTTAGCATCGCCATATGTTGCAAGCGGGTTGCCCCCATCAACGCTGCACTATGCTTATGTGCGTTCGTATTGTGGAAATGGAACCTATTCAAATTGGAATTATACATTTTTTACAACCGCTGCTCCAACAGGAATTGAAGAAGAATTTAATTTTGGAATCAGTGCGAATCCTAATCCTGCGAAAGATAATCTTACGATAAAGCTGACTAACCAAAGCGGATCAGGAAGGATTGAAGTTGTGGATATTTATGGAAGATCGGTAAAGTATATTTCTGTGAATTCTACTGAGCTAGATGTTGACATGAGTGATCTTTCAAATGGATACTATTTTGTTAAGTATACAGATGAGAGTCATGCAAGGACTTTGCGTATCGTTAAACAGAAATAAATCCAGATTCTTTTAGGGATGCATTCTGCCCATGCAGCGGGTTTTGTGTCATTGTGTTGCCGTGATGTTGATAGAACACGGATGACACGGATTAGACGGATTAACACGGATAAAAAAATATCTAAATAATTTCAGCTAATAAATTCGAAAGTGTGTATACGCAGAAAACTCTCCGTATCTCCGCGTTGCCCGTGCAGCGGGCTTTGCATCTCTGCGGTTAAAAGCAAAGTTTGGGTTTGAGTTTGGGTTTGAGTTTGGGTTTGGGTTTGATAGAACACGGATTAGACGGATTATTACGGATTAACACGGAATATTTCAGCGCTAATTATGCAGGTTAAACTTGTTTGATCTATTTTTTTTATCCGTGAAAACCCGCCTAATCCGTGTCATCCGTGTTCCATTTTTTTTAATGTTTATGTAGTGAATTACGTTTCATTTAAATCACTCTCCGCTCCCTCGCTATTCTCACTTCTCACTTCTTTTATGTCCCATCTTATATGCGGGAAAGTGCAATCCCCTATTTTATTTTGATCAAAAGCATCTTATTTTTTCACAAAAATTGTGATGAAAAAGATATTGATCAAGATGATCCGGGTTGGATATCAAAACAGAATAGGTTTGAATTTTGATTATGATCCATTGATGGTGGAGCGTGTAAAAGCCATTTTCAATTCACGTTGGGAACCCAAGATGAAGTGCTGGCATATCCCTATGGATGCTGCCATTGCGTATCGTATGGTAGAGCTTTTGAGAGATCATGTTGAATTTGTATTCGAGGATGAAGTTGACAAAGAATTTTTCAGGGAGTTTGTAAAGAATCATCATCAGGAAATAGAAAAGCCGGTAAAAGAAAAAGTTGAGTTAGCGCCTTTAACAGAAGAATTGGCCAATGATCTGAAGAAGTTCAAAGAATGGATGCAAGTAATGCGGTATGCAGAAAAGACCATAGAATCTTATATGGGTTGTTTGATATTATTCTTTCGATTTTTCAACGGTCGCAAACCCAATGAAATCACTGCAGATGACATTCATCGGTTCAACAGTAAAATAATAATCATTCAAGATCTATCTGCATCTTATCAGAATCAATTTTTGAGTGCTTTGAAATTGTTTTTGAAAACCATTCCTAAATGCAGTGTGGATATTGATGATATAGAGAGACCACAGCGTCCCAAGAAATTACCTATAGTGATGAGCCAGGAGGAGGTGATCATGATATTGAAGAACACCAATAACATAAAGCACTTTACGATATTGTCGATGATCTATGGATGTGGATTGAGGCGAGGTGAGGCTTTAAGGATACAGTTGAAGGATATAGATTCGAAGCGGATGGTTTTAGCGGTGATGCAGGCAAAGGGAAATAAAGACAGGATGGTACCCATCTCAAAAAAGATCGTAAAAATGTTGAGGGAATATTTTTTAATCTACCGTCCTGTGTTATATTTGTTTGAGGGGAATAAGCAGGGCAAGCAATATTCGGCTAAGAGTGTTGAGCAGGTGTTTAACCGGGCTAGGGACAAGGCCGGAATAACTAAGAAAGTAACATTACATTCATTAAGGCACAGTTATGCAACACATTTACATGAGGCCGGGACAGATCTCCGGCATGTACAAGTTTTATTGGGGCATAAAGACAGCAGGACTACTGAGATCTATACGCACGTTAGCATGGCAAAGCTGGGGCAGATCAAGTCTCCCTTGGACGATCTTGACCTGGAATAGTACCTCATCTCCTATCCAAACTAAGCTCCTATCTCCTACCGTTTGTGTGATAGGCGAAACGGAGAATGATGGATACAGGACTATAAGTTAGTTATGCGCTATTCATATTGAATGATACAATATAAATACAGTATTATTTTTTGATAAGATGAAATATATTTTTGCATTTATTTTGGTCTTAATTTCGTCTTCGAGTTTTGGACAGGACACAACAATAGTCTACAATAATTTCAAATACAAGTTTGGGACTAAGTTTATTGTAGATTATAGCAATGATTATTCTTTGGTACCAGATGGATCCACTGTGGTAAGTGGAGGTTTTCAAGTTGTTCGCAAGATTAAAAAATCAAAATCATCCATTGAATCAGGAATTTACCTGATGTCAAAAGCTGTCAGACAATCTTACGATTATAATAGAGTGGTTTATCGAAATTTAGACATTCCAATCAATTACCGATATGATACAAAAGTCATTTATGTTTCAGCTGGCATTTACCTTGACTATTTACTTTGGAAAGAATACAATCAACTTCCTGAATCTTACAGGCCTGATCGAATATTGAATATAGGCTACAATTTTACATTAGGAATTGAAAAGCCAATTGACAAACATCTCAACTTATTAATTGATGGTCATTTTCTGAATAACATAACACATTCAAAACCGAGCTATAAATTATTTGCACCCAGTTATACGAATTATGGATTTGCAATAGGAATTAATTATAAATTACTTAAGTAATAACATCTGGCATTGCATGCATATCAATGAATCTACCCGGAATAACATTTATAAAAAACAAAAGCGCATAACACGTGCTCCTATGTAAAGCAGTTTCGTATTTAAATATAGCTTTTTTATTTTTTTTTTCTGTTCTTTTTCTTGTTTTTTTTTGTGTGTGTTGAATTGTGAAAAACGGCGCTGACATTTTGCGCTGTTGAGTTTTTCACATTTCAATGCACCGATACGAATCAATAAATTCAGACTCCTATGTGTAGTACGCAATTTCTGCGTCTACCAGCAACCATGTGGTTCTATTGATGAAACGGACAGCTACCTGCTTTGGCTGTGTGGACATCCATCCGGACGCCACCTCACGTGTTATGTAGTCTGCCCATAATATGTTAAGAATTTATTGATTTGAATCTTTTCATTTACTTTTCAATAATGTATAATTGCATTGATAAGGTTGTTGGTTTTTGATCACCGACAATATGCGGTTTAACAGTTTTCGTGCAATCTTGATTATTATCACTTTTGAATTCTTACCCTGATGGGTTCTGTAATAGGATTGCATTTCCGGATCCAGCCGAAGCGCCTGCCACGAGGCCTCGATCAGGTAACTTCGCAGCAAGGATTTGCAACGCGGAGTAATTCTGCCTTGGCTTTCTGTGCTGCCTGAATTTCGGATCACAGGTGTAATACCGACATACGATGCAAATTGTGCTTCTGTATTAAACCTGCGTATATCACCTAATTCACCAAGCACCACTGATGCCAGATAGCCGCCAATACCCGGAATACTTTTCAACAAATAATAGTCCTGTTTATGGTACTTCCGGCAATAGGCTCGCAATTGATTTGCCAGCTGTAAATATTCCGATTTGATTGCAGCATACATCCGCAATTTACTCATCATGCAAAATTTTCCGGTAGTCTCGGTCCATTCCACGCTGGACAACCAGGTCACAAAATCAAGACTCCATTGCTTGTTTTCGTAAATGGCAGGAATGGATATTCCATGATACAACAGCAACGATTTGATTTGATTCTTAACACAACGTAACTGGCGCGTAATCTGAGCTCGCTGACGCACAAGACTTTTTAACAGATCCTGTTCTTCGGTAGGAATATGTATCGCTTTGAGCTGGCCTCCCTGAAGCTGACGGGCCAGGTTGCGGCAATCGATCTTATCTGTCTTTTGATAATTCTGTTTATCCATCCGGGGTACATCTGAAGGATTAACTACAGTAACTTCCCAGCCCAGAGAAAGAAAGTACCTAGAGGCAGAGAATCCGCAACAACCCGCTTCGTAAGTGAGGTGAACAGCATGTCCCGGGAAATTAGTTTCAGCATAATCCGCTAAAACCACGGCATCCGGTGTGATGGTCATCGTCTTATGATCGCAGATATCTGTTCGCATTTGAATAGTCCAACTTTTCTTGTGTATGTCCATCCCAATGAATAACTTAGGGCCTGAAGCAGTGATTTGAGTTTCCATTTAAATAGCAGTTTATATGTTAGCTTAAGTTACTGCTTTTACATGGTTGCTTTAGCATCAGGCGGGG
>JBBKWX010000118.1:0-7807 GCA_037969175.1 Bacteroidia bacterium | reverse complement strand
ATCCTGAGTTGCTCCATTGGTAGTCCCTGTTACACATGCCGTGTTACCGGTGAATACAAGTAAAGGAGCAGCAGCAGAACAGACGTCCACCTGTGAATAGACAGTAGAATAGCTAAATAATAAAGCTATAAAGAGAATTATGTAGCGTTTTCCCATTATTGCTCAGGTTTAAATTCAAACTCAAGTTTACCAGGTTCAGTAGAGTAAATTACTTTACCATCAATTACGGGTATAGCTGTTTGATCTGATTCAGGTGCCGCAAACAGTTCAGTACTTGGTTCAGCCTGTTTTAGATCTAAAGGAATGTTTAATCCACTCCCTGATTCAACAACCGGCTTTTCAGAATTAGAGTTCTTTCTGACCTTTGCTGAATCCTGAGCAAAACAATCAGTGTTGAATAAGCAACATAGGGTTACAACAATGCTAAATTGGGTCAGGATTCTCATGATTTACAGGTCTAATAAGTATCAAGTTAAATAATTGATACCTGAATTTAGCCCTGAAAACCAAGTTTGTCAACATAAATTTGGCGAATAAGCGCTATTCTATGGTTAAAGGCGTGAAAGTATAAGGCGTTGTACCTCATCACTATCCCATTTTTGTACAATTTCCGGCAAATTCATGACCTCATCCATGATCTTTTCCTGCCTGTTACCTGCTTCAAGGGCATGAGAATATGGTAGGTGACTAAATGTGACCATGGAATATAAAGGCATCCATTTACCCGGGTGATCCATTGAAAATTTTGCTTCGATCTTTTTTCTGAGTAAGAACATCGGGTTTGCAACCTTATCTCTCATCTCAATAAAATTCTGGATCGCTAAATCAGCTATTGCATCAGCATTCACTTTTCTGGATTTCTGGAATGCATCAAACAGCTTTCCCCAGTCATCCCCAAAATCATCCATCATTTCATAAAAAACAGAACAATCTTCAAAGCCACAATTCATTCCCTGGCCATAAAAAGGAACTACAGCATGCGCGGCATCACCTATCAAACAAAATTTATCTTCAAAAGCCCAGGGAAAACATTTTACGGTAACCAATGATGAAGTTGGATTGATAGTATAATCTTCAATTAAAGAAGGCATTAATTTTACAGCATCCGGAAAAACAGATTCAAAGAATGATTTAACTTTTTCTTTAGAATTCAATGATGCAAAACTGTGCTCTCCTTCAAAAGGAAAAAATAAAGTACAGGTAAAAGATCCATCTTCATTGGGGAGAGCGATCAACATGAATTGCCCTCGAGGCCATATATGCAATGCGTTTTTCTCGATGAGAAATCCTCCACCTTCTGCAGCTGGGATATTCAATTCTTTATAACCGTGGTCTATATAAAACTGTTGGTAATTGAACAGGTCGCGTTGCAGCATCATATTCAATCTAACAGCAGAAAATGCTCCATCAGAGCCAAAGATATGATCCGCTTCTACAGTCTTTTCTTCCCCCTTTTCATTGGTAAATATCACCTTCCCTTTGTGGAGATCAATATTATCACAACGGTGATTGAAATGGATATCTACCCCAAAATCTTTTTCTGCAATATCCATCAAGACACAATTTAATTCTGCTCTTGAAACAGAATAGATCGCCTGGTCATCTTTTCCATAAGATTGAAAAGTCATGCCACCTTCAACATCATGGATCATTCTACCTTTCATGGGTATGGCAACTTTTCTGATCCTGTCAGTGATACCTGCTATCTCCAAAGCTTTCCATCCACGGTCTGACAGTGCAAGATTGATAGAACGACCTGCAGCCATTTCTTCCTTGCGCATATCCGAACGTCTTTCATACACACTTACTTTATGTCCTTTTCGGGAGAGGATAACTGCGAATAATGAACCGACAAGTCCGGCACCAATGATTGCTATATTTTTTTGCATGAATAGTTTAATTACGCAAGATCAATTAATATTTTTCCGAATCGATATACATCGCTAAATGAATTGTAAAGCGGCACAGGAGCCAATCGTATCACATCCGGTTCACGCCAGTCAGATATAACACCCTGACTTGTGAGTGTATCAAAAACTTTTTTTCCCTCGGAAGAAAAAACTATGCTTAACTGACAACCTCTTTTCTCGGAATCAAGAGGAGATATGATCTTAAATGGTTTGCCAGCTGAAGTCCATTTTTTATTCGCTTCATTTAAAATAAACTCGAGGTAAGCAGTCAGTTGTTCACTCTTATTGCGAAGTCTTTCCATCCCTGCTTCTGCATAGATCTCCAGACTCACACTCAAGGCAACCATAGAAAAGACTGGTGCGTTAGACAGCTGCCATCCTTCGGCACCACTCATCGGGATAAATCCCTTTTCCATTTTAAATCTGGTTTTTTTATCATGACCCCACCAGCCTGCAAAGCGAAGCAGTTCGGGATCATTCCCATGCCTTTCATGGACAAAAACACCGGCAACGGAACCCGGTCCGGAATTCAAATATTTATAAGAACACCAAGCCGCAAAATCTACATCCCAATCATGCAATTGCAATAGAACATTACCGGCAGCGTGTGCAAGATCAAAGCCTGCTATGATGTCATGCTTATGCGCTTCTGCGGTGATGGTTTTCATATCAAACACCTGACCCGAATAATAATTTACACCCCCGATAAAAACTAAAGCCAGGGAATCAGCATTCTCCTGAATTGCTTTTAAGATATCTTCATTACGGATCAAAATCTCACCTTCACGCGGAGAAATCTCTATGATGGCATCTTGTGGATCATAGCCATGAAACTTCACCTGAGATTCGACTGCATATTGATCAGATGGAAATGCTTTTGCTTCCATAAGGATCTTATATTTTGATGCAGTAGGTCTGTAAAAAGAGACCATCATCAAATGAAGATTTACTGTGAGCCCGTTCATCATCACTATTTCAGAAGCTTTTGCACCCACGATTTTCGCCATGTTCTCAGAAAAATTTTCGTGATATGAGAACCAAGGTCTTTTTGCCATGAAATGTCCTTCTACTCCATAACGAGCCCAGTCTTCCATTTCTTCCATCATTCTGGCAGCTGCAGCTCTGGGCTGAAGACCGAGGGAATTTCCACAGAAGTAAGCTACTTCAGTTCCATCGTGCAAGGGGAACAAAAATCTATCTCTGAAATCTTTTAAAACATCTTGTTGGTCAGCTGAAGAAGCCCATTCAGGGCTGAATTGATAATCCATAAATTATAATAAAAAATAAATGCTGTACAGAGTAGGAATGACAGCTTCAAGGTCAAAGGTACAAATTAGCGTATATTTGCAGCCTCAAAATGATGTTATGAAAAAAAGACAAGAGTCAGCGAAACATTACGAAGAAGCAAAAACGTATTTTCCCGGAGGAGTGAATTCGCCGGTTAGAGCTTTCAAATCAGTTGAAGGTACTCCTCTCTTTATTGTCAAAGGTGATGGTTCAAGTATTTGGGATGCAGATGGAAATGAATACATCGATTTTTGCGGAAGCTGGGGGCCTTTGATCCTGGGGCATAATCATCCGGGAGTAAGAGAAAAAGTGATAAAAACGATAGCAAATGGAACTTCTTTTGGTGCACCTACCCTGCAAGAAAATGAACTTGCTTCCCGAATAATTAAAAATCATAAATTTATAGAAAAGATCCGTTTTGTAAGCTCAGGAACAGAAGCTGTGATGTCGGCAATGCGCCTTGCCAGAGGATATACAGGAAGAAGCAAGATCCTTAAATTCGAAGGCTGTTTTCATGGACATGTTGATTCTCTATTGGTAAAAGCGGGTTCGGGATTGGTAACTTTTGGTCAGAGCACTTCGGCAGGAATTCCTGCATCATTTGCGGCTGAAACACTTGTCCTGCCTTTGAATGACGGGGATGCACTGGAACGGTTATTTGCTGAATTTGGAGATGAGCTGGCATGTGTGATCATTGAACCTGTTCCTGCAAATAACGGTTTACTTTTACAAGAAGAAAGTTTTCTAAAACTAGCCCGTGAACTATGCACAAGGTATGGTGTATTGTTATGTTTCGATGAAGTGATCAGTGGGTTTAGGATAGGTTTTGAAGGAGCATCAGGACATTATGATATAGCTCCTGACTTAATCACATTTGGGAAGATCATTGGAGGTGGATTTCCTGTTGGTGGCTATGGAGCCAGCGCAGAGATCATGTCGCATGTATCACCCGACGGGCCGGTATATCAGGCAGGAACATTGAGTGGCAATCCGGTGGCTATGGCGGCAGGTGCAGCTCAGCTGGATGAATTATTAAAGCCGGGGTTCTACACAGAGCTTGCTGAAAAAACCGATCGTTTTTTATCATTCATAAAATCACATATCACTTCAAAAAAATATCCTTGTCATATCGTCAACATAGGCTCTATTTTTTGGATAGCATTTTCAGAAAAAAAGATAATAGCTGCGCACGAGATTGATCCGGAATCGATGAAGTATTTTAAGACATTGCATTTCTATTTACTTGAGAATGGGGTTTATTTCGGACCAAGCGGTTATGAAGTTGGCTTTATCTCAGCTGCCCATACGGATGAGATCCTGGATAAAGCTTCGAAGGTAATTTGTGCAGGGTTGGATGCAGCATTTACTTCGTAATTTGGGTTGGAGTTGGGGTTTGGGTTTAAAAAATACCATAGAGACATGGAGACATAGAGAAAACACGGATTTCTCAAATTTTTAATCAATGTAAATCTGTGACTCAATGTCTCTATGGTGAAAAAAGTTACATCCAACCCAAGAACAAAGGCAAGTAGATCAATCCCTGTAGAATAATAAATCCATCAATGATCAAATAGTCTTTTATTTCATCAAGACCATACTCCAGTTTATTGATGATGATTGCTGATAAAGGGCAGGTTAGTAATAATAAAAACAAAAAGAAAGGATGTTCATTTTCACCCAGAAAATAAAGAGCAATTATCAATATTCCTGAAATGAACATTCCGATATTTATCAAACGCAGCATTCCTTTTCTACCTATTTGATGTGCCAGTGTATGCATCCCTGCTTCATTTTCCCATTGCATATCAAACAGGTCGGCACCGATAGCCAGAGCAAAAATAAATGCTGTTCGCTCAAGAAAATGTATCCATAAAATAGGGTCGTCGATTTGCACCAAATGCAGGACAGGTATCAAGGTGGTCATGACAGCCCAAACCAAAGCGATCATCAGACCTTTAGCCATGGTGAGATCACGTAATCTCACAACTCCTTTTCCGGGAGGTCTGAAAGGAAAGGAATAGGTAATTGAAATTAATGCAGCGGGCAACAATGGCCACAATCTATACAGGTCGAGATAAAGAAAAAATGGAAATGCTGCCAATGCAGGAAACCAACCTTTGAAGCCGAGCATGAAATTTATTGCACGGTTTAATGCGTCCGAAAAAGTCTGAATTGGTTTTTCGCGTAAAGAGTTTGTAAAATACTGACTGAAATTATAGAGCCATTGAGATGAGAAAAACAAGAACCCAAACCAGGGGTCGGCATGAATAGAACCTGTTAATCGAAACTGACTCAATGCAGCTACTGATACTACAGCAAGTCCGATATAAAAATTGTATCGAACCAGAAAACTGAGCATTTTTAATTAATCTGCAATGAATATGATCAACCCTGCTACACCTAGAACAAATCCTGAATATCCATACATGAGTGTGCGTTGGATCTTCATGTCTCTGGCACGTTTCATATACCCTTCAACATAATCTTCTGAAGAAAGATATGCTTTATTTGCACCCTCCTGTTTTTCCATATTTGGATTAATAGCACCGGCTACTTGTGTATAAATAGCAGGAGCAGCAAGACCCCAAATTGCGAATGGTGCGGCACCGGCTCCAACTAATACTGAACCAATAGAAATAAAAGTGGGTTTGAATTTTTCTCTAGCATCTTTTTGTCCTTCTACAAACATCCGCATTTGTTCCACAGTATATCCATCTTCAAACGTAGTATCTTCAAAATAAACAAGCTGTTCAATCCCCATATTCTCAATCGAGAATACTCTGAATTCAGTCATGCTCTTCTCTTTCTCGGGCTGTTTTGAAGTTTTGTAAAAGATCTTGTTATCTGCTCTATGTACATCCTGAACTTGCAATACTTTTCCATTCAACAATACTAATTTTTGTTGTGAGAAACTTTGAAAAGAAAAAGACAAGATACAGATGAGTGCTCCAAATACTTTAAAAAACGCTTTCATAAAATGCTTTTAACAAATCTAACTAATTCTGATGTGAATGTAAAGCCCAAATCAGATCCTAAAACTATACATTTCACATTACAAACACTATATGTTGACATTAAATAAGTTTCTGTCATGTAATAAAGGCAGTAAAATACAAAACAAAATAATAGTATTGACATGGCTTTCAGATTGTTGTAACTTGATTATTAGCATTGATATTTATTGATCTGCAATGGAACACTTAAATAAGCCCGGATACCAAAGCAAGTATTTGCTTTTGATCTGTTTACTATTTTCCTCCTGTGTGATGGAGAAGAGAATGTACAGACCCGGATATTACATTGAATCGAACAGCAGGCAGCTAAACAATCCAGTTACTAAAAACATTCAGGAACCGATTATGGAGGCAAATATGATCCCTGTTTTGTCAGCAGATCAAATTGAAAAAATAAATAATAAAGAAGTGGCTCCAAAATTTCCAATTTTACAAGCAAGCATTAAAGATCCTCAGATTATTAAAAAAGCAAAGCAAATTCTTCAGGTTTCTGAAAATAATTGCACCCAACTGATTTTGTATGATGATAATGTGATCGATGTTATTCTTGTGGAAGTTGGCCGTAAAAAAGTTTTGTATAAAGCCTGTGGACAGCCTGATTCTGAGACCCTCTCTATAGCCTCCGATCTTGTATATAAGATCCGATATACAAACGGAACCGAATATGTTTTAAATGAATATACTAAAGTCAATACGGGCAAGGATGTTTTAAAAATTTCTGCTGGAATTGGGATAGTAGCTGTGGTGATTTTAATCCTTTTGCTCGTTGTGTTCCTTGTCACATTCAGTTTGGGAGGATTCAGTTTAGGCGTCAAGTAATTAAATTTTTTCATTTAACAACAACTCCTCCTTTTTCCTACATTTGGTTTTCACATTCTTTTATGAAATCCTGAATGAACATTAAACAAAATCTCTTTTTCTTTATCAGTCTTTTAATATTATTCTCGTCCTGCTCTGTAGAGAAGAGGCATTATAACTCGGGCTATCATATAGATTGGAAACAGAATAATAAATCGGTTCAAGAAGCAGAACCCAAGAAGAACAATCTAAGAACTGAAGATCAGGATCTGTTGTTTCATTCCAATTTAGCCGGCGTGGAGCCTGCTTCCTTGATCCCGGCCCGAACTGACCTATTGAATGAAGTGGAACAATTTAAACCTGTCGCTGATGATAAATGTGACCTTATTGTTTTACAGAACGGAACAGAGATAAAAGCCATGATCCGAAAAGTAGGTTACACGGAAATAATCTATAAACCGTGTCCCGGAAATACTAAGGGAAATTATTCTGTTCAGAAATCTAAAGTTTTCCTGATTAGTTATAAGGATGGGGTCAATGATACCATCAATAGTAAAAAAGAGTTTCTCGAAAATATATCCGATACTACGGCATCTCATAAGAACAATCTGAACCAAACTGTGACAGATCCCAATGCATTGATAAGTTTAGTGGCAGGATTGCTTGTTCCTTTTGTTTATTTTACTGCCCCTGTTGCAATTATCTTTGGATTTATTTCATTAAGTAAGATCAGGCGATCAGATGGGAAACTAAAGGGACGCGGGTTTGCAATTACCGGAATTGTATTGGGATTTCTGG
>JBBKWX010000117.1:0-4850 GCA_037969175.1 Bacteroidia bacterium | reverse complement strand
AAAATTTGAGAAAAAGAACTGTAAGCAGAATGCTGCATAAAAAGCCGTGGGACCGCAATATATTCAAGAATTGATGAAGTTAGCTTGACGCGAATGCGATTGCTATCGGGAGAGGAATTGAAAATTCATTTCATCGCTTCAAAATCATCCAGAATGGTTCTTCTAGTTTTGAAAAAAACACTTTAACCACAGAGGCGCAGAGAACTTGCACAGAGGACAAAGAGAAAAAGCAAGAATAATTCTCTGAGAGCTCTGTAGGGGAATTATAGGGGGATTATAGGGGGTCAAAATAAAATATAGAATTAGTTCCATATCCTGCTTTAATGTTTATAAAATATATATTATGAAAAGAAATATGAGCGATCTTGATCGCGGAATCCGAGTCATCGTTGCATTAACAATCGTCGGTCTCTACTTCGGAAATGTCATTACAGGCATAGTAGCTTTATTATTAGGCTTACTTGCTGTCATCTTCATGTTAACAAGTTCGGTTTCAATCTGCCCTCTTTATGCATTGTTTGGAGTCTCGACTTGCGCTAAATCGGATAAGAGTTAAAAATACTTCTAGAATGTTGTTTCAAGTTTTGAAAAAAAAACTTTAACCACGGAGGCGCAGAGGATTTGCACAGAGGACACAGAGGATTTTCTTTGACCACTAAATAAAATCCGTGTAAATCCGTTCAATCCGTTCAATCCGTGTTCCATTTTTTCTTTGTGTTTCTACGGTTATATTTTTTTGATTTGCAGATAACCCCTCCGACAATTATCTTTGCTGCATGCGCATACTAAAGATAATCGTACTGGTAATTGTCACGCTGTTTCTAACGTACACAGCGATCGGATTTTTCTCATCCAAAAACTGGAGTGGAGAAATGACTGAAGTACTTCCGTATACCCAAGATGAAGTTTGGGCTTTGCTGACAGATTTTGAAGGTATTCCCGAACGAAGACCGGAAGTTACAACTGTGGAAATGACAGGAGTAAATGAGTTTGATCTTGAAACCTGGACTGAGCATGCCGAGATGGATTCCTATCTTAATTTCGAATGCATTGAAAAAGTACCTCCTTCGAAACTGGTAGTTAGAATGAGAGAAAGTTCTTTCGGAATGACAGGTATCTGGACTTATGAACTAAAAGCAAGCGGTGATAACACCATCCTCACCATCAAGGAAGAAAGTGCTGTAGATCGTATGATGATGCGTGCCATGATGAGTATTGCAGGAAGAAGTTCAAATCTCAAAGAAGAATTCAAGACCATTAAAAAAGCCTTGAACTAAACTCAGAATTTGAAGTTGAAGCCGTTCACCAGACTGAAACTCAGACTGGGAATTGCAATTGGCGGATTGCTATCGTATACCATGTTGAATGTGGTCTTGAACTGCCATCTCTTTGCAAAACGAAATGCGATATAGCTTTCATCCGCAATCCTATAATCGGAGAATTTTGTGACAACCGGCTGGTAATAAGTAGTGCTGCCCACTTCAATATTACTGTGGGTTTGAAAACTGAATGAAAGATATGAACTCATTCTGAAATTTCTTCGGATAGGATCTTCGCCGCTGAAATCCTGATACTCGGCCATGATCAAAGCTCCTGTATTTACAGCAAGGCTATCCTGATGCAGGATGCGAAAACGAAAACCACTACCCAGCAGTATACGCAGTTTTAATTTCTGCACCTGATTGTATTGCGACTGTGCAAAGGATTCCCACCAGATACTACGCGATGGATTCAGTACACTGCTATACCGAATATGTCCAAAACCACGGTTTACAAAATCTTCACCACCGGCTTTTACCAATCCGAAATCGCTTAAAAGTAAGAGCATATTGTTCTCCCGGTTCTTCTGTAATCGTGACCTCTGGCCCATTTGCCAAATGTCCTTTGTGTTACGGACAAAACTCAAATTCACTTCTGCCGAGCCGTGCCAGCCTATCTCTTTTCCATCAAAACGCTTGCTTTCAATATTTACTACCTGAGAAAATGAAAATGAATTGATCAATAAAAAAAAGAATGAAAAAAATAAAATACGTTTGCAATAAAAAATCAACATGCTGCAAAATTACCAAAACAAAAAGCTGAAATATTCTTCATCTTAAACTCTTTATCAACATATCCAATTTTCGCATTGGGATTATTAAACCAATTCATTCCTGTAAGAAGAGTTTACTTATGTTCTCAATTTGCATCATAAAGAATTTTCTGCGAGTAGGATAGGTGCTCATTTTACCACAGAGTCCACCGAGATTTACACAGAGTTCTCAGAGATTGAAGAGAAATTTTCTTTCAAAGTACTTTATTTGGTATTCGATCTCTTTTTTCTCTGTATATCAGTGGTTTTCAACGAAAATGAAATCACATCAAAAGAGCCACAAATCAATGTGGAATTAATATCCGTGTATTCTATGGTTAAAAAAAGTTCTGATAAAAACACAAATTGTTCCGGACAACGATGAAACAAAAAGCTCAATCTATAATCATCATCAACAATAATCAACATATATAATTTCCACTTTGGGTTTATTTAAACCAATTCCAAATTAGCCTTTAATATATACATCACTTATAATCCAGTTATCTTTGTCAAATGAAACATCTCTTTACTATTCTTCTGTTCACCGCTTTGTTTTTATTATCATCAACAGAAATAATTGCACAACAAAATCCGGAAACTTTTAAACTGGAACTCGAAGATTTTACAATCGCTGGATTACCAGGCTTGCATTCTTTTGCTTGGGGATTGAGTCAAAGAGGTTGGATCATTATTGGTGGAAGAAATAATGGCATGCATGGTTTTCAGCCGACTCAAGCTTTTCCACCTGCAAATGCTAATACAACAGTTTATCTGGTAGACCCGCAAACTCAACAAGTATGGTCGGCTTCTATGCTTCCACTTCCCGCATCACTGGCCGAGCAACTTGCTTCCAACAACATGCAGTTCTCGCAATTCGGTAACAGACTGTATATCACCGGCGGCTATGGATATAAAACTTCCAATGCCACTTTCATGACATTCCCAAATGTTGGTGCAGTAGATCTGAATGGCTTGGCTGATGCGATCTTTAATGGAACTTCTATCACATCCTATTTTCGCCAGATCAACGATACCCGCTTCGCTGTAACAGGCGGATATATGAGCATGATAGATTCTACTTTTTATCTGGTGGGCGGACATAAGTTCGATGGCAGATATAATCCCAACAACATGCCTTCCTTTACCCAGGAATACACCAATGAGATCCGCAAATTCGGTATATCAGATGATGGTGTGAATTTCTCGATCAATAACTATTCTGCCATAAATGATACTGCAGAATTACACCGCAGAGATTATAACTTAGTTAACCAGATCTTCCCGAACAGGGAGCTTGGATTCACTGCATTTTCAGGAGTGTTCAGATACGATGCAGATCTCCCATGGCTGAATACAGTGGATATCACTTCATCCGGATATGCTGTAAACAATTCTTTCAATCAAGTGCTAAACCAGTACCATACTGCACACACAGTGATCTATGATTCTCTGGCAAATTCCATGCATACCGTCTTCTTTGGAGGGATAGGAATGTATAGAATTGATACGGCAAATAATGTGTTAATTGTTGATTCCCTGGTACCATTCACAAAAGGAATTTCACAGGTGACACGTTATGCAAACGGAACTATGGATGAGTTTCAATTGCCAGTAGCTATGCCCGGTTATTACGGAGCAAGCGCTGAGTTTTTTCCGATTGATACTGCTCCAAATTATACCGCTGATATTTTTGATCTGAATAAATTCGGAACCACAAAAACACTGATAGGTCATATCTACGGAGGTATCCTCAGTACAGATCCAGACATCTTTATGACGGGCGTTGGAAGCAGCACTGCAAGCAATAAGATCTTTCGTGTTTATCTTACCAAAGATCAAACAACAGGAATCAAAGATCCGCATTCACAAAAAGAAAAAATGCTGCTGAATTGTTTTCCTAATCCCGCAAATTCAATTCTGAATATTGAATTCAAAGCGGAAACCGGTAAACGAATTTTGTTGCAGGTATTAGATGAAAAAGGAAGAGAAATAAAATCATTTGATGTTCTTGCAAACGGGGAAAAACAAAAATTGGAATATAATGTGCGCGGACTTTCAAATGGTTTATATCATGTGCGTATCATTTCAGGAAATGATACTAATTCTACCAAAGTATTGATCCGAAAAAAATAATTTATTCTTTTATCAATGGCAAAGTCAACTTGAAAGAAGTACCAATTCCAAACTCACTTTCATAGCTGATCTCTCCTCCGGCTTTCTCCACAATGCTCTTAACCATTGCGAGTCCCAGTCCCATTCCGCCCGTCTTTGTAGTAAAACTAGGAGAGAAGATCTTATCACCTTGTTCGGCATCAATTCCAACTCCATTATCACGGATTGAAAACCGAACCGTGTCATCGGTTTGTTCTATCAGTATTTCTATCTTTCCTTCTCGTTCTTCCGGGATAGCCTGTATCGAATTTTTGATCAGATTTGAAAATACCCGTGAGATCTGATCCCGGTCTGCGAGAATAAATATTTTATGTTGAGGTCGGATAAAACTGAATTTTACTTTATCATCTACACCATATAAACCGATCACTCCATCAACAATATCAACTACATCAATTTTCGTCCGGTTACCTTGTGGCATGACCGCAAAATTGCTAAACTCAGTAGCGATATTGGATAAAGTATCTATTTGTTCTTCGATCGTTTTTGTGATCTTTTTCAACACTTCTTCTTTGTCTGAACGATCATCTTTCCAGACACGCATCAAATGTTGAACGCTCAGCTTCATAGGTGTCAATGGATTCTTGATCTCATGTGCCACCTG
>JBBKWX010000116.1:0-2885 GCA_037969175.1 Bacteroidia bacterium | reverse complement strand
TTCCTTCATCCAGCATGTTTACCACTTGCCTTACAGCATCCTGGTAATCCGATTCTTTCAATTTATCCCTGTTTTCCCAGGCACTTTCGATCAACTCTCTTAACATAAGCCTATTTTGTTTGCAAATTAAGCATTTTTAAAAAGGCAAAGGACATAGAATTTAGGAATGCTTATTTGCATTTGTTCATTAAACCGTTGATAAGTATACATATTGAGCCTCACACAGAAGTTTATTTTCATTTTTGAATTGTACCTTTGCGTCGTATGAGTCGCATAATGAGTATAGATTACGGAACAAAGCGTGTAGGATTGGCTGTAACTGATCCATTGCAATTGATTGCAAGTGCACTTGAGACCGTGGATACAATTAAATTGATGGATTATCTTGATAAATATTTCAAGATGGAAGAGGTTGAATGTGTTGTGGTAGGTGAACCCAAAAAAATGAATAATGAACCTTCTGAATCTACACCCCATATTGAAGGATTCATCAGAAGATTCAAAGAGAAGTTTCCGGAGAAAAGAATGGAAAGAATGAATGAGATGTTTACTTCTAAGATGGCTGTAAGAGCAATGGTGGACGCCGGATTCAAAAAAAAAGACAGACAAGTAAAATCGAATATTGATAAATTAAGTGCTGTAATTATTCTTCAAGATTACATGCAAAGCAGGAGTATATAATTCATTAATAAATCATGATCCTTCCAATAGTTGCATACGGAGATCCCGTATTAAAAAAGAAAGCAAGTGATATTGCACTTGATCATCCTGAGCTGAAAAATATTGTCAGCAATATGTATGAGACCATGTACAAAGCAGAAGGTGTTGGGCTTGCTGCGCCCCAAGTTGGGATGTCTATCCGATTATTCATCACAGATGGAGAACCTTTCGAAGATGAAGATGTAGCCAGCTTTAAACAGGTGTTCATCAATCCACAGATGATCGAAGAAAGTGGGAAACTTTGGAGTTTCAATGAAGGCTGTCTCAGTATCCCGGGAATCCGTGAAGATGTGACCAGACACGAAATTATCAAGATCAAATTTTATGATGAGAATTTGGTTGAACATACAAAAGAATATTCCGGATTGGCGGCTCGTATCATCCAGCATGAATATGACCATGTAGAAGGAGTTTTATTTACAGATAAATTGTCTCCACTGCGAAAAAGGCTATTGAAAAAGAAACTGACCGATATCTCCAGAGGTGCTTGTGATGTGGATTACAGAATGAAATTTCCTTTAAAGAAATAATTATGAAAAATAAATTACGTATTGGTCTTTTCTCATTTTTCGTATGCTTTGTATTGGTAGCATGTCAATCCGAAAAAAATAAAAAGATAGCAGAGATCAAGGCTATAGAAAAATCCTTGTTCACCAATTCCGGCTCAACTCCTGATATTGCATTGGCAGAAAAATTGACCGGACTCTATACAGAGTATGCTACAAGATTTCCGGATGACAGTCTGGCAATTGAATACCTTTTTAAAGCAGCTGAAGTGACCAATGGAATCGGTAAACCCGAACAGGCCTTTGAAATGTTTGGTTCGCTTTTCGCAATGTATCCCGCATCTCAAAAAGCTCCATTAGCTTTATTCATGCAGGGTTTCATTGCAGAGACCCGCTTATTTGATAAGGAGAAAGCCAAAACGATCTATACAGATTTTCTTCTGAAATATCCAGATCATAATCTTTCAAAAGATGTCCGTTTTTCTTTGGATAATTTAGATAAAACAGACGAAGAATTGATCCGTCAATTTGAAGAAATGAATGCTGATGAAGAAGATCCTAGCTAAAAGCTTCTTCTAAAATTTGTGTCAGATCTTCCGGACTTAAAGAGGTCTGAAGTTGTCCATCACGGGCAATTGAAATTTCCCCTGTTTCTTCTGAAACAACGATTGCGACTGCATCGCTATGCTCCGTAATTCCGATAGCTGCACGATGACGCATTCCCAGATGAGCCGGGATCTCCTGGTTTTCGGTTACGGGAAGCACGCATCTGGCAGCTTTGATTCTGTCTTTTACAACGATAATAGCTCCATCATGCAAGGGGCTGTTCTTGAAAAATATACTTTCGATGAGGCGCTTCGATACTGCAGCATCAAGTGTATCTCCCGTATTGCTGTAAAACTTTAACTCCGAAGATCTGGCCATGACTATAATCGCTCCGATCTTAGTCTTAGCCATGCCTCTACATGCTTTTACTATGGCAGGAATGCTTTGTGATTTTGAAGCACTGGGCCAGTTCCAGGGCAGGATCTGACGGGTAAATGAATTTCTTGAAATAATATTATTTGTTCCAAGTACGATCAGAAACCTCCTTACTTCCTGTTGGAAAACTATGATGAGTGCTATCACACCCACACCGATAAACTGTCCCAGAATAGCTCCGAGTAATTGCAGATCGAAGATCTTTACAAACAACCACCAAAGAACATATATAGAAAGTAAACCAATAAAAATATTGATCGCAACACCACCTCTGAGAAGCTTATATAATTTATAAAGCAGGAATGCAACGATCAAGATGTCTATGACATCCAATATCCTGATCGAAAGAAATCCAATTTTTATAAGATCCATCAACTTAAGTATTGCTTCCGGCAAATTTAACAATTGTCCTGACTTCAACAGCTTCTTTTACATCATGCACCCGAAGAATACCCGCACCATGCATCAAAGCGATCGTATTGACCACTGTCGTTCCATTCAAAGCATCTTTTGGAGACACACCCAGAAGTTCACAGACCATTTTTTTTCTGGAAACTCCTGCCAGTATCGGATAGCCCAGGTTTCTAATACTAGCCAGTCCATTCAATAGGTCATAATTGTGTTGCAGGTTTTTTCCAAACCCAAATCCCGGATCCAGTATGAGATCTTTAATTCCAG
>JBBKWX010000115.1:0-2744 GCA_037969175.1 Bacteroidia bacterium | reverse complement strand
GCTTGGGGATAGAAATAGTTTTCAGTGGTTTTATTCTGATCATATATATAGCTAAACGTATATCCATTAGATGAATACATTAGATCAGTCAGATTATTCAATGAAGCCGTTAGATCTATGACCTGTTTTGATTTTAGAACAAAGCTGTAATTGAAACGGGAGTTTAAGATTGAATATGATTCAAGTTTCCGATTTTCATTTTCAGTATTATCCATATATTGTTTTCCAACAAATTTTGAATTAATATTTACTTTAAAATGTTTAACAGGATACCAGTTTAAACCAACAGCAGAAATAAATTCAGGTGAATATGCGATCGATTTATTTTTATGAACTATTTCTTCTTGTTCACCTGTATCATAATCATCGATATATTCTGTAAACTGTTTGATCTTACTGTTGCCCATCATTAGATTTCCGGAGAGCGAAAGATTTTTTGCAATAGGATAACTCAATTCAATTTCTACTCCTGTTCTGGATGAGTTAGGCACATTCTGTCTGCTATATTCACCTACATCATTTATTTTTCCGGTTAATACAAGTTGATCTTTGTATGCCATATTGTAGAAGTTTATAGCAAATTTTAACTTGTTTATTTCAGCTCTTAAACCTCCTTCGAGATCCATCAAATTTTCTGACAAGGGCTGAGTTGAAGGCGATGATTGTTTAAAGTCATCACGTGATGGTTCTTTGTTGGCTACCCCGTAGTATACATAGGTCTGTAGTGATTTATTGATCTGATAAGACAAACCTGCTTTGGGATTAAAGAAGGAAGGAATCGCACTCTTTTTTGTCAATTCAAATGATTGATTTAATCCTGTAAAATTATAATTTATAGTTCTGTATTGTATGTCAAGAAAGCCGGTAAGTTTATCCGTAATAGCATGTGTCATTTTGATAAAAATATTGAAGTCTTTTTTTTCTGAATCATCCGAATAATACTTTTTTCTGATCTCACTATTTCCTGCATATCTTGCCCATATAATTTCTCCAAAATGATCCCCATTGTATATACTGTATGCACCACCAAGAATATATTTAGTCCTGATTGAAGGATCATAAGTAAGAGAGTAAGTGACACCGTAAAAATTATTATCCAGCCATCTCCTGCGAATCAGATCAGTGGTTGAAATCACGGTTGAATCCAGAATAATATCATTCACTCCATAATCCATTAAGGATTGATCCTCTTTATACTGCTCGTAGAACCCACGGCCGTAGGTATAATGAAGTGTTGAATTAAAATTAATTTTATTGCTGATCTTTCTTGAAAAACTAAGTTGATAATGATCTTGCTGATAATTATCAACTTCATTATTGTAAAATGAAATTGTTCCATCATCATTAAAATACATACCGGCAGTATTAACTGTTCTATTTGTTTTTAATGAATCCTGATGAACTCCATTCCATGCCTGGTAGGTTATTTCTTTTCCTGAAAGGATATGGAAACGCAGTGTATTTTTATCACCATACCATGCTCCGGTCAGGTATAAAGATTTCAAGTCAGAACTTGCTCTATCTATATATCCATCAGAATTAATCTTTGAAAGACGGCCTGAAAAAGCCAGATTATTTTTTAACAAACCGGTGCCAAAGCCAAGACTGTTGCGCAACGTATTGAATGATCCATACCCACCGGAATATTCGCCATATGCTTGTGATGAAATATCTCTTGTCAAAACATTTACACTGGCTCCAAAAGCTCCTGCACCATTCGTAGAAGTACCTACGCCTCTTTGGACTTCAATATCTTCTACAGATGCAGCCAGATCAGGTAAATTCACCCAATATAAGCCTTGTGATTCCGAATCATTTAATGGAACACCATTGATAGTTACGTTGATCCTTGTAGCATCAGAACCCCGAATCCTTAAAGCAGTGTATCCAACTCCCGCACCTGCATCTGAGGTTGAAACAGTGGATGGAATATCCTCAAGTAAAACAGGGATGTCTTGTCCCATATTTTTGGCAGAAAGTTCTTCGCGTGTGATCTTAGTAGTTGGCAGTGGAGTGTTTGTTCCTGCACGGATTCCGGTAATCACAACTTCTCCGGCTAAGATCCTGGATTTTTTCATTGTGATCTTTAATGCATCTGATGAATTCAAATAGTCTTCTATCCGAATAGTTTCAAATCCGATATATGAAATAAGCAATGTTGGAGAATCTTGATTTTTCGTTTCAATTTCAAACCCTCCTTTCGAATCTGAAGTAGTGGCATGAAATGTATTTTCTATGCGGATAGTAGCACCCGATAAGGCTTGTCCGGAATCGTCAAATACAGATCCTGAAATTTTTGTTTGTGCTACAGCGAAGCAACTAAGAAAAAGAAATAGTGCGAGAAATTTTAATTTTTGCATGGTTTGTTTTGTGTAAAAAATGACAATATGGGATGGGTTGTCAAAACCACTAATAACAAACCTTGTCTCTCCCTGCGTCAGCATTACCTGCATCAGGTTCAACGGGTATGATCTCAGAACCTGCACAAATTAAAAATGGATGCAGGAACACCCCTTAACAGCGGCAAATGTAAATAGAATTAATGAATCATTGTTGTCCGGAATAAATTTTAGTTCTTTATTTAAGGCTTTTTTTTTAACCACAGGGGCCTCAGTCCCGCACGTGCGCATACGCGTCAAGCTAACTTTATCAATCTCGTACATATATTGCTAGCCCATGGCTTGTCATACAACACTTTGAATGTAGTTTTATCTTCTGTTTAACAAAAAATATTTAGGATAAGA
>JBBKWX010000114.1:0-21138 GCA_037969175.1 Bacteroidia bacterium | reverse complement strand
CTGGTAAAAATTAACTCACTAAATATGTCCTGCGTTATTTCTTTGTCATAGCGGAATTCTTTGCGATCAAAAATGGCAATCTCTTTATTTAGATAAAATCCTCTTAATTGTATTTGATTTGTAATTGACTCTTGCTTTCGGTCATTGATCAACTCAAATATTATTTCAGGATTTATTTTATAATAGGATAACTTGAAAGGTGAACTTTCATATCCAAATTGGTTTGCTCTTAAAGCAAAATCAACTGAATGGAATGGATGAACCTTGCTAAGTTTTTTATATTGAATAAATCCGGTCCCGGTTATATTTTCGCTTTCTAATCCATACATAGGTGCAATTGCATATCTGAATGGTCTTGACGGAATAGGTGTGCTGTAAACTGCAATTCCGGGCATGTAGCCATCATTTACATTCCTGGCACAAAAAGGTATTACAAATATATTTGTATAGTGTTCGTCATCCGGTCCGGCTAACAGATCAATTCTTGGAGTCTCAAATTTTCTTAAGATTCCTTTACTTCTCATCACATTATCATTTCTGTTGTATTCCGGCATTCTATGATCAGGATCGATATGCACTTTATCAAAATCAGTTGTAGAACTAAATTCAAATGTTCCCGAAAATCCAGCAATCCATGAACTCTCAATTTGTTTATTTTCTTTATAAAGCTGAACTATTACGGGTCCATTTATGTCGGCTTTATTTTTAAGTGTGATCTGACTTAAATTATCATTTATCTTTTTTATTTTCTTAACTCCATAATCTAATTTCTTATCTGTTTTCAAAAGATCATCAAACAACCAACCTAGATCCTGTCCACTTCTCATTTCAAATAGTGATTTCAGATCTGCAGGATAAGGATGTTTATATTTCCAGGTTTGAAAATATTCTTGCATGATGCTATCAAACAATTCTTCACCCAGATAAGTTTTTAAATAATCAAATACCAAAGCAGATTTGACATAAACTTCCGCCCCGTAATTTAGCGATCGGTAATCAGAAGATGCAAGTTGTAGTCCCTGGTCACTTGCCTCACGAGCCGTAAATTGGTATATCAGTTCATTTATTTCCCTTGCATAAAGTCCGCTATTATCAAATAGGGTGATGAATCCTTTAATGCCTCTTAACTTTTTCAGATCTGATTTTACTTGATCCTTATTTAAAGTTTCGAAATATCTCATTTCATTGAATGAATTTATTCCTTCATCCATCCATGGATAGGATCGCTCGTTATTGCCAAGAATCCCATAGAACCAGTTATGCCCGACTTCATGAACAATCGTTTGTTCAAGTATATGTGCACTCACCGGCTTACCGATTATAGTTACCATTGGATATTCCATACCACCTCCGGCTGCAATGGTTCCATCAACTGCTGTGACTTCATCGTATGGATATTCTCCATTCCATAAACTGTAATAATAAATTGCCCGTTCAAGGTATTCAGGAGACTTCATCCAAAGCAAGGCTTTATCATTAGTGAATAATGCTCTTGTTTTTACTTTTCTTTTAGAATCAGGTAATGTTATTTCATTTTCTAAAACATTAAAACGCTTGTCAGCAAACCATGCAAAGTCATGGATGTTATCCTGTTTATAATTGAGTGTTTTAAATTCGGGATCACTAGGGGGGAAATTTTGATCATTTGAAAAAGCAGATTGTGTTTTCGTCTTTTCACTTAATGATGTCATCCATTCTTTTTCCTGATCATTATTCTGGAGAATACCGGTTGATCCGACAACATAATTTTTCGGTAAAGAAATACTCACATCAAATGATCCAAATTCAGAATAAAATTCTCCCTGATTCAGATATGGCATCTGATGCCAGCCTTGCCTGTCATAAACTGCCGGTTTTGGATACCACTGGGTGATCATGTAGGATTGATCAATATGACCTAAGCGTGAAAATTTCGCATTAGGTAATTTAACCTTGAAAGGAGATTCTACTGCAATACTTTGACCGGGTAGTAATGGATCAATTAATATAAGTTTTGCGATATCAATGTTTTCGGGATCAATTTCAAGTTTTAATTTTTTGTCATTTGAACTAAAGTCAAGACTATCAATAAAACCAGTATCCGGAAAACGCGCTTTTGCAAATGCAGTTTTACCATCAACCATGAATTGTCTGGCTAATCCGGTAGAATTATCCTTATAGGCGTTAGGCCATAGATGTAAATAAATGAAGAATAATGTATCCGGACTTTGATTCGTATAATCGATCCGAATATTTCCTGTCAGTAAATGATTTTTATCATCTAATGCAACATTGATCTTATATCCGACTCTTTGCTGAAAGTATTCCTTGTTATCAAGTCTTGCAACACATTCAGATCCCAGAAAAAAAAGAAACAGAACAATTAATAACCTGTTTTGCATTTGGAATTAATCAGGTAATAATTCAGTCAGTTTTTTCTCAAGAGCCTCACTGCGTAATCCTCTGGCAATGATCTTCCCTTCTTTGTCAATAAGGAAGGAATAAGGTATTCCTTCTACGCCATAGGACTTAACTACAGAAGATCCCCATCTTTGAAGATCACTGACATGTACCCAAGTGAGGTTGTCATCCATGATGGCCTTTTTCCAGGCAGCATCGTTATTATCAAGTGAAACTCCATAGATCTGAAATCCTTTGGATTTAAATTTTTGATAGACTTTAACAAGTGCAGGATTTTCTTGACGACAAGGGCCACACCAGCTTGCCCAAAAATCGATCATCACATATTTACCTCTGAGCGAAGAAAGTTTTACAGGGTTTCCGTTTACATCATTCATTTCTATTTCAGGAGCTAAACTTCCCGGAGCTAGCCGAAGTATGTCAGTTACTTTAGTATGATAATCTTTTACATACATTGAATTAGGATACGTTTTTTGCAAAGCAGCATCTGCTTTTTTCATTGCTTCAGCGCCTGTCTCCGGAGATAAATATGTGGCAGCAGCGAGGGTTGCAAATGAACCCGGATTTTTATCAATGAATTCTTCTGCGTAGTTCTCTCTGCCTTTGATCAAAGATTCATATTTATTTTGCAATATAATACGGATTGAATCAATCTCAGGACCCTTCGTTTCAGCTACTGCTTTTCTATAAGTTTCATCAAGCTCATTTGCTTCTGCAAAAGAATACTTCATATACTTGTTCAAGGCTTGTAACTGCTTACTGGCTTCTGAACCTGTGATCTTCCAATCTTCTGCATCAGTAATTGTATCACCGGAGATCTCGATCTTTTCTTTGCTATCCAAAATTAGCATTAAGAAACGCGTTTCACCTGCACGAACCCGATAGTATCCTATTTCTTTTACATCAAAATTAAATTCGAAGTTGCCGTCTTTGCCTGACACTACTGAATCCATAGTTTGAACTGCTGTTTGTGTCAATGCATCAAGGTAGACTTTAGTCGAATTTAAATTCTTGATATTCCCTTTTATACTTGTGCTTTGCTCACTTTGAGCGGATCCACATGCAAGTATTGTAAGTGAAAGAAATAAACTAAATAGTATTGTTGATCTGTATTTTTTTGTTTTCATTATTCTTGTTCTAATGCTTTCTTAACCAATTCACTTGCAATCTTTGGATCTGCTTTACCTTTAGAGATCTTCATTACTTCACCCATAAATAAACCCAACAAACCTGTTTTGCCGCTTCTGTATTCCGCTACTTTGTCCGGGAATTTATTCAATGCTTCCTGAACATAAGCATCCAACGCACCTGAATCACTTTCTTGAATCAGATTTAATTCCTGTGCGATAGTTTTCGGATCCGAGTCTTTAAGGGCAAGCTCAGGAAATAATTGTTGACTTGCTACAGTATGACTTACAACTCCGGTTTCGACCAGATCTTGCAACTCAGCAAGACGGGAAGCTTTGATTGGAAACTGATTTATGTGCAGTGCATTTTCATTTAGATAACTTTTTACCGGACCCATTATCCAGTTAGCAGCGGCTTTATAATTTTTACAGAGAACTATCATTTCTTCAAAATACATTGCCAATTCTTTGGAATCAGTAAGTACACCTGCATCATATTCATTCAATCCCAAATCTCCGGTATATTTTTTAAACAATTGTTGGGGAAGGGGAGGCATGTCATTTTTTACACGCAGTAAATATTCATCCGAAATCAAAAGTGGTGTCATGTCAGGTTCCGGGAAATACCTGTAATCATTCGCCATCTCTTTGCTTCTCATCGAAAAGGTATTTCCTTTTACTGCATCAAAACTTCTAGTCTCAACATTGATGATCTCTCCTTTTTCGATAGCAGCAATCTGTCTCTTAATTTCATATTCGATTGCTCTTTGAACATTTCGAATCGAATTCATGTTCTTAACCTCAACCTTTTTACCAAGTTCAATTTGTCCGATAGGACGAACAGAAATATTTGCATCACATCTTAATGATCCTTCTTCCATATTACCGTCACAGATCTCAAGATATCTTACCAGCTTTCGTACTTCTGTCAGATATTGATAGGCTTCTTCGGAGCTTTTAATTTCAGGTTCTGATACAATTTCAAGTAATGGAACTCCTGCACGGTTCAGATCGATCAATGATTCATCCGGAAGCTGATCATGGATACTCTTTCCTGCATCTTCTTCTAAGTGGATCCGTGTTAAATTGATGGAACGATCACCATTTTCAGTTTTGATAGATATGGTTCCACCGGTGCAAATAGGAGTGGTGTCTTGGGTGATCTGATAGCCTTTCGGAAGATCTGCGTAGAAATAATTTTTTCTTGCAAATTGATTGAAACGGGTTATTTCGCAACCACAGGCTAGACCTAATTTCACAGCAAACTCTACAACTTTCTTATTCAGAAAAGGTAATGTGCCCGGATGTCCAAGTGTGACCGGACTAATGTGAGTATTTGGCATACCACCGTATTCCGTTGGATCAGAACTATATGCTTTGCTTTCAGTAAGAAGTTGGATATGAACTTCCAGTCCGATTACGGCTTCGAATTGATGCATAATTTTGAGTGAAATATTTAATTCAGTGGAAGATTCCACGGAGCTCAAAGTTAAATATTTTCAGTGAATGGGCCACTCCGGTGACCAATGAATCAGAGACTCTTAATTCTGGCCAGTCCTTCGGCTACTTCTTCGCGAGGAAGCTTACCCTTGATCAGTTCAGAGTCTTTCTTTTGCAGCAGCCTTAAATAAAAAGCTACACCAATATTGATCAGGCTTTTGTCTCTTGGCCCGGATTCTAAAATATTAAACAATATATCTTCGGCAGCAGCAAACTTGGAATTGTCTTCAAAGTATTGGAAAAGTTTCAGTTTAACTTCTCTTGGTAATTCGAAAATTATTGTTCTTGAAAAGATATCTTCTATTCTTGCATGATATGCAAATGTGAAAGTGGTCTTTTCTAAACGGCTTAATTCCAGAAAAATGTTTAATGCTTTAATATATCTTGGATAACTCTTACCCGGCATATTCTGCAAATGATAAACATCTGCCTCTTCCATTAAAAGTTCACCCAGTATTGCCCATTTACCTTCATTGACTCCCGCCTCGCTTCTCAAGAGATTAACAAGGTCATCTACCGACATCAATCTAATCCTCTCATGACTTATCTCAAAGTTAGCCAATAGCACATCATTGATGAAGTCAAAAACTTCATTGTACTTTTTGGCTTCTTTCAATGAAGCTATCCGGTTTAAAATTTTTACAAACTCTTCACTCTCTTTGATCATGGTCAGATCTTGCAATACTTAATTAAAATTAACTTATACTGCACTAGGGCTTTGTTGGATTCAAATAAAATACCCCATTATATTCTACGAAAGTAACACCTTTACTCACATTTTTACATTTACATGATTAAGAACATTCATGAAATTTGGTGAATGAATAAATTTCATTGGTGAATTTCTGTTTTTTTTTAAGATCAAGTGAATTATATTAGAATTTGACAATTTTTTCAAAAGTCCGGGTTTGCCCTGCATTTATTTCCAAAAAATAAGTTCCTGTATCCAGGTTTTCAATGTTCAACTTCTTTTCATTATTGAAGCTATAAGTAGCAGACATCATTTCTCTTCCTTGAAGATCGAATAAAATTACGTTTACTGTCTGATTTTCAGCAAATGAGCCAATTACCGTTAGGATATCTTTTGTAGGATTTGGATAAATGTTAAAACCTGAAGTCTGAGGATTGTAATTGTTAGTAGTGGTAACCAAACTGCCATCAAAAACTAAAAGCCCGTTATCAATATCAGAAGCAATAATATTTCCTGAAGGCAGAAATGGATATACACCCCAGGCGCCTTTATAACTTGCATAATCAGTATTCTGTGGGTAGGTATCATACCAAGCATATTGAACCGGAAGAGATGGATTTGAAATATCAAATACAACTACACCATCATGATAATATGAAATGAACAATTTGTTTCCTTTTATAAAAGGATTATGAGGAATACTACCGGATGATGAAGTTGGATTGCTAACATTCAAAAGATTAGATCTGAAAACAGATAATAATATCGGATTACTCAGATTTGAAATATCATAAAGCTTTAATCCCTTTCCGTGATCTTCATCAGCAAAAACAAGAATTTTCCCATCATCACTTACCCATGAGCTATGGTTATAGCCTTGTTCAGGATAAGAAGTAATGGATTGGATCAATTGAGGTGAAGTCGGATTAGCATAGTCATATATGAACAACCCCGCATTTCCTGCTGAACAGTATGCGGTGTCATTTCTTACATAAACATCATGCACATGCCAAAACTGAGAACTTGTCAATGTGCTTATAAATGTAGGGTTAACCGGATTTGTAATGGATAAAACATCCATGGATCTAAACCCTGACGATGTCGTATTTGAAGCCAAATACAACTCATCCCCTGAGATAAAAATGTTATGACATCTGATTGTAAATTGATCAGAATCATACACTTTCACTACAGAGTCAGGTAAATATTGAAGATCAAATATCTGCAGACTAGAGTTGCCTTCATCACTCACTCCATAAGCATAATGTCCATATGTCTTAAAATCTCTATGAACCCCTAAAGTATCTTTTCCTCTAAAGAAATTTACAACTATTGGCAATGCAGGATTGCTGATGTTAAAAAAATAAGTACCCATAACATCGCCCATAATAGCATATTCACTTCCATCAGGAGCCGCATATCCCCAGCAATCATTAAAAGTACCGGCCCAGGAAGTTGGCAATGTGTTATCGTCCCAATTCCCTAATAAGGACATGTTTTGCTGTTGTTGTCCAATAGATAAAAAAGGAGAATTGATAAGGATAAATAATGATATTAATAAATGTTTTTTCATGATCAAATACCTTTTATCAGCTTGATAATAAGCTCAGTCAATTTTTTTCCGGCTTCATTAGCTACCAGAAGTACTTCCTCATGGCTAACCTGTTCTACTTCCTCCTGTCCACCCATATCTGTAATTACAGAAACTGCAAAACAAGGCAAGCCCATATGTCTTGCTGTGATCACTTCAGGAACAGTTGACATACCTACTGCATCAGCTCCAATGATCCTAATATATTTATACTCAGCTCGGGTCTCAAATGTTGGCCCTGTAACAGCAGCATAGACCCCTTGATGAATCCTAAGTCCCATTTCATTTCCCATGGCCAACGCTAATTTGTTGAGTTCTTGATCATAGGGAGCACTCATGTCAGGAAATCTGGGGCCAATAGCATCATCATTTGGTCCGATCAGTGGATTTCCCGGCATTAAATTAATGTGGTCATCAAGTATCATCAGATCACCAACTTTGAAAGCTGGATTCATGCCACCTGCTGCATTTGAGAGAAATAGTCTTTCAATGCCCAGAGCCTTCATAATGCGAATAGGGTAGGTGATGGTCTGAAAAGAATATCCTTCATAATAA
The DNA here is from genome assembly GCA_037969175.1 of Bacteroidia bacterium. Classification (GTDB taxonomy): domain Bacteria; phylum Bacteroidota; class Bacteroidia; order AKYH767-A; family JBBKVM01; genus JBBKWX01. The sequence goes on along the minus strand of JBBKWX010000114.1, from coordinate 13,274 downwards.
TGAAAACGACCCTGCATGGCAATCACTTTTTTGCCCGCCAGCAGACCCAGTACCAGCTTGCCTGCATGTCCATGTACAGTTGATACAGGAAAATTTGGTAGTTCAGAATAAGGGAAAGATTTGATCACTTCAATTCCATCCGCAAGACTTCCCAAGCCTGACCCTAAAATAATCCCGATCTCCGGCTTGAAGTCTGTATGGTTTTTAATATAATTAACTGTTTCGTTAATTCTGTTTGATTCAAGGCTGTTTGTTGACATAGCTGCTTATTAATTTATCAAAAAGTGCTTTATCGTTGTCCTGAAAACAAATTTCTATTGGAAGGTAAAACATAGGAATACCTTGAGTAAGTTTTTTTATTTCAGGTGACTGAAAGCGAATTTTATCTTTTTCTGTTGTAATTATTATTTTATTCTCTCTTAATATGCCATTAAATTTATGCTTGATTTTTTCAATATCTGACTTAGTGTAAATATGATGATCGCGATATTCAATCTCATGTAATTCTTTGTAGATTTCACTCAAATGGTATCTTAAAGGCAGAGGATTGGCTATACCACTAACAAGCAATATAGCATAATCATTATTAAGATTACCATCTTTGATTTTCAACAAGTTCTCAGCAGCATCCGTGAATGGAACCAAGTTTCCATATTGCATGTATGAAAAAAACAAATGCTGATTATTTTTTAATTTAATCTCTGATTCTACTCTTCTCCTTTCCAAAGGTGAAAACAATACAGGTGTTTTTGTTACAATAATGATATTAGCCCTTTTAACACCAGAAAGTCCTTCACGTAATGTGCCGGTAGGAATGAGGTAATTTTTAGTGAAGATCTTATTGTAATCGGTCAATAATATTGAAAGGCCCGGATTAACTGCCCTATGCTGAAATGCATCGTCCAGAATAAAAACAGAGATTCCTTTCTCTTCATAAAGTTTTTTTATGGCTTTTATTCTGTTTTCACTTACAACAACTGAAATATCAGGAAATTTTTGAAAAATCTGAATTGGCTCATCACCTGCAGTAATTGAATTATCAGCAGAATTTAAAATTCTCAACCCGGTTGTTCTTCTGCCATAACCCCTACTCAAGTAAGCTACGTTGTTTGATCCCCGGAGCAGTTTTATAAGATACTCGGCATGCGGAGTTTTTCCGGTTCCTCCAACTGTCAGATTGCCAATGACTATGGTAGGTACCGGAGCAGTATATGACAAGAACAATCCTTTGTCATATAGTAAGTTCCTTACCCATACACCAATTCCATATAAAAGTGAAATTGGATAAACCAATATCCTGATTATCTCATGCACAGTGGGTAAAGATAATTAATAGCGTATATAAATTATACCGGAAATCTAATTCAAGCCTTATTTTTGCAATATGATGAATGTAAAAAACTTGCTTGATTCAATCGAACAATTGGCTCCTTTCGGGCTTCAGGAACAATATGACAACTCCGGGTTGTTGATTGGAGATCCAAAAATGGAGGTCAAGTCTATCTTGTTGACTTTGGATTGTACAGAAACAATTGTCGATGAGGCGATTGAAAATGGCTGTAATGTGATCATTGCACATCATCCTATTTTGTTTGGTCCCATCAAAAAAATAACCGGGCGCAATTATGTTGAGCGTGTTCTGATCAAAGCTATAAAAAATGATATTGCCCTGATTGCTGTTCATACCAACCTTGACAATGTTAGGAATGGAGTCAATGACCTGATTGCTGATAAGTTAGGATTGGAAAATCGGTCAATTCTGGCACCAATGGCTGATAACCTTGTTAAGCTCGTAGTCTTTGTGCCGGATGCTCATGCAGATCAGGTAAGAAAAGCTATGTGGGAGGCCGGAGCAGGCGCAATAGGAGATTATGATGAATGCAGTTTCAATGTAAAGGGCCAAGGGAGTTTCAAGCCCCTACAAGGAAGTTCAGCGTTTTCAGGATCTATTGATACTTTGAAATGGGAGGATGAAACCAGAATAGAGGTAATTCTGAGGAAACATAGTAAGGATAAGGTTATTGATGCTATGCTTAAGAATCATCCTTATGAAGAGGTTGCCTATGATATGTATTCTCTCTTGAATAAGGATCACCATGCGGGGGCCGGAATAGTAGGAAACTTGGCCGAACCTGTTAATACTTCAGATTTTCTCAGAAATTTGAAAGAAACGATGAAGGCGGGATGTATCAAATACACTTCGTTGGTAGTTGATGAAATAAGTCGGGTTGCAATCTGTGGTGGTTCAGGTAGTTTTCTCTTAAATGATGCAATAAGTTCAAAAGCGGATATATTTATTACTTCAGATTTTAAATATCATCAATTCTTTGATGCTGAAGATAAAATCATCATTGCAGACATTGGACACTTTGAAAGTGAACAATATACACCAGAGATATTTTATCGCCTTTTAAAGAAGAATTTTCCTACCTTTGCAGTCCGTTTGTCAGAACGGATCACTAATCCGGTTAATTACCTGTAAACATGGCTACAAAGAAGACTGCTACTGCTACAAAAACAGAAATCTCAGTTGAAGATAAGTTAAGAGCTCTATATGAGCTTCAACAGATCGATTCTCTGATCGATAAGATCAAAATTGTCCGTGGTGAATTGCCAATGGAAGTAAGTGATCTTGAAGATGAGATAGTTGGTCTAGAGACACGCACACAAAAATTCACTGAAGAAGCTGGTGAATTGGAGGAAATGGTTGTAAAGAAGAAGCAAGAGATCAAAGATTCTCAGGCTGCAATCAAGAAATATGAAGCTCAGCAAATGAATGTCAAGAATAATCGTGAATACGATTCATTGACAAAAGAAATAGAATTTCAGAATCTTGAAATTCAGCTATCAGAAAAGAAGATTAAAGAATTCAGTGCTCAGCTAGCAGCGAAGAATGAAATGATCACTTCTGCTAAAGAAAGCCTGAATGACAGACAGAAAGATCTGGATCTTAAGAAATCAGAGCTTGAGAGTATCGTTTCGGAAACTCAGAAAGAAGAAGAAGCCTTGATGAAAAAATCTCAGAAGGCAGCAGAGATCATTGAAGAAAGACTGGTAACAGCTTATAGAAGGATTCGTGAAAATGCGAGAAATTGCCTGGCAGTTGTAAGCATTAACAGAGATGCTTGTGGTGGCTGTTTTAATAAGATTCCGCCTCAGCGTCAGATCGACATCAAGCAACATAAAAAGATCATCGTTTGTGAGCATTGCGGTCGTATATTGGTTGATGCAGTGAGCATGGGCCTTATTGAAGCATAAGCACATATTTATATTATACAAAGGGATTTCTGCATAAATTGCAGAAGTCCCTTTTTTTATGAGATTAATTTTCTTTTTATACCTATTGAATATTTTTATTGCTGAAAAAGCAACTGCAGATCATAAGTTTGATGATCTGGCGTTGTCTTTGGTCAAAGATGTTTATGATTTTAAATTTAAATCCGTTGAAACACAAATTTCAAAAGGAACTTTTAAGGAATTATCAAACCTGGATCATGACCTGATAGTTTATCAGGCTCAGTTTTATAAAGCGTTTTTATCAGAGCAAAGATCGGATCAGGAAATAATGGAAAATTTCGGTAAAAAGATCTTGCATAAGATAGACAACGGATTTGCAGAACTACCATTAAGTAAGTTCTACAGATCTGAAGTTATTTTGAGATCTGCATTAATAAAGATCAAGAATCAACAATACTTGACAGGAGCAAAGGATGTACACAAAGCATACAAATTATTGGAATCAGGATATCATGCCAATCCCACTGAATTCATATATTTAAAAAACCTCGGACTCCTTCATGCCTGTATTGGTGCAGTACCAGAAGATTTTAAATGGATAATTAGTTTTTTAGGATTTTCAGGCTCAGTAAATCAAGGATTACAAGAACTGGAATATGTATTATTAAAACTTCAGGATTCAGAATTCAAATATATATATGGTCCGGAAGTAATATGTTTGACTTCATTTCTGGAAGCAACATTGACAAATGATGAACTGAGATCATCATCCAGAATTGATATATGGAATGCTACAAATTACTCATCACTCACAGGCTTGATGAAGATTAATTTATTAAGCAAATTTGGATATAATGACAAGGCAATAACATCTGCCTTGCTGCTCAGGAAAAGAAGTACGGAGTACCCAATTTATTATCTGGATTATTTAATTGGTGCTTCAAAATTATTCCGACTGGATGATGATGCATTCATTTTTTTAGAAAATTATGTCTATGGTTTCCGGGGAAATTCTCTTGTCAAATCAGCTTGTCAGAAGTTAGCCTGGGATGCATTGATCAATAAGAAAACCAAGACCTACAATTATTGGATGCGTGAATGTTCAATCAGAGGAAATACATTCACAGACGAAGATAAAGAAGCTGAGCGTGAGGCTTTATCAGGTATCCAACCCAATATCCATTTACTCAAAAGCAGGCTGCTTTTTGATGGAGGATATTACTCGAAAAGTCTGGATTTATTATCCGGGATCAATACTAGTATTTTTAATTCTGATAGAGAAAAACTAGAATACAAATATAGAGTTGCAAGAGCTACACATGAATTATTGATGATAGTAAAAGCCAAAGCCCTTTACCTTTCAGTTATTGAATCGGGAAAAGATCAACCCTACTATTTTGCTGCAAATTCGTCCTTAAAATTGGGCGATATTTTTCTTCTAGAAAATGATACTTCTCAAGCTTTGAAATACTATAAACTTTGTATTAAGCTTCCAAAAAAGGAATATAGAAATTCTTTAGATCAGAAAGCTAAAGCGAATATTAGCTTATTAAGTTCAGATTAAAATCTTGCCCCAAAAGTAAGTACGAAATTATTCGAACGGCTATCAAAAAATGCACCTTCAACTAATTCATTCGCTAAACTATATGGTCTAAAGAACGAGCCAGATTGCGTGTGCGCATAACCAAGATCCACAAAATAATCTTCCGTTCTAAAACCTAGTCCTCCTGAAATTACTTGTCGGTTCATGTCATATTGCACATCATTAAGCTTGGTCTTAAACGGGCTTCCATATTGCGCAAATCCTCCACGGATAGTATAGTTCAAATATCTCCACTCGGTTCCGATCTTAAAGTTGTGGGCTATGCTAAATTTATCTTTTATTGCTTGATTTTCATCAAAGAATTTGTAAGAAACAGAATTAAGTCTGGCATCAGAATAATCGATCATTTCATATTCTCCGGTGATCAATCCATGTTCTGCCAATACAAATGCTATACTCCCAATTGCCTTAAATGGGGTAGTAAGTTTATATTCGAATTCTCCGATTGGAGATGAATATGTGTAAGTACTGCCATTTGCAAAATTTGCTCTCATGAATGAACTGTAATTATCATTCATAGTATAATAATAAGTAGGAGTGTGGACAGCAGCACCAATTCTAAACCAATAAATCGGTTTCCAGATCAATCCAAATTTAAAATTTACTCCTGCACCTTCGGTTGTTAAATCCTGATTGAGTTTAAAAGATTTGAAATCCAGGCCACTATTTGGATCTTGAATCGTGTCCTTGTCATCTATTTCTTCATAGGTCACCTCTTCAACATAACGTAATGAAGTCAAGCCCAATGTAAAGCCAAAGAAAAGATGTTCATCGATATTACCTCCTAAGCTAAAGTCCACTTCACCTGCCGCACCTTTTGAAGTGACAGATCTTCTTTGAAGAGCCCCGGCATTGGGAATCACTGTCGCATATGTACTAGAATCACCAAATAGAAAAGTATTGGTATCTATCAAATAAGTTTGATATGCAAGATTTGATTCAAAAGGGAAAGAAGACCCAAGATTACTTGGCGTGGTACCATTTGCTTGAGAAGCAAAATAATCCAGCATTGAATTTCTTGTATTACCAGCTTGAAATAAACTTCGATCATGGTAATTCATTACTCTGTTGTAGCCGATTCCAAAATTCCAATTGCGAACTAATTTGGTAGAGCCCCGGTCATACGAAAACACAGCACCTGCATTTCCGAAATTGAAATTGTATTTCGTATCAGTTTCACTTTGTTCTAAATAATTACTTTTGGTTGTTTTTGAAAACAAACCCGGAGATAAAGTGAATTCTGATTTCTTATAGACTCCTATTCCTGCTGGGTTGGTGGCAAGTGTTGAGAAATCACCTCCTAAAGCACCCATCGCTCCACCCATACTCAATGATCTTGCGGTACTGCCGTATTGTGTCATAGAGTACCGAAGAGCATCAGCTTCGGTTTGAGCTACTATAAAAGAACTGATAAAAACGCAGATTACAAGAGAAGCAAATCTTTTCATATATGATCAAACATTATATTAATGATTATCTAGGACTGCGTTGGTTTTGAGTACCACTCCCCGAGCTATTTGTTCTGGATGGTGTATTAGGAATACTACGCGGAGTTGAATTTGATGGTGTTGAATAATTGCTCCTTGGAGTATTGTTTTGTTTTGGAGTTTCTTGTTCGTTAGTATTTGATTTAGGTCTTACCTGAGGTTCAGGGCGATTAGGACGTGGTTGTGTCTGATAAGGAGAGCTTTCATTTGGAGAAGATGGTTGAACTTCATAAGAAGGTCTGGGCGCAGGTTTTACAGGTTCCGATTCGTTGTTTTTAGGCTCGTTGTATTGAGGACGTGGAGTCGGATTTACAGGTTCAACTTCGTAGCCTTTTGGGTCATGATATTGAGGTTTTGGTGAAGGAGAATTATCTTCAGAGTTTATGGTTGGTGTATTTCCTTTCGGCTGGTCTTCGGATGCAGGAGCTGATTTTACAGGCTCTGAAACAATTCCCGGTTTAGGTTTTGGCGCAACTTCATTATCTGATCCAATAGTTCCTTTCGGATTCCCGGTTGGATTAGGAGTAATCATCGGTTTGCCTGCAGATTCCAAATCTCTTCCAAGATTCTTGTCAGGTCCTTGCTGAGCAGATGTGTAAGTAGATGCCAGACTTTGTGGAGTATATTGATTTATTTGATTATTATTTGATGTGCCACCTCTGGGGCCGTAATAATAATTGGTGTTATCATAACTATTGTAGTAATTAGGGTGATTATATCCAAAGTGTCCATCATTATAACCATGATTATATCCTGCCCAATACCCATTATTGTATCCGTGGTTGTAACCGTACCAATAGTTTGAACCGTAATAGCCATAATAAGAAGAGTATCCATAATAAGGCTGATAATAACCATAATAAAATGGATATGAGACACAGTAACTAGGCCCCCACCATGGATAAGAATTATAAATACTTACACCCCAATATCCAGGGTTATGGCTATACCAGTATGAGTTTGTGTAATAAGTGTGATAATAGGGAAGTCTGCTTGGTCTGTGAAAACGTTTTATTCTTGCTGAGTAGGCATAATCATAATAATCATCCTCATCATAATAATAGTTGTTTGTAATGTATGTTTTGCCATCAGAAGTGGTCGTACTGTCAGTATTTTTTTGAAAGCGTTCCCCTGAATTTTGATCAATTGAATTTGAATTAGCTTGAGAAGTCGAAGTATAATCTTCAGGTGAAGCATTATTAACCGGTGCAGGTTCTTGTATTTGGGTTGGAGATTCAGACCGGCCTGAATAATAAACATCATCACCATAATTGCCACTTCTTGCGCTATATGTTGAAGAACAAGCGCTTAACGTCAAAACTGTTAACGAGAAAATTAAATATTTTTGGATCATGATTTGTCCTCCTATGTTTAGCTTTATTATTGTGATGATATTAAGTCCGGAAGGTTTAATAAATTAAAATGGTAATTTTGCCTTCCTTCAAGGATTTAAATTCAAATATCATACCAAAAATATACAAATTTTATGGCAAAAGACTTTCCATCACGCGCTGAAAATTATTCTCAATGGTACCAGGACATTGTAGTCAAGGCTGACCTTGCAGAAAATTCTGCTGTGAGAGGTTGTATGGTAATTAAACCTTACGGTTATGCCATTTGGGAAAAGATGCAACAACAATTGGATATCATGTTTAAGGAGACAGGACATCAGAATGCATATTTCCCACTCTTCATTCCTAAATCCTTCCTGAGTAAAGAAGCTGCGCATGTAGAAGGATTTGCCAAAGAATGCGCAGTAGTTACCCACTACAGGTTAAAGAACGCAGAAGATGGGTCAGGTATTATAGTTGATCCGGATGCTCGGCTGGAGGAAGAATTGATAATCCGGCCTACTTCAGAAACGATCATATGGAGTACATATAAAAATTGGATACAATCATATAGAGATCTACCAATTCTTATAAATCAGTGGGCCAATGTTGTCAGATGGGAAATGAGAACTCGATTTTTCCTCAGGACAACTGAGTTCTTATGGCAGGAAGGGCATACAGCACATGCTACAAAAGAAGAGGCTATTGAAGAGACTGAAAAGATGCTGGAAGTTTATGCAACTTTTGCTGAAGAATGGATGGCGCTTCCGGTGATCAAAGGTGTTAAAAGTCCAAATGAAAGATTTGCCGGTGCTTTGGATACCTATTGCATTGAAGCATTGATGCAAGACGGCAAAGCATTACAAGCAGGCACTTCGCATTTTCTTGGACAGAATTTTGCAAAAGCATTTGATGTAAAGTATACCTCAAAAGAAGGGATACAGGAATTTGTATGGGCTACTTCATGGGGTGTCTCTACTCGCTTGATGGGTGCATTGATCATGGCGCATTCTGATGATAATGGACTGGTCCTTCCACCAAAACTTGCTCCAATACAAGTGGTTATTGTACCGATTTATAAATCAGAAGAAGAATTTGCTCAGGTTACTGTTGTTGCTGAAAACATAAAGTCAAAATTGATCGCAAAGGGTGTGTCTGTAAAATTTGATAATAGAGATACACATAAGCCGGGATACAAATTTGCCGAATACGAATTCAAAGGAGTACCACTGAGAATTGCTATTGGTCCAAGAGATGTGGCTTCTGGAACAGTGGAAGTTGCAAGAAGAGATACATTGGAAAAGAGTGTATATCAAGTCACAGATATTGAAGTTAAAATTGTTAACTTACTCGAACAAATTCAGGATAATCTTTATAAAAAGGCATTGGATTTTAAAGATAATATGACGTTCAAAGCCGATAGCATGGAGGAGTTAACAAAGATTCTCGATGATAAAGGTGGATTTGTGTATGCCCATTGGGATGGAACACCTGAAACAGAAGAAAAGATAAAGGAGTTAACAAAAGCAACTATTAGATGTATTCCCTTGAATAACAAACCGGAAAATGGTAAATGTGTTTTGACTGGCATGCCTTCAAATCAAAGAGTTCTATTTGCTCGAGCATATTAATTTATGGAAAAAGTTCTTGATACAGAAAAGCTGATCATGCAAATGCTTGAGGAAAAGAGTGTCCTGAAGCAAAATGTATATGATAATACGCTCAAAGTTTTTTCTTTATTAAAGAAAAAACTAAAGGATATTGAAGAAAAGTATAAGCCCCTGGTAAAGAAACTGGATTCGAGGATAGGATTAGAATACAAGGATAGTAGTGAGTTCCAGGTTGAATTAAAATTTGCAAGTGATGAAATGATATTTATTATGCATACCAATGTTTTTACTTTTGACAGAGAACATAGTATGTGGAAGAATTCATATGTGAATAAAGATCCTTCGAATTCGTATTGTGGAATGATCAGTATTTATAATTTCCTGGCGGATTCTATTAAATACAATAGAGTCAATGATATAGGTTATCTGGTAGGGCGTTTATTTATAAATAAGGACTCACATTATTTTATGGAAGGAAAAAGGCAATTGGGTTTTCTTTATAATGATTTTGATCATTCTGTAATGGATGAAGATCAGATGTCATCCATCATTGAATCGACAGTATTGTATTGTCTTGATTTTGACTTATATACTCCTCCATATGATCAAGTTAAAATGGCAAGTCTGGATGATGTAATGTCTGCCAATTTAAATACAAATGTTTCAACGGGTAAAAGGTTGGGCTTTCGGTTTCAGGCAGACACAGATTTGATCGAATAGTAAAAAAACATATTTTTTCTTTTGCAGATTTCAAATTTGTTTTACCTTTGCAGCCCATTCAGGCAATTGAATGATAATGGCCCGTTCGTCTAGGGGTGAGGACGCAAGGTTTTCATCCTTGAAACAGGGGTTCGATTCCCCTACGGGCTACAAAAGTGCAATAAGTAGCACAAATTTAAAATATTGAGGTAATGGCTAATCATAAATCATCCATCAAGAGAATCCGTTCAAATGATGCAAAGCGTGTAAAGAATCGTTATCAGGCAAAAACAATGCGTAATGCTTTAAAGGCTATGCGTGACCTGAAAGACAAGAAAGAAGCAACTGCTATGTTGCCAAAGATCACTTCTTTGTTAGATAATCTTGCGAAGAAAAATGTAATACATAAGAAAAAAGCAGCAAATCTCAAGTCGAGTCTTGCTCTGATGGTGAACGGCCTGTAAGGTATATTCACTTATAAGATGAAAAATGGCTTCATGTTTTGCATGGAGCCATTTTTGTTTTTTATTTGTAGTTGGAAGGAGGAGAATGATGAATTATGGGAATCAACAATTGGCACGTTTCTGAGCGTCCACGAGAGAAACTGCTTGAAAAAGGCAGGCAACATCTAACAGAATCAGAACTACTTGCAATACTTATTGGAAGTGGAGATTCGAAAAACAATGCACTTGTTTTAGCAAGGGAAATCCTTTCAAGCTGCAATGATGATCTACACGCGTTAAGTCGTATGGATGTTAACCAATTAATTCGGGTTAAAGGAGTAGGGAATGCAAAAGCAATCCGTATCATTTCAGCTTTTGAGTTAGGCCGGAGAAGATCAAGCCAAGAAGCCGGGAAGAAATGTTCAGTAACTTGCAGTAAGGACGCAGCAGATGTATTGCATCCTATTTTAGCTGACTTGAGTCATGAAGAATTTTGGGTTTTGTATCTTAACAGGGCAAACAAAATAATTAAGCAACAAATGATCAGTAAAGGAGGCATTGCAGGCACTGTGGTTGATAGTAGACTGATCTTCAAATCTGCATTGGATAGCTTAAGCAGTTCAATTATCCTTGCACATAATCACCCGAGTGGAAACGAGAAGCCGAGTAAAGCTGATACCGAACTAACACAAAGGTTGAAAGAAGCTGGAAAGTTTCTAGAGATACCGGTCTTAGATCATATAATTTTGACTTCTGAAGCTTACTTTAGTTTTGCTGATGAGGGACTCCTCTAAAATCATTAAATTCGCATTCTTGAAACTAAAATTATTAACAATAATAGGTGCTCGACCGCAGATCATAAAAGCTGCTGCAATAAGCCGTGCAATAAAGAATCATTTTTCAAATGATTTAGAAGAAGTGATAGTACATACCGGACAACATTATGATCACAATATGTCTGAAGTGTTTTTTGAAGAACTGGAAATTCCGTTACCGAAACATAATTTGAATGTAGGGTCAGGAAATCATGGGGAACAAACTGCAGCGATGATCAAAGGAATTGAAGAACTTCTTTTAGCCGAAAAACCCAATGCAATTATATTATACGGTGATACAAATTCTACTTTAGCCGGAGCAATTGCTGCTGCAAAATTACATATTCCGGTTGTGCATATTGAAGCAGGACTGAGATCATTTAATAAAGCAATGCCGGAAGAGATCAATCGGATCTTATGTGATCATTGTGCTACATTATTATTTTCTCCAACTGCAACAGGATTCCAAAATTTAGTACTTGAAGGATTTAACCCTGAGAATGAAGCCCCATTTTCAAATAATAATCCGGGCATTTATCATTGTGGCGATGTGATGTATGATAATAGTCTTTTCTTTTCTTCTAAAGCTGAAGCGAAGGCAAATTACTTCTTTGAAAATAAGATAGACAGGACTAATTATATTTTAGCAACTATACATCGAAACAATAATACTGATGAACCTAAACGGTTGAATGCTTTATTTGCATCATTGAAAAAAATCAGAGAACAAAAAAATACTGAGATCGTTTTACCTCTTCACCCCAGGACAAATAAAATGATTGCGGATCATTTGGATCCCTCACTTTACAATGAAATAATCAGTGATAAAGGATTTCATATTTTACCTCCTGCAAGTTTTCTGGAAATGGTATTATTGGAGAAGAATACGAAACTTATAATGACAGATTCAGGTGGTGTTCAAAAAGAAGCATTTTTTTTCCAAAAACCCAGTGTGATATTCCGACCTGAAACCGAATGGGTAGAATTGGTAGAAGCTGGATGCGCTAAGATCGTAGACGCGAATGAAGATATGATCTTTGAAGCATCAAAAGCTTATCTTGAAAATCCTCCTGCGAATTTTCCTGATTATTATGGAAATGGAAAAGCTGCGGAATTTATTTGCAGTGAAATTTTAAAGCATATTTATTAGTAATAAAAAATCGATATGCTACTGATATTTTCCCGAAAGAATGGTCCGAGATTGAGATATACATTTGATCTATTAATCCGTGATATTCTTGGAATCAATTATAAGCTCACAACAAGTGAGGAGGAGTTTGTAAATTCTTCTGATCCTAAGTTCAGTTATGGTGACCAACCGCTAGGGGATGAGCTATTTGTCAGTGCTGCTAAATTGTTGTTTGAAAAGGGAATTGCTGATCAAGAGTTAACAGTTTTCAGATTCGAAAACACAATTGCGTTTTATGGTACGCATCCAAAATACACTATCCCTTTTGATCTTTTTGCAGCAAGTTTTTTCATGGTAAGCAGGTATGAAGAGTACCTTCCTCATATTCGTGATCGTCATGACAGATTCAGTGCACACGAATCAATAGCATATCAAAAAGGGTTTTTGAAACAGCCTGTTGTAGAGATCTGGGCTGTATATTTCAAAAGAATACTTTTGGAAAAATTTCCAGATTTAGAATATCAGGAAAGGAAATACAAAATGATCTCTACTATTGATATTGATAATGCATACGCTTATAAGGAAAAAGGACTTATGCGAATAGCAGGTGGATATTTGAGAGACTTTTCCCATTTCAATTTTTCACAGCTCACCGAGCGGACAAAAGTTTTATTTGGTTTGATGAAAGATCCCTATGACACTTATGATTTTCAATTAGAGATCCAACAAAAGTATAATCTGGAAGTGATATATTTTTTCTTGCTGGCCGAGTATGGTGAGAATGATAAGAACGTTCCTGCAAGAAGTAAAAAATTGCAGAGCCTTATCAAAAATCTTTCGGATTATGCGAGGATTGGAATTCATCCATCTTATGCATCAAATACCAATCCTGAGTTTATCAGATCAGAAATATCAAAGCT
>JBBKWX010000113.1:0-40350 GCA_037969175.1 Bacteroidia bacterium | reverse complement strand
TGGAGTGGTCATCAGGATTATTTATTTGAACATATTTATCCGGGACGAAATGAGAACGAAGGTGTTTTTTCAAGACAGCTATCTATAGAAGATGGTGGATTCAAAGTACCAACTCCGGTTGGGCAGACAGACAAATGGCTTTTTGCTTTGAACCTCAAAATGGCAATGCCTGGTAATCTACCTTTTAGTTTATTTGCTGATATAGGTACGTATCACAATGCAGCTAAGGCATTCACAGGTAGTGAGCAATTCATGTATGATGCCGGAGTTATGGCGAGTATTATCCCTGATATCTTTGAGATATATCTTCCATTATGGGTATCTTCGGATATTGCTAATGCAGCCGATATTACAAATTTTAAATTCAGAAGAATACAATTTGTGTTAAAACTTAAAGACCTTAATCCATTGACTATAGCTAAAAACATTGTTGACTGAAGTATGAAAGGGAAGATCTATTTTGCATCCGATTTTCATTTAGGAGTGCCGGATTATGCCAGCAGTCTGGAAAGGGAAAAGCGTATAGTTGATTGGCTTGATTTAGTAAGCAAAGATGCTGAAGAGATCTTTCTGATGGGTGATGTATTTGATTTTTGGTTTGAATATAAAACAGTTGTCCCAAGAGGATTTGTAAGATTATTGGGCAAGATCGCTGAGATAACCGATAAAGGAATTCCGGTCCATTATTTTACAGGAAATCATGACATGTGGGTTTTTGATTATCTTCCACAGGAGACCGGGGTTACATTACACAGGAGTACTATTAAACGCGAATGGAATAATGTTCGATTTTTATTAGGACATGGTGATGGTCTTGGGCCGGGAGATCACGGGTATAAATTCATTAAGAAAATTTTTGCTAACCCGGTTTCACAATGGTTGTTTGCACGACTTCATCCCAATTTGGGTATAGGGCTAGCTAATTTTTGGTCAAGAAAAAGCAGAGTTTCTACAGCTTCGACAGAAGAGAAATTTATGGGTGAAGAAAATGAATGGTTATTTCTTTTTTGTCAGGAAGTTTTAAAAAAGGAGCACTTTGACTACCTTATTTTTGGCCACAGACATTTGCCTTTAGATATGAAAGTAGCTGAAAACAGCAGGTACATTAATCTTGGAGAGTGGGTAAAATATAATACATACGCCGTATTTGATGGTAAAGACCTGGAGTTATTGCATTTTGAAAATGGTTTAGGCAAACCGTACAAGGAGATCAGCTAATCTGGCAGAATATCCTCTTTCATTATCATACCAACCGACAACCTTTATCATATTTCCCATCACAGATGTTAACTGTGAGTCGAATATGCAAGAGTGTCGATTTCCGACAATATCAACGGAAACAATAGGATCCGAAGTATATTCAAGTATTCCTTTCAGCTCACCTCCTGCAGCCGATTTGAAAGCTAAATTGATCTCCTCGATACTTGGCGTCCTTTTTAAAATACAAGTGAGATCGGTCATTGAACCATTCGGTACCGGAACTCGCAGGCCTGCGCCACCGATCTTTCCTTTCAAGTCAGGGAAAATTTCTGTTATTGCTTTTGCTGCACCTGTAGTGGTAGGTATGATAGACATAGCTGCAGCTCTTGCTCTTCTAAGATCTTTATGAGGAGCGTCATGGATGTTTTGATCGCCGGTATATGAATGCACTGTAGTAATATACGCTTGTTCAACTCCCCAATTATCATTCAAAACCTTAACCATCGGAGCTGCATTGTTAGTCGTACAAGAAGCATTAGAAATTATTTTTTCATCTCCTGTAATGACATAATCATTAACTCCCAATACAACTGTCTTAATATCGTTTCCTTTTGCAGGAGCTGATAAAACGACTTTTCCTGCACCCGCATTCAGATGAAGTGTTGCCAATTCTCGTGAAAGAAATTTTCCTGTTGATTCCAGCACCACATCAATTCCAAGTTCTTTCCAAGGAAGATTTGAGGGATCTTTTTCTGCAAAAACCCTTATTTTTTTTCCATTGATGATGATACTATCACTTGTAAAATCTACTTGACCTTGAAATTTTCCATGAACAGAATCATATTTAAATAAATGAGCTAGTGTTGCGCTATCGGTCAGGTCATTAATAGCTACCAATTCAAGTTCTTTTTTTTCAAGTATCTCTCTTGTGCTAATTCTTCCGATACGGCCAAAGCCATTGATCGCGATTTTGATTCCCATATAATTAAATTAAAAATCGAACATGTGACGCTCTGCATGATAAGATGACCTTACTAATGCTCCACTTTCAACGTAACGCAATCCCATTGCCAAGCCGATCTCTTTGTATTCTTTGAATTGATCCGGATGGATAAACTCAACTACTTCAAGATGCTTTTTCGTTGGTTGCAAGTATTGTCCCAGCGTGATAATATGTACTCCGTTATCCTTCAATTCCTGCATTGTCTCAATCACTTCTTCTCTTGTTTCTCCCAGTCCCAGCATGATTCCTGACTTGGTTCTTAAGCCTGCCGCAGAAATTCTTTTCAGGACCTCCAAACTTCGATCGAACTTTGCTTGTATACGTACTTGTTTGGTGAGTCTGCGAACGGTTTCAACATTGTGACTTATGATCTCAGGAGCTGCATCTATTACTTGCTGAAGATTCTCCCATTTTCCCTGAAAGTCAGGAATTAATGTTTCCATTGTCGTTCCTGGGCTCATCTCTCTTACGGCGTTGATCGTCTCAACCCAAATACCTGCTCCCCCATCTTTCAGATCATCACGATCAACAGAAGTAATAACACAATGTTTGACACTCATCAACTTTACCGATTCGGCTACTCTTGCAGGTTCCTGCATGTCTACAGCCAGAGGTCTTCCTGTGGCAACAGCACAAAATCCACATGATCTTGTGCAGATATTTCCCAGAATCATGAAAGTAGCAGTTCCAGCACCCCAACATTCTCCCATATTGGGACAATTTCCGCTTTCACAGATCGTGTGTAGTTTATGTGTACTTACCAGTTCCCGAACCTTGGCATATTCTTTTCCGGTAGGAAGTTTGACCTTTAGCCAATCTGGTTTTTTGATCTTTGTCTCGGGTGAATCTAAGTCTTTAGATATCATAGGTAATATCTCATTATTAAGCATGTGCCTTGGGGAATTTTACCATTTCTTACCCAGCAATATGCTAAAGTAAAATGTCATGAAAATGGGTTTATTTTCTGTCAATGCCATTATTTCAATGGCTTTAGGATATGCATCAAATGCAACACCTGTTTCTATCAATGCTACTTTTTCAAAATCAGATGAATACTCAAAGCTAAAACCAAATTTACCATAAAGACCCGGATGTATGCTCAATTGATCCAATCCATTGGTAAAGCCTGATTTTCCATAAATATTATCGATGAAATGTTTCTCCGGATCGTACTTCTCTGTTAGCACTTCAAATTCATAAGGAACGTTGGTAGGATAAAGAATATCAAGGTATACCGGTTTGGTAATACCCAAAGATAAACCACCTCTATAATTAAATCGAACTTCTATACCTCCTCTGTCCCCCTTTGAATAAATTGAATGTTGCAAACCTATAGACGGTCTGAGTATGGTTAATCCATTTTTCTTCCCATAAACATAGGATCTGGAATTTTCAAAATAGGGGTTAGCGGTTCTGATCTCTTTGGAATGCTTCATTCCAACAAGTTCAACTTCATAAACCAATTTCTTATATCCTGTAAGGCTGTAGCCTCTTCTCCCGGTGATTCCCCAACCACTTGAATGAAGGGTAATACCTCCACTCATTTCATTTTTCATAAGCACCGGTTTCTCTTCTTCATACAACTTATAGCGAGACTGCGAATGAGTAACGGTTGGCAAAGTTGCGAAGAGCCAAAATAACACGAATGCGGAGACATATTTCATGATGATACAAAGTTATTAAAAATCCCCAAAAGGGAGGTCTCATTAATCATTACCTTTGAGTATGATTACGATAAAAACGAAATACATAGGGAACTTACTTACAGAGGCTATACATGTTAAAAGCGGTGTAAAGCTTGTTACAGATGCTCCTATAGATAACGAAGGAACAGGCAGTTCATTTTCCCCAACAGACCTTTTAGCCGCCTCTTTGGGTAATTGTATGCTAACAATCATGGGATTGGCTTGTAAAAAACATGAGATAAGCATGGATGGAACCAGCATGAATATCACAAAGATCATGGCCAGCGATCCGCGTAGAGTCTCAGAAATACATGTTGAATTTTTTATGCCGGCAAACAAATATAGCGACAAAGAAAAAGCAATATTGGAAAGATCAGCAAAGACTTGCCCTGTCGCCTATAGCTTACACCCTGATTTAAAGCAAGTTGTTATATTCCATTATTGACAAGCACCATCTCTTCGATATCTGCAGCGCTGATGGAATTATGTGATGCGTAGTAGACGCATTTATTATCTCTAATTAATAATACCTGTGGTGATTCATGATGAACTTCGAACTTTTCGGAAATTAATCTGGATAGTTCCGGAAAACTCAAAAGATCAAGAAGGTAAGTAGGGGTTTTAGCAATATCAAGTTCCCAGTTTCTTTCGAGACGAGATAAGGCCATTTTACTTAATGAGCATCTAGTGCTGTGCTTAAAAATAAGAACGCCCTGATAATCAGGGTTCCGGGACAAAAGAAGTAATTCTTCTAACTGATCAGGAGTATTGAGTTCAATCCAATTCATAAACTTAGGAATGCACCTCAGTAGAGTTTTTAGGGGTTACCTTTCCATATGCAGGACATTTCTCTTTGGTTTTACAAGAGGAAATGGAAATAAATAAACCAATGATCGCAATTGCAGAAAATATTCTTTTCATTCTTATATTTTTACAAACCTTTAACGGAGCTTGCTCCATAAAGTTATCTTTTCTGAAAATCTAGTTTTGAATGGGTCAAAAATAGTATTATTAATACACTGAGCAAACAATGTTGATAGTTTATGTTTGATTGTTCTTATATTCAAATCAATTAAAGAAAAAGACAAATGGATATAGATCCTCAAATTGAAAAGGGTTGGAAAAAAGTATTGGATGCAGAATTTAGTAAGCAGTACTTTCATGAACTAAAGCAGTTTCTAGTGAATGAATTTAACTCGGACGAATTAATTTTCCCACCTGCAAAACTCATTTTCAATGCTTTTGATCAAACACCATTTGACAAAGTCAGAGTTGTAATTCTGGGGCAAGACCCATATCACGGATCCGGGCAAGCCCATGGTTTATGCTTTTCTGTTCCTGATGGTATTAAACCCCCACCTTCTCTCGTTAACATGTTTAAAGAAATGAGGTCAGATCTTGATCTTCCAATTTCATCAAGCGGAGATCTGACAAAATGGGCAAAGCAAGGTGTCTTATTATTGAATGCAACATTAACCGTAAAAAAAGAAAATGCGGGTTCACATCAAAAGAAAGGTTGGGAGCAATTTACTGATTCAGCCATCCGACAACTTTCCGATAAAAAACAAGGAATCATATTTTTGCTGTGGGGTAGATATGCGCGTGAAAAATCAAAGCTCATAGATGGTACAAAGCACTTCATCCTGGAAGCTGCCCATCCCTCTCCCCTGTCAGCTTATAATGGTTTTTTTGGTTGTAGACACTTCAGTAAAACAAATCAGTATTTGATTGAAATGGGACAAAAGCCCATAGATTGGAATTTAGGTTAGTATTGAATGAGAAATTATATTGTATTATTTATTTTTAGTTTGAGTATGACGCTGCATAGTCATGCCCAAACTCTTAATGTCCAATATAATTACGACAGTAAAAGCGACTCAATATTAATACATCCTTTATTTGCTAATGTTGGATTAGGTAAAAATATCACGAGTGAATTCCAACTAAAACAAAGTCTGAACAAATTACAATTGCTATTATGGGAGGGCGGGTATTTCGAGTCAGCAATTAATCATGAGCTTTCAGACAGTAATCAGGTTCAGGTTTATTTACAATCAGGGAAACAATATCTGTTGGCTGAGTTTCGACAAGGAAATATTCCGGATTTGATTTGGAAGGATTCCCGCATGCATAAATTGAGAAATGGCTCAACCAAATTAAGTGAAAGCGAAATTCTAAAATCAGTTGAATCGATATTAGTAAATTATGAAAATAACGGATTTCCATTTGCTGAAGTTGGGCTGGATAGTATTTTAATTAGTAATGACAAAGTCAGTTGTGCATTGAAAGTTGTTCCGGGACCTCTAGTCAGAATTGACAGTGTTCTTGTAAAAGGAAACGCTAAAATTTCTAATTCATTCATCCGATCTAAAATAGGAATTCAACCGGGAGATATTTATGATGAATCATTGATCAGGTCGATAGATACTAGAATAAAGGAAGTTAATTTTTTAAGCCAGTCAAGAGTTTATGACATTTTTTTCACACAAGAAAATGCTTCAATCATTTTATATCTGGATAACAAAAAAGCTAGTCAATTTGATGGAATAATTGGCTTGTTGAGTGACAACGAAACAGGGAAGATCCAATTCACCGGAGAGTTGAAAATGAAATTAATAAATTCATTTGGTTACGGCGAGAAGATGGAAATAAATTGGAAAAGCCCCGGTAACTTGAGTCAAAATCTGTTTATAGGATTAAACTATCCTTTCATTGGTGGGTCGCCGATTGGCATTGATGCCTCATTTAGTTTGTATAAAAAAGACACAACATATATTGAGCTAAACAGAAATCTTGGGATGAGATACAGAGCTTATCCCGGACTTGATCTAAAACTTTTTGGTGCATATCAAACAAGTGATCTTTTAAGTACAAAACAGTTTCAATTTGCTCAGGTCTTACCGGATTTTGCTGATGTTTCAAGAACAAATTATGGGATAGGAATTGAATATTTGAAACTTGATTATTTATTTAATCCACGAAAAGGTTTGGATTCAGATCTGGAAATATCTGCAGGTAATAGAAGCATTAAAAAAATCGAAGCTTTGCCGGAATCGATCTATGACGACATAGATCTGAAGAGTGCGCAATATAAAGCCTGGGCTGAAATAGATTATTATATTCCAATAAAAAAGAGGAGTACTATCAAGTTAGGTTTTAAGGGCGGTGGTCTATATGGTGATCGATTTTTTACAAATGAATTGATCCGGATAGGAGGAATAAATGATCTCAGAGGATTTGATGAAGAAAGTATATTGGCATCTGCGGTAACAATTGGCTTGGTTGAATATAGATTCTTGTTAGAAGAAAACGCATATTTTGCTCTTTTCACAAATGGCGCCTGGTATGAGAAAAATATTCAATCAGGTTATACTACGGACATGCCCTGGGGATTTGGAACCGGATTAAATCTGGAGACGGGACTTGGGATTTTTTCAATTTCCTATGCATTGGGAAGTGAATTTGGAAACCCAATAAATTTCAAAGGTGGAAAGATCCATTTCGGTCTTTTAAATTCCTTTTAGGCTAAATCTCTTAATATTTGGTATTTTGTTGCAAAATTAGATTGAATGGCTACTGAAATAGTAAAGGCTATAAAGGGCAAGTTTGGGACTGCGCCCGTATTTTTGACTGCAATTTCGACAATTTTAGGAGCGATCATGTTTCTCCGTTTTGGGTATGCAGTTGGACATGTAGGTTTTTGGGGGCTTTTTGCTATTATTATCATAGGACACCTTGTTACTATTCCAACTGCCATGTCAATTGCAGAAATAGCAACCAATCAAAAAGTAGAAGGAGGTGGTGAATATTATATCATTAGCCGTTCGTTTGGATTAAGTATTGGAGCTGCAATCGGAATCGCTTTATTTCTTTCACAGGCAATAAGTGTTGCGTTTTATATCATAGCATTCGCAGAAGCTTTCGACCCTGTCATAAACTGGCTGAAGGACACGCATGGAATTTGGATCTATGATAAAAGAGCCATTACTATCCCTGCACTATTCATTTTGCTTGGCCTGATGCTTACCAAGGGTGCTGATATGGGAGTTGTAGTACTATATTTTGTGGTTGCCACTTTATTCATAGCCTTGCTCATGTTCTTTGCAGGATCTACAGGCTATGCTCAAGAAAATAATTTCTCTTCCCTTAGCGATACAGTGACAAATCCGGATAATTTTTTCTATGTCTTTGCGATTTGTTTTCCTGCCTTTACCGGAATGACTGCAGGAGTTGGTTTATCAGGTGATCTTAAAGATCCAAAAAAATCTATTCCATTAGGTACACTTAGTGCAACACTAATTGGTATGGTGGTGTATGTTTTTATTGCATATAAACTTGCTATCTCTGCAGCACCCGAAGAATTAGCTACCGACCAACTTATCATGGGTAAGATCGCTATTTGGGCTGCTATTATTCCTATTGGCTTAGCAGCGGCTACCATCTCATCTGCCTTAGGAAGTGTAATGGTAGCTCCGCGGACATTACAAGCTTTGTCAGGAGACCGTGTTTTCCCAAGTGCTACGATGAACAGATGGTTATCTAAGGGAACAAAAAGCAAAAACGAACCTATACATGCAACATTCATTACAGGCATAATTGCATTAGGGATCATTATGATTGGCGATGTGAATTTTGTAGCGGAGATCATATCTATGTTTTTCATGGTTACTTATGGTTCTATTTGCTTAATCTCTTTCCTTGAACATTTTGCAGCTGATCCATCGTATCGTCCTGCGTTTAAATCAAAATGGTATATCTCTTTGCTCGGGGCTGTTATGTGTATATGGTTAATGTTCAAAATGAACGCACCATATGCAATCTTATCTATCCTGTTGATGGTAACTTTGTATCTATTCATTTCCAGGAACAGAGGAGACAAAGATGGAGTAGCAAGAATATTTAAAGGAGTAATATTTCAGCTGAGCAGACAGTTACAAGTATTTGTACAGAAGAAAGAAAAAGAAGATGCTGAAGATAACTGGCGACCATCAGTAATCTGTGTTACCGATAACTCATTTGAACGGTTTTCAGCATTTAATATGCTGAAATGGATAAGTCATAAATATGGATTTGGTACTTACATTCATTTGATAAACGGGTATCTTTCAAAAGACTCCAGAGCAGTAGCTCAGATAACTTTGAAGAAGTTAGTTAAGATCACAAACATTACAAAAAGCAATGTTTATATTGATACGTTGATCAGCCCTTCATATACATCCGCAATCGCTCAAGCATTGCAATTACCCAGTGTGTCAGGTAAGGAAAACAATATGATCTTATTTGAATTTTCAAAGAATGATTATGTGGGAGTAGATGATATCGTTGACAATTTTGCAATGATAAAAGCATTGGAATTTGATGTTTGTATTTTAGGCTCATCTGATAAAAATTTCGGATTCAAAAATGAGATCCATATTTGGATTAAACCCGAAGATTTTGAAAATGCGAATCTGATCATATTAATGGGTTATATCATTATTGGTCATCCCGAATGGAAAAATGCAAACCTCAAGATCTTTGCAATTTATCCGGCAGATGAGATGGCGGAAAGAAGGGAAACTTTGAATGAACTAATTAAAACCGGAAGAATTCCTATCTCTCCAAAAAACATATCCTTGATACCGATGACTGCTGAGGTTAACCCTAAGGATATTATCAATAATGTATCTGCAGAGGCTGATCTTACTATGGTGGGTTTCAGAGCTGAAACCCTTAAACACTCAGGGATATCGGTATTTCAGCAATATGATAAGTTGGGGGATGTATTGTTTGTTAATACTATGCAACATAAAGTTATAAAGTAGCATAGTTAATATCTAATATATTTAATCCTGTTTTGGGTAAGTATCCGTGTGGAATTTTGTAAATTAGATCAAGATCAGAAATAATGGAATTTATATTTTTAGGAGCAGGAATTATTGCAGGTGTATTTATTACCTGGCTAATATTTAGGGAGAGATTATACATTTTAAAAAACCATGATCCAAATCTGGTAAACGAACTTTCCGCGCAAAAAGCAGCATTAGAAAAAGAATCAGAATACTTAAAAGAGCAAGTACAAGAAACTAAAATCGAACTTGACAAAAAGCACACTGAATTAGTTACGATAAGTGGAAACCTCGCAGCAAGCAATACTGACAGGCAGCACCTTAATCAACGGCTGGCGGAGCAACAAATTGAGATCAAAAACATGCATGAACAACTCAAAAAAGATTTTGAGAATCTTGCTAATTCTATTCTGGAAGAAAAAAGCCAGCGTTTTACAAAACAAAACAAAGAAAATTTAGAACTGACATTAGCACCCTTAAAAGACAGAATCAAAGAATTTCAGGAAAAAGTTGAAAAAGCAAATACGGATGGTATAGAAAGAAATACCAGCCTGCTTGAACAGATTAAGACTTTGAAAGAAACCAATATGCAAATGAGTAAGGAAACATTAAACCTTACCAAAGCATTGAAAGGTGAAAATAAAACCCAGGGAAACTGGGGTGAGATGGTATTGGAAAGGATACTAGAATCATCCGGTTTGGTTAAAGGACAAGAATACAGAACTCAGGTTGCTACCACAACACTATCCGGTAACAGGATTTTACCTGATGTAATTGTAGATCTACCTGACAACCGGCATATAATTATTGATTCGAAAGTAAGTTTAACAGCTTATGAATCCTATTCCAATGCGGAGGATGAAATTGAAAAACATAAAGCACTTCGCGATCATATTATTTCATTGAAGTCTCATATCAAAGGATTGTTTGAGAAAAATTATCCTACAGGTGAAGGAATAAATACACCCGACTTCGTTTTACTTTTTCTTCCTATCGAATCTTCATTTGCTATTGCAATGCAGGAGGATAAAGAACTATTTGAATTTGCCTGGACCCGGAAAATAGTTATAGTTAGCCCTTCCACTTTACTTGCTTCATTAAGAACCATAAGTTCCGTTTGGAAGCAGGAAAAACAAACTAAAAATGCTCTTGAAATTGCTGAAGAATCAGGAAAATTATATGATAAATTCGTGAGTTTTGTTCAGGATATGGAAAAACTAGGGGATCGTTTGAAGCAGGCACAGCATAGTTACGACTCCAGTTTCAGTAAGTTGAAGTCCGGTGGAGGGAACCTGGTAAACAAAGCAGAAAAGATTAGACATTTAGGAGCAAAAACCCACAAAACTCTTCCTGATCACTTAATACAAGAAGCACTTGAATCAAGCAATGAAGAAGACAACTAAGCATATAACATTTGGAACAATCTATTTTCTCCTTATAGCTTTTTCTTTCCAGGCTTGTGAATCGCCTTCTCGTGTAAGCAACCGAAATCTCAGCGGATTATACTCCAAGAAAAATTTTGAACCTAAAGCCGAGATTCGATTCTATCATGATAAAAGCGATAGTAGTGACGTCTATTTTAGCATCCCCAGAACCGATCTTTTATATATCAAGAAGCAACAAGGCGAATCAGAATCATTAATCCAATTATCTTGGAAATTATTTACAGGTTATGACTCAAGGCATTTGTTAGACAGTGCATCATTCATAATTACTGACCAAAATTATTTTGATCTGAATGAAAACCTGTATGGCCGTTTTAGAATTAAGATCCCCGTCGGTCCTTTGGTCGTATGCGAATTAAAGATTACCGATCTCAACAGACAAAGTGAAAATAATTATTTAATTGAGACTACAAAAGACAGTACATTTAGAAGCAGGGATTGTTTCAAAATTGAATTGAATAATGATTTCCTGATTCAAAATTTTATTTCTGCAAAGGACACTTTCCGCATCACAAAAACAGGAGAATCAAAGAAATTGCTTGTCAGGTATTACAACAGAGAATTCCCTTTACCAACGCCTCCTTTCAGTACTGAAAGAATTAAACCTTTTGAATATTTCGCGGATAGTATATTTATTATTGACAGCGAAAAGGGTGCTGGATTAAATTTTCCGCAGCAAGGATTTTATCATTTTCAATCTGATTCGACAGATAAAGCAGGTTATACTTTGTTCAGATTTTCGGATGATTTTCCGGCAATGACTGATGTTTTAAGTCTGCTTTATCCAATACGATATTTATCCACAAGAAAGGAATATGAAAATATCCTGATGGCCAAGGATAAAAAAGAAGCATTGGATAACTATTGGATCATGTTAGGTGGAAGTCAGGAAAGAGCCCGTGAATTGATAAGGCAATTCTATTCCCGGGTTCAGGATTCCAACAGATTTTTCACTTGTCACACCGAAGGATGGAGAACGGATCGTGGACTTATCTACATTGTTTTTGGAAAACCAAATTCTGTTTACCGAAATTCATTATCCGAAACATGGATCTATGGCAGTGGTGGGAATTCTCTATCCATAAGTTTTAATTTCGAAAAAGTAAAGAATCCATTTAGTAATAATGATTATATGTTGCAGCGAAGCCCGAGTTATGAAATGCAATGGTATTCGGCTGTTGAAAGTTGGAGACAAGGCAGAGCATTCAATCAAAAATAAATTATGAAACAAGAACAAGATAAAACTGAAGGCGGCGAATTGATCTTTGGCATCAGACCGGTAATTGAAGCACTTGAAGCAGGAAAAGAATTTGATAAATTATTTATTCAGAAAGGACTTCATGGCGATCTTTACCATGAATTAAAAAGTGCATTAAAAGAATACAAAGTTCCACATATTCAAGTTCCTGTCGAAAAAATTAACCGATTAACAAGAAAGAATCATCAAGGTGTTGCCGGATTTATATCTCCGGTAAGTTTTGTAAAACTGGATTGGTTATTACCGGAGATCTATGAAAGAGGTGAAGTGCCCTTTTTTGTAATCTTGGATAGGGTGACTGATGTCAGGAATTTCGGAGCGATCTGCAGGACTGCAGAATGTGCAGGAGCTCATGGTGTCATAATCCCTGAAAGAGGATCAGCAGCAATCTCAGGCGATGCCATAAAGACCTCCGCCGGTGCATTGATGCGAATTCCGGTATGTAGAGTTAGAGATCTAGCGGAATCAATTACCTTATTAAAAGAAAGCGGATTAAGTGTATATGCATGTACTGAAAAATCAATGAACAATATGTTTCAATTTGATTTGAATGGTCCTTGTGCAGTGATGATGGGAAGTGAAGAGGATGGTATAAGTAACGATCTTTTAAAACTAGCTGATGCAAGAATGAAGATTCCTATGTCGGGCATTATTTCTTCTTTGAATGTTTCTGTTGCATGCGGTGTAATGATGTTTGAAATTGTAAGACAAAGAACTCTTTCTGAATTTTAGAATGACGGATCACGATAAAATATCTGAAGTATTCAAGGCAAGTTGTGCAAATTGCGGTCGCAGCTTGAAAGAAGATTTTAAATTTTGCCCTGAATGTGGGCAAACTAGGAAATCATTGAGAATTACTCTGGGTAGTTTAATCAAACAAAGTCTTGGCGATCTTTTCTCTTACGATTCCAAATTATGGCATTCCCTCGTTCCATTGATCATTAAACCTGGATATTTAACTAAACAATATCTTGAAGGGAAACGAGTTCGATACATCCCTCCTATCCGTCTTTACATTTTTATTTCACTGATCTATTTTATAATCATGGGAATAAATCTGGATACTGAGGATCTGACTATTTCTTCAAAACCTCAAGATAGAAACATGGTGGAAATCTTTCAGGATTCTGTAAAGACTACAGTGATAGAAAATACTTCGCCGGATGATGGGACTTATTTAAGTTTTGGCGAAAAAGAGGTCTCTATGGATACATTAGAGCAGTGGATCGTTGATGAAAGGGAGCATCAATTAGTTGACAGCTTAGGCTGGAAAAATACGCGAATGAATAATTATCTTGCTAAACTGATAGTTCAAAAATCAGTTAAAGCGTTTGGCGAGCCAGGTTATTGGATAAGACAAATGGTAACTGCAGCATCCTATCTTATGTTTGTCATGATGCCTCTTCTTGCAGTTTTTCTCATGATGTTATTTTATAAAAACAAAAATTATTTCACAGAACACCTGATACATTCATTCCATTTGCATGCATTTATCTTCATCTGTTTGACTTTATTCCTATTATTACCAAACGGAATACAAAAATACTATGCATTAATTCTGCCTTTTATATTTTCAATTTATCTTTATAAATCGCTGATAAAAGTCTATGAAAGAACAAAATTATCTACTTTTTTAAAATTACTATTCCTGCTATTCAGTGGTGGGGTTGCAATGATCTTTTTGATAATAGGAAGCTTTCTGCTTTCCTTCTTATTTGTATAAAATTTATTCAGCTACTGCACCACCTTTATACAGTTGCTTTCTGTATTTCCGGGAAGGAGAATCAATCATTTTCCCAAGACCTAATTTATCCCAGATCTTATCTACACGTTCGATCGTATCCATATCTGATGCAAGTATATTTGGCCAATCTCTTTTGAAACCGTCAAGCTCAAAAGTTTTTCTTGTTCCATCAAAAGTCACGATCGATTCATCTCTTCCTTGAATCTTCACAATACGGTGATCTCTTCTTGGATCTACGTTATTGGAAAATCTCCAAACAGCATCTGCTAT
Source organism: Bacteroidia bacterium (assembly GCA_037969175.1). Lineage (GTDB taxonomy): Bacteria > Bacteroidota > Bacteroidia > AKYH767-A > JBBKVM01 > JBBKWX01. The sequence goes on along the minus strand of JBBKWX010000113.1, from coordinate 25,917 downwards.
ATCACTTATGTCCATCGTATGCTCCAAAAAGATTATAACTTTTGCATTTTCTATTCCCGGAAACTCTGAAAGTTTAATACTTAATTCCTGTATATGTCCTTTTCGGTTTTTCTCTATTGCAAGAAATAAAATAGAGATCCCCATTTCTATCAACTTAGAATTTACATCTTTAATTTCGGGAAATGATCTTGTCAATTCAGTCCATTCCGGCACAGCCGATAGATCCTTCATGTCATCCATCACATCTCCCATTTCTTCCGGATGTTTTGCAGTACCGTCAATTCCAAGCTTGCCTCCGAATGCCATTGTTGAACATGAATGATCAAGTACATCGGTTGGTCCCTGAGTTAAAAACAGATCCAAATCAGGACGTACATTGGATGAAATATATTTTGCTACTTCAAGATTAACATGAATATTAACATCTCCATCAACAACGATCATCATTTTTGTAAACATCATTTGACCTGCACCCCAGAGTGAGTTCATTACTTTGATCGCCTGACCCGGATAATCCTTCTTGATTTTGACAATTACCAGGTTATGAAATACACCTTCCACCGGTAAGACCATATCCACGATCTCAGGTACCATTGTCATTTTTATAGGAGCCAGAAAGATCCTTTCCGTTGCCTTTCCAATCCAGGCATCTTCCTGAGGTGGGATGCCTACGATAGTTGCAGGATAAACCGGATTCTTTCTATGTGTGATAGCAGTAATATGAAATTTGGGATAATAATCGGCCAATGAATAGTAACCGGTATGATCCCCAAATGGCCCCTCTAAAATAAAGTCCTCTGCGGGATCAACATATCCCTCTATTATGATTTCAGCATCTGCAGGAACCTGACAATCCTGAGTGATACACTGTACCAGTTCAACTTTCTTTTTCCTCAGGAAACCTGCAAGCATATATTCATCAACTCCATCGGGCAATGGTGCTGTAGCTGAGTATGTGTAAACCGGATCACCTCCCAATGCAATTGCAACGGGCATTATTTTTCCTAATTTCTTATACTCATTAAAATGACGTGCACTTACCTTATGTCGATGCCAATGCATACCTGTCAATTTCGGTCCGAAAACTTGCATGCGATAAAGGCCAACATTGCGGATTCCTGTAAGTGGATCTTTGGTATGAATGATAGGCAGCGTAAGAAAGGGTCCACCGTCTTCAGGCCAACAGGTCAAAACCGGGAATTTAGTGATATCGGGATCAGAGATTATTACTTCCTGACATGCGCCTTTACCACTGATGACTTTGGGCATCCAGGAAGCTATAGCTCCCAACTTAGGAAGTAGCTTCAACTTATCAAGCCAACCATCTTTGGGGCCGGTGAGTGTTTTAAAAAGTTCCTCTATTTCTCCACCTATTTCATCCAGGCTCTCAACACCTAATGCCATGGCCATTCTTTTTTCAGTTCCCATGCTATTAATAAGAACCGGATAATCATATCCTGTATTCTCGAATAACAATGCCGGTCCATATTGTTTTGAAACGCGATCTGTAATTTCAGCTATCTCCAATTTCGGATCTACATATTCCTTGATTCGTACTAGTTCTCCTGCTTTTTCAAGCTCCTCAATAAAATGCCCCAGATCTCTGTATGCCATGATTTAAAATTTCAAAATTTTATTCCAAATTGTAAAAGGAATTGAAGGGTAAAGATAAGTATAAAAAAAAAGCAGGCTGAAAGATTGGTCTAACTCCCGTCTATCGGCACAACTCAAAAAAATCAGCAAAAAAAAACCCGGGAAATATCCCGGGTTAATATTTAAATTATTGATTAAGACACGGTAGTCAACTTTTTTACCATGTCTTTCATGTTTTCAGTTGTAACTGAACCCGGACGCTCGATTGGATTGGCCAAAGCGCGATCCCAACATAAGCTTGAAAGAACACCTAAAGCGCGACTTACTCCAAACAATACAGTATAAAAATCATACTCTACCATTCCGTAATGCATCAACAATACACCTGAATGTGCGTCAACATTTGGCCAGGGATTTTTAACTTTTCCGGTAGCTTCCAATACATCAGGAACTACTTCATAAAGCATTTCAACAATTTTGAATGCTTCATCATCCGGCATATATTTTTTAGCAAATTCATTTTGAGCTATGAATCTTGGATCTGTTTTACGCAGTACGGCATGACCGTAACCCGGAATCACTTTTCCTTCTGCAAGTGTCTTTTCAACATACTCCTTGATCTGTTGTTTTGTTGGCAAGACACCATCATAGAATTCTCTAAGGTCATTGATCCAACGCACAACTTCCTGATTTGCCAAACCATGTAAAGGACCTGCAAGTCCATTCATTCCGGCTGAAAGGCTGTAATATGCATCACTCAATGCAGATCCTACCAGGTGAGTAGCATGAGCAGAAACGTTTCCACCTTCATGATCTACGTGTATGGTCAGATACAAACGCATCAAACGTTTGAAATCATAATCATCATAACCCAACATGTGAGCAAAATTTGCAGCCCAATCAAGCTTAGGATCCGGTTCTATGTGAACGTTATTCTTATAAACTCTTCTATAAATGTACGCAGCAACTCGTGGTAATCTGGCTATCAGATTCATTGCATCTTCATACATTGGATCCCAATAATCTTTCTTGCTGATCCCTTTGCGATATGCAGAAGCGAAAACAGATTCAGTTTGCATAGCTAAAATTGCTATGCTGAATTGGGTCATCGGATGTGTGTTGATAGGTAATTTATCAAGTACATCAAATACATGTTTAGGAACCTGACTTCTTCTTGCCCAATTATTGCTTACCATGCTTACATCACTTTCAGTAGGCATTTCATCCATCAACATAAGATAGAAAATCCCTTCCGGCAATGGCTCTGCACCTCCAGGTGCTTTGGGAAGCTTTACCCTAAGTTCTGGAATTGAGTATCCACGAAATCGGATTCCTTCTTCTGCATCTAACTTAGATGTCTCAGTCACCATTCCGATCATTCCCTTCATACCACTATAGACTTGTTCTACGGTATATTTACCAATAACAACATCTGCATTTTCTTTTACAAACTTCTTTACTTCCGCTGCAACCGGAAGTGCTTTCTTCGCAAATTTCTCCTTTAAAGCATCCATCTGATTCTCTGTACGTTATATCAATATAAAATCTAAATATCCAATTTCTCCCTAATTTGCTAAGTTACTTAACCTAATAGCAATATCCAAACTTATACTGCATGGATACCGCAACCAGTAATGGTTGTAAAAACATGACCTGATTTCTTATCATGCGTGTGAATATTCAAACTAGCTTGTTTCTTTTTCTTTTTTGATTTTTCGTCTGAAATATCCAGCTGCTTCATCAACATCACAAGACTAATTAAGAAGGCAACAATTAATGCGATCCAAATAAAATATTCCAAATACTTCTTATACTTACGTTTCTTACTTCTTTTTTTCTTGATTCGAACTTTTCTTCTCACTCTTACAGGTCCTTCTTCAGAAGGCTTTCCGGCTGCTTGTTGATCTGTATTTTCCATTTCAATTAAAATTATGGAAGGAAAGGAAATTGTTTACCCGGAAATTTTGCAACACTTCCCAGAGCTTCTTCTATTCTCAGCAACTGGTTATATTTTGCCATTCGATCTGATCTGCTTGAAGAGCCGGTTTTAATTTGACCTGTTTTCAATGCAACAGCAAGATCAGCTATGGTAGTATCTTCCGTTTCACCTGATCTATGACTCATGATAGATGTAAAACTATTTCTTGAAGCCATTTCAACAGCATCAATAGTTTCTGTAAGTGTTCCTATTTGATTCACTTTTACCAGTATCGAATTGCCGGCTCCTGTAGAAATTCCTTCAGCCAATCGATCAACATTTGTTACAAAAAGATCGTCACCTACTAGTTGTATTTTTTCTCCAAGTTCCGTGGTTAATTTTCTCCAGCCATCCCAATCATCTTCAGCAAGTCCATCTTCAATTGACAAAATAGGATACTTGGATGTCCAGTCTTTCCAGAATCCAACCATATCAGAAGAACTCAATTTATCTCCGGTAGATTTGTGAAAGTGATATACCTTTTCTTCTTCAATATAGAATTCAGTAGCAGCTGCGTCGATGGCGATGAAGATATCTTCACCGGGCTTATAACCTGCATCTTCAATCGCTTTCAAAACCACTTGCAAAGCTTCCTCATTGGATTTAATATTCGGTGCAAATCCACCTTCATCACCAACATTCGTACTCATCCCTTTTGATTTAAGTACCTTTTTCAATTGATGAAAAACTTCAGTACCCATTCTAAGGGAATCGGAAAAACTATCTGCATTTACAGGCATGATCATGAATTCCTGAAAATCTATGCTGTTATCTGCATGGCTACCACCATTGAGAATATTCATCAAAGGAATAGGTAATATATTGGCATTTACGCCGCCTATATATCTAAACAGGGATTGCCCTGACTCTTGAGCTGCTGCTTTGGCAACAGCAAGCGAAACACCAAGAATAGCATTTGCTCCTAAATTTGCTTTGTTTGGAGTTCCATCCAGATCGATCATGAGTTGATCGATGAGAGCCTGCTCATAGACAGGATATCCGCGCAACTCTTCATTGATCGAACTATTTACGTTTTGGATGGCTTTAAGAACGCCCCTACCTAAATATACATTCTCATCTCCATCACGCAATTCAACAGCTTCATGGGCTCCTGTAGATGCTCCTGAAGGAACTGCTGCCCGACCCATGATTCCATTCTGAGTTATTACATCTACTTCTATTGTAGGATTTCCCCTTGAATCGAGGATCTGTCTTGCTCTTATATCTGCTATGATACTCATAAAAACTAATAAAATTAGACTGTTAAATTCTGATCTGATGTTACTTCTATTCCGTGAGTTTCATGGATCATATTGATGAATGTGTCGAATAGATACCGTGAATCATTTGGTCCCGGTGCTGATTCAGGATGATACTGCACACTAAAAGCAGGTTTTCCTATAACCCGAATACCCTCTATGCTGTTATCATTCAGATTAACATGGGTGATCTCGATTTTATCTGATGCTTTAACTTCATCCGGATTAATTGCAAATCCATGATTTTGAGATGTCACTTCACTCTTTCCGGTCTCAATATTCATTACAGGATGATTGATCCCTCTGTGTCCATTATGCATTTTAAAAGTTGATATATCATTGGCAAGTGCAAGCACCTGATGACCAAGACAAATTCCAAAAAGCGGCAAACCATCTTCCAAAATTTCCTTCACTATTTTTACAACTTCCGGCATGGCTGCCGGATCACCCGGGCCATTTGAAAGAAGTAAGCCATGTGGATTCCATTCTTTGATCTCGGCATAACTTGAAGAAGCAGGAAACACTTTTACGAAACAACCCCGATCGCTTAAATTCCTCAAGCTATTTTTCTTAATACCCAGATCAAGAACAGCTACTTTCAGTTGGGCATTGGGATCACCAAACGTGTATGCTTTCGCAGTAGTAACACTTGAAGATAGCTCCAGCCCTTTCATTCCGGGTACTTCAGCTAACTTTGCCTTGAGCTTATCGATATCCGATTCGTCAGAGCTGATGATCGCATTCATTGCTCCTTTATCCCTGATATGTCTAACGATTGCGCGAGTATCAATATCTGAAATGGCTACAATATTTTGTTCAAGAAAATGATCCATCAATGATTCAGTTGCCATTTTTCTTGAATAAACAGTACTGAATGTTCTGCAAACAAGACCGGCAATTTTAACAGAATCCGATTCCTCTTCATCATTCTTGACACCGTAATTCCCAATATGAACATGAGTTGCAACCATGATCTGACCAAAATAACTTGGATCGGTAAAGATCTCCTGGTACCCGGTCATACCTGTATTAAAGCAGATTTCCCCTGTTGCAGTACCTATTTTCCCGGCTGACTTTCCATGAAAAACAGTTCCATCTTCCAGGAGCAGGATAGCGGGGGAACGTTCAAAATATTTCATCGATAAATTTATTTAGAATAAAGAAAACTGAACCAAAATATCTGTTAGAAACAGAACTTCTGCAAAGTAAATTAAATTGTATGAAAGGGCATAAAAAAAGGATAAAGCCACGGCTTTATCCTTTTTTAAATTTATCTAATAAATGAAAGATTATCAGGCATTCCCTTCTTCACTTTCTGATTTATTAATTTCTTCGGTCGGAGCTTCAGGTGTTACTTCCGGAGTTGCTTCTTCAACTGCTTTTGTTGTTTCAGCAGCCGGAGCAGCTTTCTCAGCAGTAACCTTTTTAGCACCACCACTACGACGAGTAGTTTTAGCTTTCTTAGTTTTAGTTTCAGTAAGCATGTTTTCGTTGTAATCAACAAGCTCGATGATACACATTTCTGCATTATCTCCAAGACGATTTCCTGTTTTAAGGATTCGTGTATAACCACCCGGACGGGTTGCTATTTTTTCAGCGATATCTCTGAACAAGATAGTTACAGCTTCTTTATCCTGAAGGTAGCTAAACACTGTTCTGCGAGAATGTGTAGTATCTGATTTCGCTTTAGTAAGCAAAGGCTCAACATATTTTCTAAGCGCTTTTGCTTTGGCCAACGTTGTACTGATGCGTTTATGCAATATCAGTGAAGTTGACATATTTGCCAGCATAGCCTCACGGTGTGAATTTGTGCGGCCAAGATGATTTATTTTTTTACCGTGTCTCATTTTATGATCTCAATAATTGCTAAGGCTGTCTTTTCAGGACTAGTCCTTATCAAGTTTGTACTTCGAAAGATTCATTCCGAAGGTCATTCCTTTGGAACGTACGAGCTCTTCAAGCTCAGTTAATGACTTCTTACCGAAATTTCTAAATTTCAATAGGTCACTTTTGTTGTATGAAACAAGATCAGCAAGCGTTTCAACATCAGCTGCTTTTAAGCAATTGAGTGCACGAACGCTGAGGTCCATATCAACTAATTTAGTCTTCAATAACTGACGGATATGTAATGAAGTCTCATCAAATTCTTCTGTTGCAGCTTTCACTTGCTTCTCAAGGGTGATCTTCTCATCAGAGAAAAGCATGAAATGATGGATCAAGATCTCAGCAGCTTCTTTCAACGCATCTTTTGGATGAATAGAACCATCTGTAACGATCTCAAGAGTCAATTTCTCATAATCTGTTTTCTGTTCAACACGGTAGTTTTCTACAGTATACTTAACATTACGGATAGGAGTAAAGATCGCATCGATTGGAATAGTTCCAATACTTGCATTTGCTGGCTTGTTCTCTTCAGCCGGAACATAACCACGACCTTTATCGATGGTGATTTCCATTTGAAGTTTTACATCTTTTTCAAGATGGCAAATGACATGATCAGGATTCAAAACCTGAAAAGCTGTTGTATGCTTTGCAATGTCACCTGCTGTGAAAACAGTCTGACCGCTTAAAGAAACCACAACTTTTTCAAAATCTGTTGACTCGATCTGCTTCTTGAAACGAACTTGTTTCAGGTTCAGAATTATTTCGGTAACATCCTCTACAACACCTTTGATCGTAGAAAACTCATGGCTTACACCAGAGATCTTCACAGTAGTAATTGCGTGACCTTCTAGTGAAGAGAGTAGGATTCTCCTTAACGAGTTTCCGATTGTGATACCGTAGCCGGGCTCCAGGGGTCTGAATTCAAAAGTTCCCTGATGATCATTGGCTGACACCATGATCACTTTGTCCGGTTTCTGGAATGCTAATATGGCCATGTTTTATTTTTATTATTAATGTTAAAAGATTTCCGGCTTCCCTTCGATCTAACTGCCGGTTAAGATTACTTAGAGTACAATTCGACGATAAGTTGTTCCTTGATATTTTCAGGGATCTGATCACGAGCCGGGATACTAATGAACTTACCGGTAAGAGTTGATGCATCCCATTCGATCCAGGCATATTTATTTGCTCTGGATTTTAGAGAATCCGTTATCACTTCCATTGACTTAGACTTTTCACGTACAGCAACTACGTCACCTGCGCGAAGTGTGTAAGAAGAAATGTTAACTACATTTCCGTTTACCGTGATATGACGGTGACCAACCAACTGACGTGCACCGGCACGTGTTGGGCTGATACCCATACGATAAACCACATTATCCAAACGTGATTCGATCAGCTGAAGAAGATTTTCTCCGGTGATACCACCCTTACGGCTGGCTTTCTGAAACAAGTTTGCAAATTGACGTTCAAGGATACCATAAGTATATTTTACTTTCTGCTTTTCCTTTAACTGTACTGAATATTCACTGGTTTTAGAACGACGCTTTGATTGTCCGTGCTGTCCAGGAGGATAATTTCTTTTCTCGTAATTTTTGTCAGGTCCATAGATCGGCTCACGGAATTTACGTGCGATCTTGGTTTTTGGTCCTATATATCTTGCCATTGTTTTTTTTACTTAATGTTGATTAGAAATAGACTTGCGATTATACCCTTCTCTTTTTCGGAGGGCGGCATCCATTGTGTGGAAGAGGAGTTACATCGATGATCTCAGTAACTTCGATTCCGCTGTTATGCAGGTTACGAATTGCTGATTCACGACCTGAACCCGGTCCTTTTACATACACTTTCACTTTGCGCAAGCCAAGGTCATAAGCAACTTTGGCGCAATCTGCAGCTGCTGTTTGAGCTGCATACGGTGTGTTCTTTTTTGATCCTCTGAATCCCATTTTACCGGAAGACGACCATGATATCACCTGCCCATTTTCATTGGTGAGGGAGATGATAATGTTGTTGAAGGAAGCGTTAATGTGTGCGTGCCCTAAAGCCTCCACTTTAACAACTCTCTTCTTTGTTACTTTGGTTGTTTTTGCCATTATTAATTTTGTTAATAGTATATGATCCGGAACGACCCACCACGGTTATTCCTCCAGTCAATGTTTATTTAGTTACTTTCTTTTTGTTAGCAACTGTCTTACGCTTACCCTTACGAGTACGGCAATTGTTCTTGGTTCTCTGACCACGTAATGGTAAACCAATACGGTGACGGATTCCACGGTAACAACCGATATCCATAAGACGTTTAATGTTTAATTGAACCTCTGAACGAAGTGCACCTTCAACTTTAATTCTGTCATTGATGATAGTACGAATACTATTCAACTGATCATCGTCCCATTCCTGAACCTTTGTATTAAAATCAATACCCGCTTCAGTCAGAATTTCCTGTGCAGTAGCGCGACCGATTCCATAAATGTAGGTCAATCCAATCTCGCCTCTTTTGTTCTTTGGTAAATCAATACCGGAAATACGTGCCATGTATCTTTATCTTTAAATTTTTCTAAATAACGAATTAACCTTGACGTTGCTTAAAACGTGGGTTCTTCTTGTTGATTACGTACAAAACTCCTTTGCGTCGTACTATCTTACAATCAACGCTTCTTTTCTTAAGTGATGGTTTTACTTTCATCGCAGTAATTGGTTGTGGAACTAAATCCTTCTTTATTAACTTTTATATCGATAGGTGATTCTGCCCTTACTCAAATCATATGGAGACATCTCCACTTTCACTTTATCTCCTGGAAGGATCTTGATGTAATGCATCCTCATCTTCCCTGAAATATGAGCTATGATCTCATGCCCGTTCTCTAATTCCACACGAAACATAGCATTAGATAATGCTTCTACTATGGTTCCGTCTTGTTCAATTGAGGGCTGTTTGGCCATATATTCCTTATCGACTTATATTATTTAATTTCTCTTCAATAAATTCGAAAGATGAAAGCACATCTGCTTTTTCCTTTCCAATTGTAAGCGTATGCTCATAATGAGCACTTGGTTTTTTATCTCCTGTCACGATCGTCCATCCATCATTCAACTGCTTCACATGTCTCTTTCCCTGATTGATCATCGGCTCAACTGCAATCACCAAACCTTCTTTCAAAACGATACCTGATCCCTTCTTTCCATAGTTAGCAACTTCCGGCTTTTCATGAAGATCTTTTCCTATCCCATGGCCAACAAGCTCTCTCACTACTCCAAATCCATTCTTCTCTGCATGTTCCTGAATGGCATGGCTAAGATCTCCCAAACGATTACCAATTATTGCTTTTTCTATTGCCAGATAAAGACATTCTTTGGTAATTCGAAGCAGCTTTTTTGTGTCTTCGCTTATTTCTCCAATTGGAAAAGTATAAGCAGAATCTCCAAAAAAACCATTCATCAGCACACCACAATCGAGTGAGACAATATCTCCTTCTTTCATGATATCCTTTGAAGGAAATCCATGAACAACTTGTTCATTCACTGACACACATAAAGTAGATGGAAAACCATTATACCCTTTGAATGCAGGAACTCCTCCATTGTCACGAATGAACTCTTCAGCACGTTTGTCAACACTTGCTGTATCCATTCCCGGAATCATCATTCCGGCAACTTCTCCAAGTGTTCTGGCAACGAGCAATGCGCTCTGCCTGACTAACTCAATCTCCTCTTTCGTTTTGTAATATATCATTTCAAATACTAACTATCTACGTTTAGATAGCAGCTCCAACAGCATTTGAACGCCCTTTAATACGTCCTGTTTTCATCAATCCATCATAATGACGCATCAACAAATGGCTTTCAATTTGCTGCAATGTATCAAGTACAACACCTACCATGATAAGAAGCGAAGTTCCACCATAGAATTGTGCAAAATTCGTATTTATACCTGCAAGGATGGCGAACGTTGGAAGTATTGCCACCAAAGCCAGAAATAATGATCCCGGCAAAGTGATCTTAGACATTACATCATCAATGAAAGATGCCGTTCTTTTACCTGGTTTAACACCGGGTATGAATCCACCATTTTTCTTCATGTCTTCTGCCATCTGATTAGGATTAACCATGATAGCTGTATAGAAGTATGTAAAGATAATGATTAGGGTTGCAAAGGTAAAATTATACCAGAAACTTGTGAAATCTGTAAATGAGGCTCCAAAGCCTTGCCAAGCAGCAGATTCCGGAAAAAATTGTGCAACAGTTGCAGGAATGAACATGATTGCCTGAGCAAAAATGATCGGCATTACACCTGATGCATTAACTTTTAAAGGAATGTATTGACGGACACCACCGTATTGTTTATTACCCACGATCTTCTTTGCGAATTGCACCGGTATTCGTCTGGTACCTTGTACAAGCAGAATAACCCCGACGATCACCAATAACAAGGCGACAATTTCAAGTAAGAACATGACAAGACCTCCACCTTCGTTCAAACGTGAGAAGAACTCATCTCTTAATGCATGTGGCAAACGCGCGATGATACCGATCATGATGATCAATGAAATACCATTACCAATACCTTTATCTGTAATCTTTTCTCCCAACCACATCACGAATAATGTACCTGCTACCAGAAGGGTCACAGAAATAAACCAGAACTGGAATGGAGATACCAATTCAGGATTGGTTACAGATATGATAGCTGAAGGACTCTGAGCTGCCAGATTTACAAGATAACCCGGTGCTTGACCGGCAGTAATAAGTACTGTCAGATAGCGGGTGATCTGTGTGATCTTTTTACGACCACTTTCTCCTTCTTTCTGAAGTCTCTGAAAATAAGGAACTGCAATACCTAATAACTGCACCACGATGGATGCTGAGATATAAGGCATGATACCAAGAGCAAAGATGGATGCATTAGAAAATGCTCCACCGGCAAACATATCAAGAAGTCCCAGGATACCACCGCTTGTTTGAGCTTCAAGTCCTGCCAATTGAGTAGGATCTACTCCGGGCAACACAACGTGAGCTCCAAGACGGTATATAAGTAAGAAACCCAAGGTATTGAGTATCCTCACTCTAAGATCTTCGATCTTAAATATATTCCTTAAAGTATTGATCAGATTCTTCATACTGTTCAAATAGTTTCAGCTGTGCCACCAGCAGCTTCGATAGCTGATTTTGCAGTTGCAGTATATGCGTTAACTTTTACGTTTACTTTAGCTTTCAATTCCCCACGACCAAGGATTTTCACCAGGTCATTCTTTGAAGCAAGACCATTTGCAACGAGAACTGCTTTATCAATAGTATCTACTGATATTTTCTCTGCTAATGCCTGAAGAACATCCAGGTTAATACCACGGTGTTCAACACGATTAATGTTCTTGAAGCCGAACTTAGGTACACGACGTTGAAGTGGCATTTGTCCACCTTCGAAACCAGCTTTCGCTGAATATCCAGAACGTGACTGTGCTCCTTTATGACCACGAGTTGATGTTCCACCTCTACCTGATCCCTGACCACGGCCTATACGCTTACGGTTCTTAGTTGAACCTTCTGCTGGTTTTAAATTACTTAAATCCATGATAACTACTGGTTTAATATCTTAAATCTCTTCTACCTTTACAAGGTGTAGAACCTTATTTACCATCCCCATGATCTGTGGAGTAGCTTCTACTTCAACCTTTCTGTGCATTTTGTTTAATCCAAGTGCAACTAAGGTTCTTTTCTGCCTTTCGGGGCGGTCAATACCGCTCTTTATCTGTTCGATTCTGATCTTTTTCATCTCCGTACAAGGTTTTTTTTATCAGCCGATTAGCCGTTGAATACTGTTTCTAAACTAACACCACGATGTTGTGCAACTGTTGCAGCATCTCTCATCTGAACCAATGCATCTATTGTAGCTTTTACTACGTTATGCGGGTTAGAAGAACCTTTTGATTTTGCAAGAACGTCAGTGATTCCAACGCTCTCAAGAACTGCACGCATCGCACCACCGGCGATAACCCCTGTTCCAGGTGCAGCAGGTTTAAGGAAGACCAATGCTCCACCGAATTTACCATACTGCTCATGAGGAACGGTACCACGTAAAACCGGAACTTTGATTAAATTCTTCTTTGCATCATCAATACCCTTGGTTACAGCATCCGTTACTTCTTTTGCTTTACCAAGACCATATCCTACTACTCCTTTTTCATCACCTACTACTACAATTGCAGAGAAAGTAAATGCACGTCCTCCTTTGGTAACTTTTGTTACACGCTGGATTCCTACCAACCGGTCCTTAAGTTCGATCTCGCTGGATTTAACTCTTTTTATGTTTGTTGTTGACATAGCTGATTTAGAATTTAAGGCCGCTTTCGCGAGCACCTTCTGCTAATGATTTAACTCTACCGTGATATAAGTAACCACCACGATCGAAAGTTACTACTGTAATACCGGCAGCTGAAGCTTTTTCAGCTAATTTTTTCCCAACAAGACGGGCTTTTTCAACCTTGGTCATTGTTTGATCTTTAAGATCAGCTTCAGCTGATGATGCTGCCATCAAAGTAACACCTTGATCATCATCTATCAGTTGAGCATATATCTCTTTGTTGCTGCGGAACACAGACAACCTTGGACGTCCTGCACTACCGATTACTACCTTACGGATACGTGATCTGATAGCTGTCCTTCTATTTTCTTTTCTGGTTGACATTACCTAATTATTTTTTAGCTGCAGATTTACCTGCTTTTCTTCTCAATGTTTCACCTGTGAACTTGATACCTTTTCCTTTGTAAGGTTCCGGAGTACGTAAAGAACGAATCTTTGCTGCAACCTGACCTAACAATTGTTTATCATGACTTGAAAGCATGATCGTAGGATTTTGTCCTCTTTCTGCTTTAGTCTCAACAGTAATTTCCTTTGGCAATTCAAACACAATGTGATGAGAATAACCAAGTACAAGATCAAGAACCTGACCTGTATTTGTAGCACGGTATCCAACACCTACTAATTCCTGTTGTAACTTAAATCCTTCAGATACCCCAGTTATCATATTATTGATAAGTGAACGGTATAAACCGTGAAGGGCACGGTGTCTTTTTTGCTCTGTAGCGCGTGTAACTGTGATAACATCGTTATCAATAGTCACTTCGATCCCGTCCTCGATGCGCTGCTCAAGCGTACCTTTGGGACCTTTCACGACCACATTGTTGCCTTTGATATCTACTTCAACCTTTGCAGGTATGTTGATTGGCATTTTTCCTATACGTGACATGCTGGTTTCTCCTGTTCTATTAATATACGTAACACAATACTTCGCCACCAATTTTCATGGAACGAGCTTCTTTATCAGTCATCACTCCTTTAGAGGTACTGAGGATAGCAACCCCAAGTCCGTTAATTACTCTAGGCAAAGTTGTTGCTCCTGAGTATTTACGAAGACCTGGCTTACTGATTCTCTCAATGTGACGGATCGCCGGAATTTTAGTTACCGGATGATATTTTAAGGCAATTTTAATAATGCCTTGCTTATCATCATCTTCGAACTTAAAGTTCAGGATGTATCCCTTCTCATGGAGCAGTTTGGTCATCTCCTTCTTGAGATTAGAGGCCGGGATCTCAACGATCCTGTGATTGGCCTTTACCCCATTCCTGATACGGGTCAGGAAGTCTGCAATTGGGTCAGTCATTTTATATTATTCTAATTAAATTTCTATTAAAAGATATTACCAACTAGCTTTGGTGATACCCGGGATTTTCCCTTCCAAAGCCATTTTGCGGAACAATACACGGGAGATCCCGAATTGACGCATATAACCTCTTGGACGGCCGGTAAGTTTACATCTGTTATGAAGTCTTACTGGAGAAGCGTTACGTGGAAGTTTTGCAAGACCTTCATAGTCATTTGCATCTTTCAGAGCCTGGCGTTTATCAGCATACTTTGCTACTATACGTTGTCTCTTTACCTCACGGGCTTTCATTGATTCTTTTGCCATAGCTGGTTTTTATTGCTTTGGTTTAGTTTGATTTTTGGTTCTTGAATGGAAGACCAAACTCTTTCAACAGAGCTAAAGCTTCTTCATCTGTGCTTGCACTGGTAACGAATGTAATATCCATTCCCATGATCTTATTCACCTTATCGATATCGATCTCAGGGAAAATGATCTGCTCGGTGATACCTAATGTATAGTTACCACTTCCATCAAATCCTTTTTCAGAGATGCCTTTGAAATCACGAATACGTGGAAGAGACACAGCGATCAAACGATCCAGGAACTCATACATACGTGCATCACGAAGTGTTATACGAACACCGATTGGAACACCTTTACGCAACTTAAAGTTAGAGATATCTTTCTTTGACTTGGTTTGAACCGCTTTTTGGCCGGTAACCATTGTCATTTCAAGAGCTGCAGATTCGATGAGTTTCTTATCAGAAACAGCATCACCAACGCCTTGATTAAGACAGATCTTTAACAATTTAGGTACTTGCATGTTAGAACTGTATTTAAAACGTTCTTGCAAGGCAGGAACTACTTCGTTCCTGTATTTATCTTTTAGTCTGGGTGTATTTGACATTACTTGATTACCTCCCCTGATTTTTTAGCGAATCTTACCATTTTGCCATCCACTTCTTTGCGACCAATTTTAGTTGCTACTCCTGATTTAGGATCAACAAGCATCAAATTAGAAACGTGAACAGCTGCTTCTTTTTTTACAATTCCACCTTGTGGAGTCTCAGCATTTGGCTTACTGTGTTTAGAAACCAAATTGATTCCTTCTACAATAGCTTTGCGATCTTTCAGAATTACAGAAAGCACACGACCGGATTGGCCTTTTGAATTTCCTGCAATAACCTTAACTGTATCGCCTTTGCGAATGTGAAGTTTCGGTTGTTTATTGAATTTTCTTTCCATTTTATAATACCTCCGGAGCTAATGATACAATTTTCATGAATTGTTTTTCACGCAATTCTCTGGCTACCGGGCCAAAAATACGTGTGCCGCGCATTTCATCGTTTGCGTTTAAAAGAACAACCGCATTATCATCAAAACGGATATAAGATCCATCTGCACGGCGAACTTCTTTCTTAGTACGTACGACTACCGCTTTGGTAACTACACCCTTTTTCACATTGCCTGAAGGGATAGCATTTTTCACAGTGACAACGATCTTGTCACCAAGGCTCGCATATCTTTTTCCTGTACCACCCAATACACGTATACAAAGTACTTCCTTTGCTCCGCTATTGTCGGCTACTGCGAGTCGTGATTCTTGTTGTATCATCGGTTTATTCTTATTCTAACTTTATAAATTACCAGAGAAAGAGCTTACTTAGCTTTTTCAATCACCTCCACCAGGCGCCAGCACTTGTTCTTACTAATCGGACGAGTTTCCATAATCTTAACTGTATCGCCGATTCCAGCTTCTGACTTCTCATCATGAGCCATGAACTTCGTGGTCTTCTTGATGAATTTTCCGTACATCGGGTGTTTTACCTTACGTTCCACAGCGACAACAATTGACTTGTTCATCTTATTGGAGGTAACTACGCCCACTCTTTCTTTGCGTAATGATCTGATATTTTCCATTGCTTTTTCCATAACTAATAGCGCTTGGGCCAATTAAGCCTTTTCTGTAACGTTTAACTGCCTGTTGCGCAATTCAGTCTGCAAACGAGCGATAAGTTTACGTGCTGCACGAATTTTGAGAGGATTCTCAGCCGGTGAAACGGCATGATTAATTCTCATTTTAGAGTAAATACCTTTTTCCTCTACAATTCTGTCAACTAATTCGTCGGTAGACAGTTCCTTTATTAATGAATTTTTCATTTTTATTATCGACTTATGCTTGATAATCTCTTCTAACTAAGAAACGAGTTGTCACAGAAAGTTTTTGAGCTGCAAGACGCAACGCTTCTTTTGCTGTTTCCAATGTAACTCCTTCGGCTTCGAAAATGACAGTTCCAGGCTTAATCACAGCTACCCAATATTCCGGAGCTCCTTTACCTTTTCCCATCCTTACTTCAGCTGGTTTCTTGGTAATTGGCTTATCTGGAAATACGCGGATCCACAATTGACCTTCTCTTTTCATGTAACGGGTCACGGCAACACGAGCTGCTTCAATCTGACGACTTGAGATCCAAGCAGTTTCGAGTGATTTTAGACCAAAGGAGCCGAATGCCAACTGGTTTCCTCTTTGGGCAACGCCCTTAGGAACCATCTTGTGCATCTTCCTGAACTTCGTTTTCTTCGGCTGTAACATTTTATATTCTTTTTACTTTCGGTAAATCTTATTTTCTGTTGCGGTTAGGGCGTCCGCCTCCACCTTTTGGCATTCTACGGTCGCCACCACCTGCTCCGGGCTTACCACCCTTTGGAGCTGAACTACTCATTCCAACATTTGGACTAAGGTCACGCTTTCCAAAAATTTCGCCTTTCATGATCCAAACTTTAACACCAATGATTCCATAGGTAGTTAATGCTTCAGCAATAGCGAAATCGATATCAGCACGGAATGTATGCAATGGAACACGTCCATCTTTATATTGTTCTGAACGTGCAATCTCTGCACCTCCAAGACGTCCGCTAACCATACACTTGATACCTTCAGCACCCATTCTCATGGTAGAAGCTACTGACATCTTTACCGCACGACGGAAAGAGATCCTTGCTTCAAGCTGACGAGCAATACCGTCGGCCACTAATTGAGCATCAAGCTCCGGACGTTTGATTTCAAATATATTTATCTGAACATCCTTCTTAGTAAGTTTCTTTAATTCTTCTTTGATACGATCTACTTCTGATCCTCCTTTACCGATAACGATACCCGGACGAGCCGTGTTGATCGTAACTGTAATAAGTTTCATTGTACGCTCAATGATTATCTTAGAGATACCGCCTTTGGTAATACGAACCATAAGGTATTTACGGATCTTCTCATCCTCTACCAGTTTGTCGGCGTAATGACGACCGCCATACCAGTTTGAATCCCATCCTTTGATGATCCCTAATCTGTTACCTATCGGGTGTGCTTTCTGTCCCATTATATATTAGTTGACCGTGATTGTTTCTTTAGTTGTTTTGCTATCCACTATAAGTGTAACGTGATTTGAACGCTTACGAATTCTATGACCACGACCCTGAGGAGCTGTACGCAAACGCTTTAACTGACGCGCGCTATCAACAAACACTTCTTTTACGATTAGATCTGCATCTTCCATACGCTGTCCTTCATTCTTTGCTTGCCAGTTTGACAAACATGAAAGAAGAAGCTTTTCCATACGACCTGCAGCTTCTTTCCCGCTAAACTTCAACATGTGAAGAGCAAGATCCACTTTCTTACCACGGATCATATCTGCTACCAATCTCATTTTACGAGGAGAAGTAGGACAGTTATTCAATTTGGCTAAGCTCAGAGTTTTTCTGGCTTCCTTACGTGCCTCTGCGGCATTTCTTTTACGTACTCCCATGACTCCCTATTTTTTACCTTTATCTTTAGATCCGGAGTGACCACGGAAGGTACGTGTTGGTGCAAATTCACCAAGTTTGTGACCTACCATATTCTCAGTTACATAAACAGGAATGAATTTATTCCCATTATGAACAGCCAGTGTGTGACCTACGAAATCCGGTGAAATCATGCTGCGGCGAGACCAGGTCTTTAGAACTGATTTCTTCTTCCCGTCATTCATTCCGAGGATCTTCTGCTCCAGTTTTAAGTCGATGTAAGGACCTTTTTTAAGCGAACGGCTCATATTAATAATGAATATTATTGTGGGTAAAACCCGTCAATTATTTCTTACGTTTTTCAAGAATGTACTTATTAGAAGCTTTCTTCTTGTAACGAGTTTTGTATCCTTTTGCGATCAATCCCTTACGTGAACGTGGGTGACCTCCTGAAGCACGACCTTCACCACCACCCATAGGGTGATCAACCGGGTTCATTGCTACACCTCTAACTCTTGGACGACGGCCCAACCAACGGTTACGACCAGCCTTACCCAAAACTTCTTTATTATGATCTGCATTTGATACAGAACCAATAGTAGCCATACAAGTGATCAAGATCATACGTGTTTCACCTGAAGGCAACTTAATAACTGCATATTTTCCATCACGAGCAGCAAGGTTAGCATAAGATCCGGCACTTCTTGCCATCACTGCACCTTGACCAGGACGCAATTCGATATTGTGTATCACAGTTCCCAATGGAATATCTTTCAATAACATTGCATGTCCTATTTCCGGCAAAGCCTTACTTCCTGACATTACTTTGTCACCGGCTTTCAATCCGGATGGAGCTATGATATATCTTTTTTCACCATCAGCATAATTCAAAAGTGCGATATGGGCTGTACGATTAGGATCGTACTCAATTGAATTAACTGTTGCCTCGATATCAACTTTATTACGCTTAAAGTCAATGATACGGTATAATTGCTTGTGACCACCACCAATGTAACGCATGGTCATTTTACCGGAGTCATTTCTACCACCACTTCTCTTGTTGATGACAGTCAGGCTCTTTTCCGGAGTACTATGGTTCGTAGTAAGCTCATCAAAAGTATTTCTAACGATAAACCTTTGGCTCGGGGTAATGGGTCTGAGTTTCTTTACTGACATTTTCTTATTCTTATTTAATGATCTGGATTACCGGATCAAATCCCGCTATAAAAGTCAATGCTTTCGCCATCCTGAAGAACAACTACAGCTTTCTTAAACATATTCTTACGACCTTCAATTGCACCCGCCTTTGTGTTGCGGCTGCGTCTCTTGCCATAATAATTCATTGTATTTACTGAATCAACAGTAACACTATACATCTGCTCAACTGCCTTCTTGATCTGAAGCTTATTTGCAGAACGATCTACGATAAAACCGTAAGCTCCTAGCTTCTCTCCGGCTAACGTCATCTTTTCAGTTATGAGTGGTCTAATCAGGATATTCATTGTGCAGCAATTTTTTCTATTTCAGTCAAAGAACCCTCTACAAACACTATGTTTTGGGCATTCAAGACATCGTAAGTATTTAATTCCGAAGCAGTTACGACCTTAGTGCGTTCTAGATTTCGGGAGGACAAATATACGTTATTATTAGATTCCTTCAGCACTACAAGTGTTTTTTTCCCATCTAACTTCAGATTACTGATTAATCCGGTGAAGTTCTTTGTCTTAGCAGACTCAAAAGAAAAATCTTCAACAACTAAAATGCTATTTCCTGCAGCTTTATGACTCAAAGCGGATGCACGGGCAAGACGTTTTAGCTTTTTATTGAGCTTAAAACTGTAGTCTCTTGGAGTTGGACCGAATACGCGACCACCACCTACAAAAAGTGGAGATTTCATACTTCCGGCACGAGCTCCTCCGGTACCTTTCTGACGCTTTGCTTTCTTGGTTGTACCAGAAACCTCATTACGTTGCTTGGACTTATGAGTCCCCTGGCGACGATTAGCAAGGATTTGCTTTACATCAAGATAAATTGCGTGATCGTTAGGCTCGATCCCGAATATCTCAGGATTCAGCTCTACCTTCTTGCCGGTATCTTTACCGGATATGTTTTGAATGGAGATCTGCATGATTATTTTTCAACTAAAACGTAAGAACCTTTTGGACCCGGGATTGAACCGTTTACAAGAAGTAAATTCTGCTCCGGGAATACTTTAACAACCTTTAGGTTGATAGATTTTACACGGTGTCCACCTGTACGACCTGCCATACGCATTCCTTTGAATACACGGCTTGGCCAAGATGATGCTCCAAGTGATCCAGGTGCACGAAGACGGTTATGCTGACCGTGAGTCTGCATACCTACTCCACTAAATCCGTGGCGTTTTACAACACCTTGAAATCCTTTACCCTTTGCTGTACCAATAACATCTACAAATTCGCCTTCAGCAAACAAGTCAACATTAATAGTATCGCCCAGAGCATAGTCTTTTACGAAGTACTTAAATTCCGCTACTTTACGCTTTGGCGTAGTAGAAGCTTTGGCGAAATGACCTTTCAGCGCCATGGTGGTGTGCTTCTCTTTCTTCTCATCGTAAGAAAGCTGAAGAGCTGCATAACCATCGTTATCTTTGGTCCTTACATGTGTTACTACACAAGGTCCAACTTCAATCACGGTGCAAGGTATATTTCTACCTTCCGAATCGAAGAAACTGGTCATGCCAATCTTTTTTCCTATCAGTCCTGACATTGTATGCTAGGTATTATACTTAATCTGTTATTACTAATTCTATTTATTTCTAAGATCACACTTTGATCTCAACATCAACACCACTTGGAAGCTCGAGCTTCATCAACGCGTCAACTGTTTTAGCAGTTGAACTGTAGATATCCATCAACCTCTTGTATGAACAAAGCTGAAATTGCTCTCTGGCTTTCTTGTTTACGTGAGGACTTCTGAGTACAGTGAAAATCTTCTTTTCAGTTGGCAATGGAATCGGTCCACTAACCACCGCACCTGTGCTGCGTACTGTCTTTACGATCTTCTCAGCCGATTTGTCGACGAGATTGTAGTCGTATGACTTTAATTTAATTCTAATCCTCTGGCTCATTGTGCTAGATTATGCTTTTTCTGTCTTACCTTTTACTTTTGCAATTACCTCTTCGGCAATTGTCCTTGGTGTCTCAGCAAAGTGAGAGAATTCCATAGTTGATGATGCACGTCCTGAAGTGATGGTACGTAATGTTGTTACATAACCAAACATTTCTGACAATGGAACTTTAGCTTTGATAACTTGAGCTCCTGCACGTGTATCCATTCCTTCCAACTGACCACGACGTTTGTTAAGGTCACCCATAACATCACCCATGTTCTCTTCAGGAGTTACTACTTCAACTTTCATGATAGGCTCAAGTAAAACAGGTGATGCTTTACGTGCTGCCTCACGGTAACCGATCTTCGCACAGATCTCAAAAGAGAGTGCATCTGAATCGACTGCGTGGAATGAACCGTCCTTAACAACTACCTTCATCGAATCGATCTGGTAACCTGCAAGTACTCCATTCACCATTGCCTGGTCAAAACCTTTCTGGATAGCAGGAATAAATTCTCTTGGAATATTACCACCTGTTACCTGATTTTCGAAAGTCAAACCTGGCTTGCCTTCATCTGCCGGTCCGATCTCAAATACGATATCGGCAAATTTACCACGACCACCGGTCTGCTTCTTGTATATTTCACGATGTTGAACAGTCTTTGTAAGAGCTTCTTTGTAGCTAACCTGAGGAGCACCCTGGTTACATTCTACTTTAAACTCACGACGCAAACGGTCAACAATAATCTCTAAGTGCAATTCACCCATTCCGCTGATAACAGTTTGACCTGTCTCTTCATCTGTGTGAACTTTAAATGTTGGATCTTCTTCAGCAAGCTTACCAAGGGCCATACCTAATCTATCAATGTCAGCCTGTGTTTTTGGTTCAATAGCCAAACCGATAACCGGCTCAGGGAATGACATAGATTCCAAAATGATAGGATGCTTTTCATTACAAAGTGTATCCCCTGTACGAATATCCTTAAAACCAACAGCAGCTCCTATATCACCCGCTTCTATACGGTCGATCGGGTTTTGCTTGTTTGCATGCATACGGATGATACGTGAGATACGCTCATTTTTCCCTGTACGTGTATTCAATACATAAGAACCAGCATCCAAACCTCCGCTATATACACGGAAGAATGCAAGACGACCTACGAAAGGATCCGTCATGATCTTAAAAGCAAGAGCAGCAAAATGTTCTTTTGGATCAGGAAGACGTAATTCTTCTTTATCTGTATCCGGATTGATACCGGTAATACCTTCAACATCCATTGGAGATGGAAGATATGTTACAACCGCATCAAGCATGGTTTGTACACCTTTGTTCTTGAAAGCAGAACCGCAAAGAATTGGCGTGATCGCCATTGCGATAGTTGCTTTACGAATAGCTGTCATCAACTCTTCTTCAGTGATCGAATTAGGATCTTCAAAGAATTTCTCCAACAATTGATCATCAAATTCAGCAACACTTTCAACAAGCTTAGCTCTCCACTCAATCACTTCATCCTTCAAATCATCAGGAATAGGAATTTCAGTGAAAGTCATACCTCTTGTATCCTCATCCCAAACAATAGCCTTGTTTGTGATCAGATCAACAACACCTATGAAAGATTCTTCGTATCCAATTGGAACTTGCAATGGAACAGGGTTAGCACCTAGACGCTCACGGATCTGCTTTACTACATTGAAGAAATTAGCTCCTGCACGGTCCATTTTGTTAACGAATCCGATACGTGGAACTTTATATTTATTAGCCTGACGCCATACGGTCTCAGACTGAGGCTCAACACCACCTACAGCACAGAACAATGCAACTGCACCATCCAATACACGAAGTGAACGTTCAACTTCAACTGTGAAGTCAACGTGACCCGGGGTATCAATAATATTTACTTTATACTTTAGATCACGGTATGTCCAATACGTAGTAGTTGCAGCAGAAGTAATTGTTATACCTCTTTCTTGCTCCTGTACCATCCAATCCATAGTTGCAGCACCTTCGTGCACTTCACCTATCTTGTGATTGATACCCGTATAATACAACACCCTTTCGGTAGTTGTTGTCTTACCGGCATCGATGTGGGCCATGATGCCAATATTCCGTGTATATATTAATTCACTCATTTTCTAATTCAATTCTTTACGTCAGATATTATATGCGGAAATGAGAGAAAGCTTTGTTTGCTTCAGCCATACGGTGAGTATCATCCTTCTTCTTTACAGCAGCACCTTCACCTTTAGAAGCAGCGATAACTTCTCCGGCCAAACGCTCAGCCATCGTCTTTTCATTACGCTTACGTGAGTAGTTGATCATCCACTGAATACCCAAAGCAGTTTTACGATCCGTACGGATCTCACTTGGGATCTGGAATGTAGAACCACCTACACGACGACTCTTAACTTCCACAGATGGAATGATGTTGGTCAATGCCTTTTTCCAGGTTTCTAGACCATTTTCAGTTGTCTTCTTTTCAACGATATCCATTGCATCGTAAAAAATGTCATAAGCAAGACTCTTCTTGCCATCGTACATTAGACAATTCACAAAACGTGTAACAAGCGTATCCTTGTATTTAGGATCCGGCAGACGCTGGTGCTTTTTGGGGGTGGACTTTCTCATTTTATATTATCGAACGAATGATTCAGTATTATTTCTTTGGACGCTTAGTTCCGTATTTTGAACGACGTTGATTTCTTCCTTCTACTCCTGAAGTATCAAGTGCTCCACGAATGATGTGGTAACGAACACCTGGAAGATCTTTAACTCTTCCGCCACGGATCATCACGATCGAGTGTTCCTGAAGGTTATGTCCCTCTCCCGGGATATACGCTGTAACTTCGAAGCCGTTAGTTAAACGGACACGAGCTACTTTACGCATCGCAGAATTAGGCTTCTTAGGCGTTGTAGTATATACACGTGTACACACTCCACGACGTTGAGGACATGAAGTTAGGGCAGGCGATTTGCTCTTATCGACCATTTTGACGCGACCCTTACGAACCAATTGTTGTATTGTAGGCATGCTTGTTCCTGTATTTTAGGCGTTTTCAGCGCTTTATTCAATTACCCATTTTTGATGGGACGGCAAAGGTACAACAAGTTTTAATTAATCCAATGTGTCGACTTAATTATTTTTGATTTAAAGCGGGTTACAGGCCAAAATGACCCGATCTGAAAATAGATTTCCACATCAAATTGTTGATAATTAGCCTAATTGTGTTAATATCACCCCATTCAGGAGAAAGCAAAAAAAATTTCAATCCCCTTATTTTTGATACGTTTTAGGGATGAATATAAGGATGTACCTGCCCCTGAAAGTCATTTAACCCGACCAAAAAATCTTGGATTTTGCTCTGGAGAATCGGTGAGTGGCAAACGGAAAAACCGTAATTTTGGACTTCATGAAGAATATAGATTTTCTAAACGACCTGAATCCTATTCAGCGTCAGTCAGTTGAGTGCACAGAAGGCCCAATGATGATCATTGCTGGAGCAGGATCAGGAAAAACCAGAGTACTTACATATAGAATAGCACACCTTATTAATAAAGGTGCGGATGCATTCTCAATACTTTCTTTGACTTTTACGAATAAGGCTGCAAGGGAGATGAAAGACAGGATCCATAAACTGGTTGGTCCCGAAGCACGCAACCTTTGGATGGGTACCTTCCACTCCGTTTTTGCCAAGATCCTGCGTTTCGAAGCAGAGAAGCTGGGATATCCGGCAAATTTTACCATTTATGATTCAGACGATTCAAAGAGTTTGATCAAAGATGTATTAAAGGAATTGGGGCTGGATGATAAAATGTATAAGCCCAATCTGGTATTATCCCGGATCTCGGCTGCCAAAGCAAATTTGATATCTGTTATTGAATATCAGAATAATGCTGAATTCCTATCAGAAGACAAAAGTGCCGGTAAACCAAAGATGGGTGAGATCTATGAAAGATATAACGACCGTTGTTTCAAAGCCGGGGCCATGGATTTTGACGATCTTCTTTTCAACACCTTTGTATTATTCCAAAAATATCCCGACGTATTATATAAGTATCAGAATAGATTCAAGTATGTGATGGTGGATGAGTATCAGGATACCAATTTCGCCCAATATATCATTGTCAGGAAACTGGCAGCCATCAACCGGAATATCTGTGTGGTGGGCGATGATGCCCAAAGTATCTATGCCTTCCGGGGAGCCAATATTCAGAATATCCTGAATTATGAAAAGGATTATCCCGAGTTACAGATCTTCAAACTGGAACAGAATTACAGGTCTACCAAGCATATTGTGAACGCAGCCAATTCTGTGATCAAGAATAATAAGGAGCAGCTTGAAAAAACAGTCTTTACCCAAAATGATCATGGTGACAAGATAAAGGTTATCAAAGCTTTGAGTGATAATGAAGAAGGGTATTCTGTGGGGCAAGCGATTTATCAGGATAGAGCGAATTTCAAGATGCGCTATAAGGATTTCGCCATCTTATACCGAACCAATTCGCAGTCGAGAGCGATGGAGGAAGCGTTGAGAAGATTGAATATTCCTTATCGGATCTTTGGTGGATTATCTTTTTATAAGCGGAAAGAGATCAAGGACCTCCTCGCCTATTTTCGTCTGGCCATCAATGCCGGGGATGAAGAAGCTTTGAAACGTGTGATCAATTATCCGGCAAGAGGTATAGGCAAAAC
>JBBKWX010000112.1:0-5759 GCA_037969175.1 Bacteroidia bacterium | reverse complement strand
ATCGCTTTGTTCAGCGTTTTCTGCGGTCATGAAACGTTATTGCAAGAGATTCACTTTGCATTCGCAGATCTCACAGAATGGAATAAATAGCTTCTGAGAGATCTGCGGGAAATATTCTCTACTGTTAGCTTGACGGGTATGCGCACGTGCGGGATCCTTATTAATCGAGGCTCTTTTGATGTGATTTCACCTCGTGGGAAAATACTGGTATGCCGAGAAAGAGAGATCGGATACCAAATAACATTCATTGAAAGAAAATTTCTCTTCAATCTCCTTTGACCAAGTCTCAAATGATGCAAGTGGATGAAGGATCCGGCAAATGTTGCATATTGCAGCCCACTCAGTGGTCTCTGTGGTAAAATTAGCATGGATTCTCCTTATAGATAATTAAGTATGATGCAATTCGACTATATTTGAAAATCCGATTCCGGACAGTAGTGATTCCTTTATGAAAATCCATGGAAGAAGTAGAAATAATATATGATTCACCGGAATATAGAGACGATATCAAACGGCTTAATGTGGAATGGCTGGAGCTATATTTCGTCGTTGAACCCCTGGATTTCCAACTCATATTCTACCCTAAAGGAGAAATAATTGATAAAGCGAAATCCTGTTTTATCCCTTTCCAAAAGAACTACCCGCAGGAATAATTCTGCAAAATCAAACCCGGTAAAAACAATGAATTTGCTATTGTTAATGATGCATATTAATGATAGCTTGCTTTGTTAACAGAAATATTTACCTGATATCCTAAATCCTTGTAAATGGCTGCATTACCAATGAATAAATTATACATTTACGCATTGGCCAAACAGCATTGCAATATTAATACTGCTCATTTAGAGCCATCTATTTAGCATGAAAGACAGAATAATTACAATCATAAAATCAATTTTTACTATTGGTCTATTTAGAACAATAAATTATCTGTTTCAGATATTTTTGGTAAAACGAAATACAAGAAATCACATCCTTATAAATGACACTGTAAATATATATCCAAGAAAAAACACAACAGATATTACTGTTTTCAGACAAGTATTTCTGGATGGAGAATACGATTTTTCAATTCCCGGAACAGACCCTAAGATCATCATCGATCTGGGTGCCAATGTGGGCATGTTTACTATTCATTCTAAACTAAAATACCCCAAAGCAAAGATCATCAGTTTAGAACCCGAACCCGGAAATTATAAACAATTGCAGTTGAATACCGCCGGTTTAGAAAATGTTGTAGTTCTAAATAAAGCGATATGGAAGGATGACAAAGGAGTGTCGATGGTGATAGATGCACAATATGGAGAATGGGGAGCGACCTCAGAAAGTTATTCAGCCAATGCAAAGAATCAGTTAATGGTAGAATCCATAACCATGCAGGGTTTGATCGATCTATATGCTATAAACTTAATTGATATCTTGAAGATAGATATAGAAGGTGCAGAGAAATATATTTTTGAAACAGAGACCGAATGGTTAGAAAAAGTGAAAGTTCTGATCATCGAACTTCATGATTTTATGGAAAAAGAATCGTCCAATAATTTCTTCCGGGCAATCACAAAATTGAAAGGATTTGATTTTTTTATCAGCGGTGAAAATTTAGTTTTTATTAATACACGGATCTGATGTTCCATTAAAATATAGTTTATATGAAATCAATAATTGGCATGAGTTTTCAGGGAATTATACGATTCATGATCTTATCGTTTGTTATGTTGTTCTCCGGTACAGGCTATACACAATCCATAGATGCTGGCCTGAGGATCCAAAAAACCCAAGGGATGTATTGGGAAAATGGACTATCTATTCAATATCAATTTGCCAATTTTAAACCTGAAAGATTCTTGTTGGGATTTGATTATATCACATCCAGATTAGGCACTGCGTACAATTCAAATGCGATCAAGCAGGATAATTTTCTGGTGTCCGGGAGCTGGCTGTTTAATAAAACAAAAGCATATCATATTGCACCCCGGCTAAATGTTGGATATTTTTATTCTGATCTTGAATTTGAGATCTTTGATGAGGTTCCCAATACTTCTTTCCTGCTATCGCCTGAACTGGGTATCCGCTATCATTTCAAGGAGCTACCCATCAAGCTGAATCTGGGTTCGGGTTATTATATCCTTACTGCCAAAGAGGGCTATTCACCAGGCACTTTACAACCTTTGTATTTTCATTTCGATATCTGTTATACACTGTTAAAAAATAAATCAAATGAATAAGCTGTATATTATTATGTTGTGTTTGCTGGTTCCAATGATCCATTCCTGCAGCGATCCGGATATTACAGATGATGTACTCGATGGCAATGTTATTTTTGATCCATCTCTTTATAATCCCGAGCAGTATCTGGTTTCTGCCAAGTATCCAAATCCGGATGCGAATGATCTAAGCAAACATATCATTCTTGTGATCCACGGCTACTCTGCAACAACATTCGAATGGGAAGAATTTAAATCATGGAGTACAGATTCCTCTTATAGAATTTCTCAGGTTTTACTTGATGGCCACGGAAGAGATTATGCTTCATTCAAAGCTTCCACCTGGCAAGACTGGAGTGCTGCGATAAAAAGAGAATACGAAAAACTCATATCACAAGGATATACCAAGATCAGCATAGCAGGTTCATCAACAGGTGGAACTCTCATCTTGGAATTGCTGAGCTCCGGATATTTTAATTCAAGATTACATCCTAAGAATTTATTTCTTGTGGACCCTATCGTTGTGCCTTCTGCAAAAACACAAACCATTGCAGCGATCGTAGGTCCTATGCTAGTGTATTCAGAATCGGATCTGAAGGGTGATGAAAATAAATTCTGGTATAGATTCAGACCGGTGGAGACGATCAACGAGTTAAATTCACTTATGAAATTGGTAAGAAAAAGTCTGGAAGATGGGATCTCAGTACCTACTGATATCTACTTTAAAGTGTTTCATTCTAAACACGACCCCGTAGCAAGTACCACTAGCACAGTATTAATATATAAGGGATTAGATAGAAGTGAAGTGCAATTAATGGATTCAGATATTCATGTCTTTACCCGATTGAGTTTGAGAACTAATGTGACTGCCCTGCAACGCAAAAATCAACAGGATGCCTTTTCACAAATAGCAGCAAAGTTGAAATAATTGATGATTCAAGAATAATAAATGATTCCGATGGCTGAAGAAGAAAAGCATGAGCAAGTACAAAAGAACAATCCTTTACACGGAGTAAAACTTGCGGATATATTGGATCGATTGGTGAAAGAATTGGGATGGGAAGAACTCGGATCCAGAATCAATATCAGATGTTTTACTGAAAATCCATCCATCAAATCCAGTCTTACTTTCCTTAGAAAAACCCAATGGGCAAGAGATAAGGTTGAGCAACTTTATCTAAAATTATTCACATAAAATCTTATCCGGAAACAAAACCATTTTCATTTTGTTGATACAGGAATTAATAGAAAAAGACCTATCCGGGATCCCGGATCTGCAACCTGCAGGCTGGAATGGTATTTCTCCAACTATTTCATACTATATTTCATCCGATTTTTGTTTTCCGATAAAAATTGAAATAGCGAATGAGCTGGCAGGTATTGGTGCGGCTATAATTCATAATGATGTAGCATGGCTGGCTCATATTGTAGTACATGAGAAACACAGGAATAAAGGAATTGGCAGAACGATCACAGAATCTCTTGTAGAGCTATCCTTAAAAAAAGGATGTAAAACAGTTTATCTTATTGCTACGGAACTTGGAGAACCTGTTTATAGAAAAGTTGGTTTCGAAACTGAAACTAATTATTTACATTTTACTGAGCTGCCCACACAAACTCTATTCAGCGAATCAGCTAAAATTCTTCCTTATGCTTCTGCTTTTCATCAGCAAATTCTGGAACTTGACAAGGCTACAACAGGTGAAGACAGATCATTTCATATAGAAACTTTCCTGAATGGCGGTTTTGTTTATCAGACCGATAAAAACATTGATGGATTTTATCTTCCGTCTTTTGGCGATGGTCTGATCATGGCAACATCAGCAGAAGCGGGTCGGGAGTTGATGAGACTCAGGCTAAGCAAAAGCAAAAATGCATCTTTTCCCGAAGACAATCGTGTAGCAGCGGCTTTTATGGATGAAAATAATTACAAGGAATACAAGCTGATAAAAAGAATGAGATTGGGAGAATCGAGGAAATGGGTATCCAAAAACATATACAACCGGGTTGGTGGCAATCTTGGATAAGAGCACTTTACCAAATTTCAATTTAGATCAGGATAAAATAGCGTATTTTACTTGATCAATTCCGAACATCAAATCAATGCAACCTAAAAAGAAAGAACATCCCAAAGAAAAGGCGAGACTACATAGACGTAATAAGCACAGGGAACGGTATGACCTGAAACTGCTTTCAGGCACCTGCCCTGAGCTTGCACCTTACGTCAAGATAAATCAATACGGTGACGAATCCATTGACTTTTTTGATCCTGAAGCTGTACGCTATCTGAATACAGCATTGCTC
This sequence comes from Bacteroidia bacterium, assembly GCA_037969175.1. Lineage (GTDB taxonomy): Bacteria > Bacteroidota > Bacteroidia > AKYH767-A > JBBKVM01 > JBBKWX01. The sequence goes on along the minus strand of JBBKWX010000112.1, from coordinate 1,251 downwards.
AAGCATAATTACAATATAAAAAACTGGTCTATTCCTACGGATTATCTTTGTCCGGCTGTTCCGGGAAGAGCAGATTATATCCATTATTTGGCTGATCTATTAAACTCAGGTTATTTAGAAACTCAGAATAGTCCGTTACCTGCGGGAAATAAAATTAAATGTTTGGATATTGGAACGGGTGCCAATTGTATATATCCCATCATTGGGAATGCGGAATACGGATGGGAATTCGTTGGAACGGATATAGATCCTGTTGCTTTGGAAGCAGCTAAGGAAATAGTAAGATCGAATCCAAATTTAGAAGGTAAGATCGAACTGAGGTTGCAATCAAATCCAAAGAATATATTTTACGATATAATTCAAAAAGGCGAATACTATGATCTTACAATCTGCAATCCTCCTTTTCATGTTTCCGCAGCTGATGCACAAGATGCAGCTGCAAAGAAAATAAAGAATCTGAAAGGTAAAAATGCTGCAAAACCTGTTCTTAATTTTGGCGGTCAGATGAATGAGCTCTGGTGCAAGGGTGGCGAAGCACGTTTTATTACCGATATGATAATCCAAAGCAAACAGTTTCCAAGTTCATGCTTTTGGTATTCAACACTGGTTTCAAAACAAGAAAACTTAGAAGGTATTTATTTAACCTTAGATAAAGAAAAGGCGTTGGAAGTAAAGACCATTAAGATGGGTACCGGAAACAAGATCAGTAGGATAGTAGCCTGGACTTTCTTAAGTAAGGAACAACAAAAAGTTTGGAAACAACACAAATTAAAAACGAATATATAATAAAGAATCCCATTAAAAATAATTCGAAACAGCAGATAGTTAATCATTGTAGTCCGGAATCGGGTTTCTAATCCTGTCGAATTGCATCATAAGTATTTATCTACAAGGTGAATCTGTGCTAATTTTACCACAGAGATCTCAGAGATTTACACAGAGATCTCAGAGATTGAAGAGAAATTTTCTTTCATTGGACTTTATTTGGTATTTGATCTCTTTTTTCTCTGTATACCAGAGGTTTTCTTCGAAGATGAAATAACATCAAAAGAGCCTGGATCAATATGGATCCCGCACGTGCGCATACGCGTCAAGCTAACTTTATCTATTTCGTACAATATTGCAAGCCCATGGCTTGTCATACAACACTTTGAATGTAGTTTTATCTTCTGTTTAGCAAAAAACAAATTACGATAAGACCAACTGCAGGAACATTCTGGTGAACTTAAATTTTCCTCATAAATATCAAAG
>JBBKWX010000111.1:0-2876 GCA_037969175.1 Bacteroidia bacterium | reverse complement strand
AAAAAATCTTGTCAGCGATGCTTCCAGGCTTTGCGAATAAAAGTCAATGACGAATTTGGCGTATTGGATAAATTTCTTGAAAAGCTTCCTGAAGCGCTTGCTCCGGGCGGACGTGTAGCTATACTTTCATTTCATTCAGGAGAAGACAGAAGGGTAAAATATTCGTTCAAACAACTCTTCCATGCGGGCATTTATAGTGATATAGCACCGGATCCTATTCGCCCTTCAGCAGAAGAATGTTATGCCAACCCAAGAGCCCGTTCTACAAAAATGCGCTGGGCTATAAAAGCATAATGTTTGGCTACCCTTTTTTTACCACTGAGATCACAAGAACACTTAGTGTCACTTAGTGATCTTAGTGCCTTTGTGGTGAAAAGAAAACCATCATTACAGAGAATTCATTTTCTATAATGGAACACGGATTTAACGGATGACACGGGTTTTCACGGATTTGCTTTGTATTCAAAGAATGTTTCATCATTTATTGCTGTGTCAGGAGTAAACACCTGACACCACAGGTAATTCGTATCTCGTAATTCGTAATTCGTAATTGTCAGGAGTATACTCCTGACACAATACTTCTCCCCAAATAAGGTATCTTTGCAGCATGTCAGTTATTAAAAAAGATCAGGAAGCCATACTTCGCAAATTAGGTATCAAAGAGCTCAATGAGATGCAGTTGGAGGCTTTAGCCACTATATCATCCAACACAGAGATCATCCTGATATCCCCTACCGGAACAGGAAAAACACTTGCTTTCCTTTTGCCTATCATAGCCGAGTTGGATGCAGCATCGGATCAGGTGCAGGCGCTTATCCTGGTGCCATCGAGAGAACTGGCCATACAGATCGAGCAGGTTGTGCGCGACATGGGCATAGGTTTCAAGATCAATGCTGTGTATGGCGGGAAATCCGGCACAAGAGACAAGATAGAACTGAAGACCCCACCGGCGATTCTTATCGGCACACCGGGTCGGATTGCGGATCATTTGCGCAGAGAAAATGTGAATACTTCCGGCATAAAAACGCTGGTACTCGACGAATTTGATAAATCACTGGAGATTGGATTTGAAGTGGAAATGAAAGAGATCGTTACTTCTCTGAAAAGTATCACACGGAAAATATTGACCTCAGCAACTCAACGGATCGAGATCCCGGAATTTGTTGGCTTGACAGATCCGGCAAGAATATCTTATGCGGCTGAAGAGAGTAATAAACTTGAACTAAAGACCATTGTATCTCCATCAAAAAATAAACTGGAAACCTTGGCAGGATTGATCCGGCATATTGGAAAAGGGAATGGTATTATCTTCTGTAATCTAAAAGATACCATACAAACGGTGAGTGAATTTCTAGATGATCAAGATATTGATCATGTATGTTTTTATGGCGGATTGGAACAAATAGACCGGGAGAGAGCGCTGATAAAATTTCGGAATGGAACGCATCGATTACTTGTTGCAACTGATCTTGCTGCACGAGGTATAGATGTACCTGCAATGGACTTTATTATCCATTATGAACTGCCCATGAAAGCTGAAGAGTTTACACACAGAAACGGGAGAACTGCAAGAATGCACAGTGATGGAACTGCGTATATTCTGAAATGGGAAAAAGAGATATTACCTAACTTTATTGAAGGATCTGAGATCGAGGAACTCAAATCGGGAACTATTGTACATGATGTTCAGTGGCAAACTCTATATGTTTCCGGTGGAAGAAAAGATAAAATTTCTAAAGGAGATATAGCCGGATTATTTTTCAAACAGGGGAATCTGGAAAAGGATGAACTGGGAGCGATTGAACTCAAACAAGACTGTGCTTTTGTAGCCGTACCTGCATCAAAAGCTGTACAATTATCAGAGAAACTGAATAATACTTTTCTAAAAAAGAAAAAGGTAAGAATCAGTATATTGAACTAGATTTATTAACTTGTTCTTGCAAATCAAAACGCTGATAATCAAATATAATATCGTAGTTTACGTTATAGTTTTGATACATTAAATTGTATAATATTATATCTTGTATTTTCCTAAAAAGAAATACAACAAAAAGATTTCAATCATGAAAAAATGGATCCTTATTTTTGCGATCATTTGCTATACTCAAACATCACAGGCGACGATTCACAAAATGCTGGTTTGGGATGGATATTTTAAATTTGTTGAAGCAGTAACATTCCAGAGTGATATCACAATCCAACTTGGAGATACGGTGCAATGGTTGCCATTGGATATCCCTTCTATGGTTCACACGATCACCTCTACTTCCATACCTGCGGGCGCAGCTTCATTTGATCAGATCTGGCAAGCTCCGGCTGATACTTTCTTTCAATATGTTCCGCAAATGATAGGGCTTTATCAATATGAATGTACTCCACATGCCGTTTCTTTTGGGATGGTTGGCAGCATTACCGTTATAAACGGTCCAAGCTCTGTAAACGAAACCTCCTTCCCTAAGCTGGTTGCTTATCCCAATCCGGCTAAGGATGTGATCCGAATTAACAGAACCGGCTATGCTATAGATTATATGATCTATGATAGTTTTGGCGAAATAAAATTATCGGGTATCACCGTGAACACAATAGATATCTCTTCGCTGGATAGTGGATTGTTTTTCCTTAGGATCTCAGGAACCAAACCTCAGATCTTGAAAATATTGAAACAATAATATAGATTTTCTGCAATCGTATTCATCAATATAGTTTGGATAGTATACCTGATTCCGGAAAGACTAAATACTATCTTGATAAATAAATTAGAGTGCGTTTTCGCTAGTCTATTCTCCCAGAACAAACTTTCCGGATACTGAATTATTACCGGTACCGGTTATTCTCAAGATGTAGATGGCTCTACTCAACTTACTATGAGCTAAAGA
>JBBKWX010000110.1:0-3914 GCA_037969175.1 Bacteroidia bacterium | reverse complement strand
CCATTCAGACAAACGGTTCCCGAGCCACGGTCTCCTTTAATAACATAGGTCTCGAGTCGCTCACCATTATTCACATTGAAGACCGCTACCTTTTCATTTTCAATCATATTGGCAGCATCCAAAATATCTTCGTCAATGGTGATGCTACCCACATAGTGAAGTTCAGCTTGTGTGATCTTTACTCTGTGGATCTTTGATTTTAATACTTCTATCATCATTACAGCGCAAAATTAACGAAAATATTATCGGGTTGATTGAAAGGACTAGCTAATTCTGATATTATCGATAAGGCGGACAGGTCCGATAGGAGCTGCTATAAAAGCCCGGATATGTTTAGAATCATTCCAGGAATTGATCAGACCAAGGGTATCTCCATCAGCCAAGCATAAATATTCAGGATGGATAGCGGCTTTTTCAAGCATTGCCAAAGCAGCTTCAATAGCTTCTTTTGGCTGCATCTCAGGATATACATCCAGAATGCTTCTCAATGCTTTATTCAGGATCAAAGCCAGTTTATATTCTTTGTCGTCCAATCTGCTATTCCGGGAACTCATTGCCAATCCTTCCGGACTTCTTACTGTAGCACAGGTAACAACCTCTATCGGAAGTTGCAGTTTCCGGGTCATAAAGCGAATGATCTGCAATTGCTGATAATCCTTCTCTCCAAAATAGGCCTTATCGGGTGTTACCAGATCGAAAAGTCGTTTTACGACGGTGATGACCCCCCTGAAATGGCCGGGGCGGTGTGCACCTTCCATGGTAGTATCCAGTCCTTTCAGATCCAGATCCAATAGTTCGGGCTCGTCTTCGGGGTACATATCCTGCACTTGAGGCAGGAAAGCTAAATGGCAGCCTTCTTCTTCAAGCAAGCGGAGATCTTCCTGTTCCGGTCGGGGGTAGTTCTTGAGATCTTTGGGGTCGTTGAACTGGGTAGGATTTACAAAGATGCTGCACACCACCCGGTCATTTTCACTCAAGGCTTTCCTTATGAGGGAAAGATGCCCATTATGTAAAGCGCCCATGGTTGGGACAAAGCCAACTGATAGGCCAGTAGCTCTGTAATCCGCTATCTCGGCCGCCAGTTGAGGCCTGGTATATATCTTCTTCATCAAAAAAGGGAGATATCTCCCCTAAATTCCTTTATACAGAGGACAAAAGTATCTAATTATTCAACATAGCAAGATAGTAGTCTGAAATGTCGGACTGTGATGATTGAAGATTTTAAGATATAAAAAATAAATTCATTATCAATGTTGTCCGGAATAATCTTAATCCTGTCTAATTGCATCATAAGTATTTATCTACAAAGGGAATCTGTGCTATTTTTACCACAGAGATCTCAGAGGCCCGAAGTGTCGTATACGCGTCAATCTAACTTTATCTATTTTGGGTAATTTGTTGAGCCTATGGCTAATTGTATTGCATTTTCATAGCAGTTATTTTTCTCAAGTATTATGTTCTTTTACCACTAAGGTCACAAGTACACTTAGTTACACTAAGTATTTAATACATATTCTGAAACAGTATTGTTTCTTTTTGATTTTGTATAAAATCTGTTCTGATAATGATGTCTGCCAGCTGGTGGACTAAGACATGCCCAAAATAAATTTCGAATTAGAAGTGATATTTTCATGAATATATCTTAGTGAAACTTGTGACCTACGTGCTCTTCGTGGTTTTATTTTATTTATTAGCTTGACGCGAATGCGAAGTCTCGGGACTGTGGCCCCTGTGGTTAAAAAAAAAGCATTAAATAAAAAACTAAAATTTATTCCGGACAGTAATGATTAAAAATAAATCAAACTCATCTTAAAATGATCAACTTTTTTGAATCCTGAAATTTCATACTTTGAAATTTTACCAGATATATTCCCGATTCAAAATTATGAGTTTCAATACTCATTTCATTTTTTTCAAAATTCGAATTCCTATATATTTCTTTACCAGAAACATTATGAATAGTAATTAGCCCATCGGAACTATTATGTAAATATTCATTTATATTTTCGGAAAACAGTATCCTGAATTCATCTAAAACCGGATTCGGAAATACCTTAAAAATTTCTGCATCTATGCTTATTTCATACAATCCTACAACATTTCCTGTAGGATTAATTTTGTAATAGATCTCATAATTTCCGTCACGTACATCTTGCCAAACAGCGTGTATTTTTGTTCCGGAAACAGCAATGAATGGGTTTTCTGAAACACTAACATTATTCGTCAGACGCGTGTCTGTACCCCATGTGAGGCCTTCATCGAAGGATTGATTATAGTAAATCTCCTTATTGCCATCCCGGTTATCCTGCCATATTAAGTGAACCAGAGAATCTGAAATTGCTACAGAAGGTGAAGTGGAGCTTTTAGTAGAATTATTTGTCATTTGTATATCTGCCTGCCAGGTTAATCCTCCATCCGTAGAACGTTTGTAAAACAAATTGGCGGTGCCAATAGGTCCTTCGCTCCACACAACATGTATAATTGATCCGGATGCTGTAAGCAAAGGATATTCAGAAAGTGCGGGGGTATTTGTTAAACGGGTATCAGGACCCCAGGTCGTACCGCTATCTGAGGACCTTTTATAGTAGACCTCATAATTGCCATCCCGATCATCAATCCACAGTGCGTGAATATCAAGACCGCTAAGCGCAATGGATACATGACGGATGTCGCCCGGATTATTTGTCAATTGTGTCTCAGGCCCCCAACTGGATCCGTTATCTGCGGAACGCATATAATAAACATCTCTGGCAATACCATTCCGATGATCACCCCATACTATATATACTAATGAATCTAAGGCAGATACTGATGGATAACCTGAATTGTTCGGGTCGGTAGTTATTTGTGTTTCAGCACCCCAACTTGAGCCCCCATCAGTAGAACGGATATAATAAATATCAAAGTTTCCATTTCTATCATCAAACCAAACCACATGAACAAATGAATTCGAAATTGCTATGGATGCATTCAAGGAGGTATTTGGATCGTTCGTTAAGCGAATATCATTACCCCAAGTAATTCCACAATCGGTTGTTCGCTTGTAATAGATCTCCAAATTGCCATTCCGAAATTCTTCCCAAACCACATGCACGGTATCACCACTGGCGGCAACACATCTTGAATTATTATATGAGGTATTAGAAGATGAAGTATTATTAGTAAGCCTCACATCGGCTTGCCATTGAGCTTGCAAAGCCAATGTGCTTAAAACAAGAATCAATATTGTGAATAGAGCCTGTTTCATGGATTAGGATTTTAAAATTGACTTGATAACTATCTGATCCTACTATCTTTTATAAAGCATTAATGATCAATTGAACAATAAACATGGATATCGAATTCAATTCAAATAGAAATTCAACAAATTTCACTCGCCTCTAAATCTTGCCTAAAACCGGATCCTGTTATTTCATCTACATCCCATCCTCCTGTAATAAAGTTATGCAATATTGAGCCTCAACCCAAATACTCAATGCCATTGGTTCCCGGAATAATTTTTACTTTTTTATTAGACCTTCTTTTTCCCGCAGATCTCACAGATATCACTTTGTTCAGCGGTTTCTGCGGTTATGAAACGTTATTGCAAGAGATTCACTTTGCATTCGCAGATCTCACAGAATGGAATATATAGCTTCTGCGAGATCTGCGGGAAATATTCTCTACTGTTGGTTTGACGCGTATGCGAAGTCTCGGGGTACACAGATTTCACGGAGATTGAAGGGTCTCAAATAATCCTTTAGGATTGAGGTTTAAGATGCATTTGTTAATGCAAACCCATCTTTAGAAACTGACTTGAATTAAATAAAGGAAAACCTGTATGTCGGTATGAATGATGAAAATCGACATTTCCAGAAACTCGATTCCGGACAGCAGCGCATTCAGATCTGCTTTTCAACCCCGTTCTGAGCAAG